>CAVGSW010000037.1:346-10913 GCA_963631945.1 Flexilinea sp. | reverse complement strand
GAGGTCTGCAAGCAAGAGCTTTCTTGCGAACGTCCTCCATGTCGATATATCCTCTCTCGTCTACATCATAAAATACGATATTGTAAAGCTTGCCGCTGAAGCTTACGGACGAACCGTGAGTGAGGTGGCCGCCGTTGTCGAGGTTCAGCGAAAGAATTGTATCTCCAGGATTAAGCACTGACTTGTAAGCAGCGAAGTTAGCCTGCGAGCCGCTGTGTGGCTGTACGTTTACGTGATAATCAGTGTTGAAAACCTTCTTCCAAGTCTCGCAGCAATATTCCTCTAACTGGTCAACGAACTCAGTTCCGCCATAGTAGCGGCCAGTGTTACCAGTTGTACGTACATATGGATAACCCTCCGCATATTTCCACGAAAGACAACTTCCGCAAGCCGCCAAAACTGCCTCAGAGCAGTAGTTTTCGGAAGCGATGAGCTCCACGTTATTCTTCTGGCGATTGTACTCCTTTTCGATAAATCCGCCTACTGTAGGCGATGTTTTTTTGATAAATTCGAAATTGTCAACATTGTATGTGTTGTTGTCATTTCCGCATGCGTCGAACATTTTTTTCCCTCCGTAAATATATAAGTATTAAGATGTTTCTATTTTAGCACAAAGCGACCCCCTCTGCAAGGGTAAATTATTCGCTCCGCAGCGCGTCGATCGGGTTCAGCTTGCTCGCCTTCCGTGCGGGCGCCCATCCGAAGATAACACCCACGCCGAGCGAGAAGAAGAATCCAAGCGCAACCGCCGAAACGTTTACTCTAAATTCCGTGTCAATCGCATTCAGCGCTATATACGAAAGCAGCTCGCCGAACAGAATTCCGATGATCCCGCCGAGCAGCGAGAGGATAATCGACTCAATCAAAAACTGCAGCTGGATTATGCCAGGCTCCGCACCGAGCGCCTTCCTCAGGCCGATTTCCTTCGTCCTCTCCGTAACGCTGACGAGCATCATGTTCATGATTCCTATGCCGCCAACGAGAAGCGAAATCGAGGCGATACCAGCCAGCAATTTCGTCATTATATCCGACATATCGTCCATCATTTCAACGAGGCTCTCCATGTTTATAATCGAATAAGCATTGTCCGCATCGTTGAACGCATTGTCAAGATAAGCCTCGAGCCTATCCACGAGCTCATCCGTTTTGTCCGTATCATCGACGTAAACATCGAGGCTGTTTACCCTGTTCGTGCCATTCATGTTCATGGCATTCTTATATGGAATGTAAATCGTCCCGTCGGAGTCAGTGATACCAACCATCATGTCGCTCATCGTATCGTCAGGATTACAAAGTCCAACGACCGTGTACGTGATACCGCCTACGATAATCGTCTTGCCGAGCGGATCCTCACCGAGGAAAAACGTCTTCGCCAAATCGTCGTCTATGAGGCAGACCGCAACGGTTCCGTCCATGTCCTGCGCCGTGAAAGCTCTGCCGTATGTGACCATTTCGTCGTTTTTCTGGAAATAGTCTTCGTTCTTACCAGTGACCGTAACGTCACTGCTCACATAGTCGTTTCTCACAACCTTTGCAGTGACTGTGACGGAAGGCGCAACGCCCTTGACATTGTCCATTTCCTCGATTTCGGAAATATCGTTCTCCGAGAGGCCGTACTTCAGTGCGGTTCCTGGCGCCGAAATCGTGATTGTCCCTGCGCCGAGGCTCGAAAACTGCTCCATTATGTAATCCGTAACCGCCGAAACGCTTGTAATGAGCGCGATTACAGCACCTACGCCTATGATAATTCCCAGCGTCGTCAAGAATGTACGCATTTTGTTTGCGATTATGTTCTGGATGGACATAATCACGCTTTGTCTGATCATACCAAAGTTACGCATCCTCTAGACCTCCCTCGCTGATATTTCCGTCGAGGATGCGGACAATTCTCTTCGCGTGAGATGCAATCTTAGAATCATGTGTGATCATGATAATCGTCCTGCCTTCTTCATTCAGCTCGTTGAAAATCTCCATGACCTGCTGACCTGTCTTTTGGTCGAGCGCGCCCGTCGGCTCATCCGCGAGCAAAATCGTCGGGTTCGTGGAAATCGCCCTCGCGATTGCAACTCTCTGCTGCTGCCCGCCAGACATCTGGTTCGGATAGTGATACATCTTGTCCTCGAGGCCGACGCGCGCGAGCATCTCCTTCGCTCGCTCCTCGCGCTCCTTGGCGCCCACCCCTGCATATATCAAAGGAAGCATGACGTTGTCGAGCGCCGTCTGCCTCTGCAGCAGGTAGAACGACTGGAAGATAAAGCCGATTTCCTTGCTCCTGATGTGTGCGAGCGTTTTTTCGTCTTGATTAAATATGTGTCTGCCCGACAGGTAATAATCCCCGCTCGTCGGAGTGTCGAGGCAACCGATTATGTTCATCAGGGTCGACTTGCCGCTACCGGATGGCCCGAGCACTGCGAGGAACTCGCCCTCGTTTACCGACAAATCAATGCCTTTCAGCACGGTCGAAACTTCGTCGCCCATTGTATATTGTTTTATGATTTTTTCCATGCGTAGAATTTCAGCCATTATGCACCTCCACCTACGCTACTCGGCGCTTCCGCTGCTGTCGCTCGTGCTGCTGTCGCTGCTATCGCCTGAGTCGCCGAGCATCATGGAGTTTCTCGCATCTCGCATTTCGTCCATGTCTTCCTCGTCCATGTCCTCATATGAATATATAGATGACTGCGGATAGTAAATCACATCGCCTTCCGCCAAGCCTTCCGTAACCTGTACGTATGTGCCATCGGAGGCTCCGAGCGTAACGTCTACTTTGACCAGTTCACCGTTTTCGTCCTTCATATATACGTATGCCGTGTTATCGTCGTTATACTGCAAGCTGCTCTGCGAAACGCTGATGGAATCAGGCTCGTTCACTCTCATGACCTTTACTTCTACGCTCATGCCGCTCTTGACATCGTCGTCTGGCGTGAAGTTTACCTTCGCATTGAAATATGAGACTCCGCCTTCTATAGTCGCTGTCTTGTCAACTTCTACGAGCGTGCCATCATAGTCCTTATCCAGCGCGTCGACGTGGATGGTCACCTCGTCGCCAACGCTTACATTCTTAATAGTATATTCGTCTACCTTTATCTCTACCTGCATGCCTTCGAGGTCGGAAATCGTTGCAATTGGAGTTCCCATGGTTACCATCTCGCCTTTTTCAATGCTGAGCGATGTGATGGTACCGCTTGCTGGGGCTTTGATGATGTAGTCCTCGCGGGATGCCTTGAGCTGTGCAAGCTGAATCTCGGCTGTGCTCACATCGCTGAGGTCTTTTGTCTTGTCATATGCTGCCTTGTATTCGCCTAACTGCTGCTCAACCGCAAGCTCCACTACATCGTAGCTCTTCTTGGCGTTGTTGTAGCTAATCTGGGCATTTTCTATGCTGTCCTCGAGATTCTCGAGTATGCTCTTCTTCGTATCCTCAAATGACTTCTTCGCGTCGGTGTAATTGTCGTAATACGAGTCGGCCGTTCTGTCGAGGCTCTGGTACTGGGAGTACGCGGAGTCCATAGCGGTTTCGAGGGAAGCAAGTTCTGCGCTCGAAATCGTAGTTGTCGCTGCCGCTCCTGCCGCTGTCGCATCCGTTGCCTGTGTTGCCGCCTTTGCCGCCTGTGCCTTCACTGCACTATACGCAGTGTCATACGCCTTCTTTGCCTTTATATACGCATCATACGCATCGCTTGCGGAAGCCGAAGCCTGCTGATACGACCTGTACGCCTGCTCGCGCTGCATGTATACGCTCTGGATGCTGGAATACGTACCTGTGTCTATCTCTTTTTTCGCCTTGTCGTACTCGTCCTTTGCGTCCGTGAGAGCCTTCTCTGCGCTCTCAAGCTGCACACGCGCACTCTCAAGCTGGCTGTTCAGGCCGCTGTCGACAGTCTCCTTGTAGTTCTCGTAGCCGCGCTTCGCATCTGAGATGTTGTACTTGTTGTTCTTCTTCGTGGCCTCGAGGCTCGCCTCTTGCAACTCGATATTGTAGTCTACGGTCGTTGTGTCGAGCTTGGCAATCACGTCACCTTCCTTGACCTTGTCGCCTTTCTCGACGAGGACCTTGACGGCTTCCTCGCTCGCCTGCGCAGTGAGGTCAATGTCCGAGGCTGGCGCGACGTTTCCAACAAAGGAGTTATACGTCACGATGTCCCTCGTCTGAACCGTTTCCTCGTCGTAACCCTGCGCCGCGTCAGTAAAGAATATGCTCTTCACTGCGATTGCCACCACTACAAGTGCCACGATTATTACCAAAACTTTGTGCTTTTTTACCCACTTTTTCATGCAGTCTCTCCTACTCAATTCCTTTTCTTATGTTATGTATATTTGATTTTTTATTTCACTTTTTTTCACAGTATTTATATTTTAACAAAAAAATAATTCACAAGTGTGGCAAATTTGTGAATTATCTTTTTTGAATGATTGGGAATTTTTGTAATCCCGTGCTGTATATTTACTTGTTTTGTCGAACTTGGTGCTTGAGCTGGGCGCGGAATCGGATGTATAGGTTGTTCACGATTGCCACGCACATAAAGCCGAGCGCGATTGCAAGCGCTATGATGAGCGCCTTGCGGCCGTTTTCTTCGAACATGAGCGTGTCGCTTTCCACTAGTCCGAGCATGGTGTAATACAGGCTGCCTCCTGGGATGAGCGGCACCGCACCTGATGTCAGGAAAATCGTCGCAGGTGCGTAGTTGACGCGCGCCATTACCTCTGCATACACGCCGACAAATATCGACGCTACGAGGTTCGGCAGGAACACTCCGCCGAGGCTCGCTTCGAGCAAAAGGTATATCCACCATGTCAATGCACCGCCAACGCCCGCTAGGAAAACATGCTTGCCGCGCATCTTGAAAAACATCGCAAAGCCGAGCGAGCCGATGAATGCGGCCGTGATTTGGATTACCATTTCCATAGTCGTCATATCAGCCCACCTCCCGTCACGAGGAGTGAAAGTGCGAAACCGCAGGCGATTGCAATTGCAAGGAGAACCGCGTTTGCGACCCTCAGCATCCCCGCCGCGATATCACCTGTCAGCATGTCTCTAACGCCGTTAGTCAGCGCAATTCCAGGGATTAGGAGCATGATTACGCCAATCATGATTTTGTCCGTGTGCTGGCCGAGACCTATCAAAACCATGAAGACCGAGAGCAGTCCCCCGAGGAACGACACGACGAACACGCTCGCCAGCGCATTCTGACCGAGCCTCGTAATTGCCATGTTGAGCAGTGCTACGGCGAGGCCGCAGATTGCGCCCGCCAGCCCGTCCATGAGCGAGCCACCGAAGAAAACTGCGAAGCTCCCTGCGATGAGCATGCAGCTCAGAATGTTGATTGCGAGGCTTGGCTGCTTCCGAGCGAGGATTTTGTCGATTTTCTTGCGAAGATCGTCGCTATCTGGCGTGTTCGCGCAGACGTACCTCGAAAGGTCGTTCAGATAGTCGAGCCTGTCGAAGTTAACATCGTTCCTTGCGACCATGCGAATCTGCGTGATGATTTGGCCGTTCGGCTCTTCCATGGTTACCTGAATGTTCGAGATGATGACGAAAACGTTCACCCTGCTGCAGCCGTAAGCGTACAACATCCTCTCGACGCTGTCCTCAACGCGGCTGACTTCAGCGCCAGCGACGAGCATCTCCTCAGCGATATCGAGCACTCCCTGTAAAATTTTATCGTAATTCTGTTGTTCAATGCTTTTTTCGTTCATTGAGGTACCTTAAAATTCTAATTTCATAATTTCCGGATGGCATTCCGTTCCGTACTGCGGACAGTATTTGCACTCGAAGAAATTCGGTGCGTTGTCAGCTGGAATCGTTGTAAATCCAAGCTTTCTGAAGAATCCCGGTGCGCGAGCCACGAGATAAATCGAGTTGCCCCCGCGGGACTTTACTTCTTCCTTCGCCTTGTTAATGAGAAGCTTGCCGAGACCGAATTTGCGCATCGTCTTGTCGACCGCAATTCCATCTATTATATACTCGCCCTCACGCTGTGCGAGGACGCAGCCCGCGACGATATAGTCCGAGCCTTCTCTATTATCCGTCGTGATATGCGAAAGGTCGCCAGCCTCTGCCTGCGTTATCTTCCAGCACTTGAGGATGTCCGTGTCGACCTCCTCATCGCCGTCGAATTCCAATCTATTCTCCACGAAAAACTTCACGAGTCTGTCGTATTCGTCTGTCGAGCGCAAGATAAATTTCATATCGTCCTCCTGATAATTCCGCGGATTTCTCCGATTAAATAAAGCGAGCCAGCCGCAAGGATCACGTCGTATTCGCTTGCATGGCTGTGCGCGAGTTCAAATGCCTCAGCTGGCGAGCCTGCCCCGAGCACATTGCCACCGAGTGCAGTCAGCTTATCTCCGAGCTCTTCCTTCGTCATCTTACGCGGATTCGCAGGCTCCGTCACCACGAAGTCCTTAGTTATCTTAAGAAACTCGGCGAGTATATGATCCGTGTCCTTGTCCGCGAGCATTCCCGTAAGCATGAGGATTTTCTTGCCTGCGCAGAATCTGCTCATCGCATCCTCGAGCACGTGAGCGCCGTCTGGATTGTGCGCGCCATCTATGATGTAAATAGGCTCTGCGCCTTGCTTCGACATGATTTCGAATCTGCCGATTTGCTTGGCGGCAAGTAGGCCGCGGCGAAGTGCGTCTTCTGAGAACTCTATGTGGCCAGCATCTGCCAGCACGCACAGAGCCGCGATTGCCGCAGTGGCGTTCTGCACCTGATGCTCGCCGATCATGCTGATTGCAAGGCCCGCGAAGCTCCTGCCGCAGACATCGAGGTCGAATGTCGAGCCGGTGAGGGATTCTGAGGTGATGCGGCAAGGCAGATTGCGGCATTCCAAGTATGCCGAGCCGTGTTCTGCCGCAGCCGCGCGGAGGACGGCGAGTGCTTCATCTGTATCGGTGCTTGTTACAACCGGGCAGCCGTCCTTGATGATGCCAGCTTTTTCCGAGGCAATTTCCGTAAGGGTATTGCCGAGGCGATCCGTGTGGTCATATGAAATCGAAGTTATCACGCTCACGAGCGGCTTTTTGCAGACGTTCGTAGAGTCGCCTCTGCCGCCGAGTCCAACCTCCAGCACGCAGAAGTCAGTTCCTTTCTCCGCAAAGTACAGAAGCGCAATCGCTGTGATTACCTCAAACTCCGTTGGCGACTGTCCGCCTTCCTCAGTGATTTGCTTAACTTCAGCGAGCACGCGGTCCGTGTATGCCGCCAAATCCTCGTCGCTGATATATTCTCCATCGAGCTCAATCCTCTCGTTGAATACTTCAAGGAAAGGTGAGGTATATAACCCCACCTTGTAGCCCGATTCTTTTAATACATTGTAAATAAATTTGCACGTGGAGCCCTTGCCGTTCGTGCCAGCCACATGAATAACCTTCAGCTCGTCCTGCGGATTTCCGAGTCTTTCGAGGAGCACGTTCATCCTCTCCAGGCCGAGTATCGAACCGAATTTCTCGAATTCATGTATTTTGCTGATCGCACCAGCGCTTTTGCTAGCTCCGTCTTTCAAATCTGCCATCTGCTACCTTCCTATTTGAGCTTTGCCTGTATCGATGCAAGCTGCTCTTTAACCTTTGCGAGCATTTCCTCGTACATTGCAAGCTTGTCGCGCTCTGCCTGAATCTTCGCCTCTGGAGCCTTGTTCACAAAGCCTGGGTTGCTCAGCATGCCGTTTGAACGCTTAACCTCGCCCTCGAGTCTCTTCTGCTCTTTCTCGAGTCTAGCCGCTTCCTCTGCGAAGTCAACGAGGTCGTCGAGCGGAACGTAGATCTCAGCTCCGTCGATAACTGCGGAAACTGCATCCGCCGGAACAGCATCCTTTGACTCAGCAAATGTAATCTCCGTGATGTTAGCAAGGTTCTTGAGATAAGCCTCGCCAGCCTTTGCCGTCTCAGCCTTCTCGCCGCTAGCTACGATTATAGCCTTTACCTTCTTGGAAGGTGCAACATTCTTCTCCGTTCTGATATTACGGATTGCCTTGATTGCTTCCATAGCCATCTCGAGCGTCTTCTCAGCCTTTGGATAGATGTAAGCTGGGCTTGTCTTCGGCCATTCAGCACCGATCAGATAACCCTGCTCGCCCTCGCCATGTGGCAGGAATCCCCAGATTTCCTCTGTGATGAACGGCATGAACGGGTGAAGGAGCTTGAGCATGTTCTTCAGGCACATTACGAGCACGAAACGAACGACTTTCTTGTCCTCTTCGTCGTTGCCCCAAAGTCTTGGCTTAACTAACTCGATGTACCAGTCGCAATACTCGTTCCAAATGAGGTCGTATGCCCTCTGTCCAGCCATTGCAAGGTCGTAACGCTCCATCGCATTGTCAATGTATGCGATAGCGTCGTTCACCTTGTTTAGCATCCATTTATCTTCGTCCCTGAGCGGGATGTTAGCAAAATTAGTAGTGTTCGAACATGCGCCACCGCAGCAATCGTCGCAGCACTTTGCGAGCGGCTTGAACTCGCCGTCCTCGTCCTGCAGGTTCATGATTACGAATCTCGAAGCGTTCCAGAGCTTGTTAGCAAAGTTTCTTGCGTTCTCAAGTCTGTCCTCGGTGAATCTCATGTCGTTACCTGGCGTGATGCCCGTGGAAAGCATGAATCTGAGCGCATCTGCACCATATTTGTCGATAATCTCGAGCGGGTCAATGCCGTTTCCGAGCGATTTGCTCATCTTGCGGCCCTGCGCATCACGAACCAGTCCGTGGATGTAAACATCGTGGAATGGAACGTCTCCCATGTATTCGAGTCCCGAGAATACCATTCTGACTACCCAGAAGAAGATGATGTCGTAGCCTGTTACGAGCACATCCGTCGGATAGAAATATTCAAGTTCAGGCGTTTTCTCAGGCCAGCCGAGTGTTGAGAACGGCCAAAGTGCCGAGGAGAACCATGTGTCGAGTACGTCCTCGTCCTGAGTAAAGTGTGTGCATCCGCACTTCGGGCACTTTGCAGGCGTATCATATGCTACAACTGTCTCGCCGCACTCGTCGCAGTAATATGCAGGGATTCTGTGTCCCCACCAAAGCTGACGGGAAATGCACCAGTCCTTGATGCCTTCGAGCCAATGCAGATAGATTTTCTCGAATCTTTCTGGAATGTGTCTGAGCTTGCCATTCTTTGCAACTTCGATTGCAGGCTTAGCCAACTCTTCCATCGCAACGAACCACTGGTCGGAAACCATGTCCTCGATTACAGTGTGGCATCTATAGCAAGTTCCCATCGGGATAACTTTTTCTTCTGTCTTGATGAGATATCCGGCTGCCTCAAGGTCAGCGACCCAGTTCTTACGGCATTCGTAGCGGTCCTGTCCCTCGTACTTGCCAGCGAGCTCATTCATAGTAGCGTCCTTGTTGATGCAGGAAACTACAGGAAGTCCCGCGCGCTGTCCAACCTCAAAGTCGTTAGGGTCGTGTGCTGGCGTAATCTTTACTGCGCCTGTACCCTTCTCTGGGTCTGGATATGTGTCGGCAATGATTGGAATTTCCTTGCCTACGAGCGGAAGGATTACCTTCTTGCCAATTAAATTCTTGTATCTCTCGTCGTCTGGATGAACGGCGATTGCTTCGTCGGCGAACATCGTCTCTGGACGGGATGTAGCGACTACGATTCCATCAAAATCAGCCGTCGGCTCTACAGCAGGATACTTGAAATACCAGTACTTGCCGTTCTTATCCTCGTGTTCAACCTCAGCGTCGGAAAGCGATGTTCCGCACTTCGGGCACCAGTTAACGAGTCTATTTCCTTTGTAGATGAGACCCTTCTGATAAAGCTTGATGAATGCTGCCTTGACCGCATTGCTGCAGCCCTCGTCCATCGTGAATCTTTCCTTGGACCAGTCGCAGGAGTCACCGAGCTTGCGGCACTGTCTTGTGATTCTGCCGCCGTATTCTTCTTTCCATTTCCATGCGTGCTTGAGGAACTCTTCTCTACCGATGTCTTCCTTCTCAATGCCCTCTGATCTGAGCTTTTCTACGACCTTAACCTCGGTCGCGATGCTCGCGTGGTCGGAGCCCGGAAGCCAGAGTGCACTGTAACCTTGCATTCTCTTCCATCTAGTGAGGACATCCTGCAGTGTCTGGTCAAGCGCATGTCCCATGTGCAGCTGTCCAGTGATGTTTGGCGGCGGCATTACGATTGTGAAAGGTTTCTTGTCCTTATCTACATGTGCCTCGAACGCACCATTCGTCTCCCACATCTCATAAATTCTGTCCTCGAAATCCTTCGGGTTATATGTCTTCGCAAGGTTTTTTTCCATCGTCTGTTCCCTTTCCTAATAAAAATCATTCTAACCTATACATTATACCAAACCCCGTCCAAAAATCAACCCAAATATACCAAAAGACCGCATTTCGAACATTCAACATTTTTGATGCAATATTTCATAAAATTGTTGACAGCGTAAACAAATTGATATAATATGTGTATATAAAGGAGGTGAAATTATGGCTACTACGAGTATAAATATCCGCATGGATAGCGATTTGAAGAATCAATTTGAGGCTTTTTGTTCGGATATGGGTATGTCGATGTCCACTGCATTTAATATTTTTGCCAAAAAATCCGTCCG
>CAVGSW010000037.1:0-336 GCA_963631945.1 Flexilinea sp. | reverse complement strand
GAAGAAGGAAGAAAGATGGCTTCCGACCCGAATGCACCGAGATACTCCAGCATTTCTGAGCTCAGGGAGGCACTTGAAGTATGAGATACGACATTCAATTTACAAGCCGCTTCAAGAAAGACTTAAAACTAGCGAAGAAACAAAATAAGAATCTCGAAAAACTTTTCGACGTAGTTGAAACTTTGGCGAAAGGCGAAGTGCTAGATGCTAAATTCAAAGATCACGCACTTAGCGGCGAATATATAGGTACGCGAGAGTGCCACATTGAACCAGACTGGCTACTCATTTACGAGATAAAGGACGATGTGCTAGTTCTGCTACTATACAGGCTAGGCA
>CAVGSW010000036.1:0-11047 GCA_963631945.1 Flexilinea sp. | reverse complement strand
CATCGAACCTCCCGCACTTCAACAACGTCATCCAGTTCCCAGGAAAACTGAATTAAAAGAAGCCCTTGGAGAGGTTGCTTCCAAGGGCTTTTCTGTTGGTATCCCCGGGCGGAATCGAACCGCCAACTATGCTTTAGGAGAGCACTGTTATATCCATTTAACTACGGAGACACATAGGTTGTATTCATAGGGTTAAATGGATTTCTAAAGAGAGCGTTGGTGATACGAGCGTAGCGAGTATGGCGGTTCTCAGTTCCACCCGAAATCTTTGATTTCGTTGGTGGAACGAGGTTCGCTTATCCATTTACCTACCCACAGAATAATAACAATTCAATTGAAACTATTGTACCACAGAACCGCCGATTTTTACACCCCTTAATTTTGTATTTTGAAAAATACACGGATTCCGTCCAAAAACTGTGCGAAACCGCTTGTTATTTTTATGACAATGGTGTATACTTGATTCCGTATTATGTAATTGAAAAACAAAATGAGTTTTGTGAGGTAAAAAGTAAAGGATGTATAAGGTATCAAATTTAGCAGAGGAGTACAAGAAAAAATTAATTACTGCAGATGATGCAGCGGCAATGGTAAAGACCGGAGACAGACTCCACTTCGGCCTCGGCTGCGGATCCGTCATCGATATCGATAAGGCAATCGCAAGGAGAGCTGACGAGCTGAAGGACATCACGGTTATCAGCACAGTTTCCATCCGCGAGAAACCATTTGAGACATATCTTGCGACGACGAGCAACGACCAGGTTCGTTTCGCATCGGCGCACTTCAATTCCCACGACAGACTGATGAACAAGGACGGCCGTTGTTGGTACATCCCGATGCTGTTCTGTGAACTGCCGCTTTTCTGGGTAAACAACCACAACGAAGTTGATATCGCGATGTTCCAGGTTGCACCTATGGACAAGCACGGAAACTTCAACCTCGGACCGCAGGTTGCCGACATGTGGGGCGTTATCAAGGGCGCAAAGAAGGTCATCGTAGAAGTAAACGAGAACATGCCGATTGCACACGGCTATCAGACGCAGCTGAATCTGTACGGCATTGACTATATCGTAGAGGGCAGCAACACGCCGCTCGCTGAGTTGCCAGTGAAGGAGCCGACTGAAGTCGACAAGAAAATCGCAGCTCACGTAGTAGAGAAAATCAGAAGCCATAGCACGCTGCAGCTCGGAATCGGAAGCTTGCCGCTGTGTATCGGACAGATGATCGCGGATTCTGATTTACGCAATATCAACGCACATACGGAGATGCTCACGGATGCTTACGTTGACCTGTTCGAGGCTGGCAAGCTGACAGGTAACAAGCCTATCGACAAGGGCAAAGCTGTATATACATTCGCGGGCGGAAGCAAGAGGTTGTATGACTTTATCGATGACAACCCGATTTGCTGCAATGCGCCAGTAGACTATGTAAACAATATCGCAACTATCGCGCAGATTCCGAACTTCCTTTCGGTTAACAGCTGCATCCAGGTTGACCTGTACGGACAGGTTTGCTCTGAGACGGCTGGACATCGCCAGATAAGCGGCACGGGCGGACAGCTCGACTTCGTGCTGGGTGCTTATCAGTCCAGAGGCGGAGAGAGTTTCCTCTGCACGCCATCGACGAGACGCATGAAGAATGGCAAGTTGGAATCGCTGATTTCGCCAGTGCTCCCGAAGGGCGCAATCGTTACGACACCGAGAATGGCGACGAACCATATCGTAACTGAGTACGGCGATGTTGACCTCAAGGGCAAATCCACGTGGGAGAGAGCTGAGCTTCTCATCAGCGTAGCGCATCCTGATTTCAGAGATGATCTCATCAAGGAAGCTGAGAAAATGGGCATCTGGAAGAGAACCAGCAAGTGCCTGTAGGCCAGCCCACAATAAAATAGCACGAAAAAACGGCCTTGCAGTTTGCAAGGTCGTTTTTGGGCTGGCGCGCGGGGCTGGAGCCCGGGTTGGGCAAAGGCTCCAGCCTGGGCGGACCGCCGCCACAGTTTCCGAGGGGCGGCGGCCCACCCAGCGCGCTGCTGGCCAGCCGCAAAGTCAACCCAGGGCGGCTGCCCAGCAGCGCCCGCGCGCCCTAGCCCAGTTAACGTCTGTTGGCTTTGATACCCTCGTTAGCAAGCTCATCAGCGCGGTTGTTCATCTCAGTAACATATTTGAAGTCTTCGAAACTGAAGTCAGCACCGTTCCACTCGAGGAACTTCTCGTAGAGCGCATCGAAGTTCGTGCTCTTGCTAGCGAGGTTTACGTGACCCTTCACGCGGAAGAATCGGACATCATGTTGTCTAACGAGCGATAGTAGCTCTTCCCAGAGTTCCCTGTTCTCGACAGGCTTCTTGGAAGCGTTCTTCCAGTTGTTCTTCTCCCAGGACACATACCACTTTTCGCGGAAGCAGTTTGCTACGTACGAGCTGTCCGTGAAGACCTGGATCGTCTGACCTGGTGCCTTGAGCGCACGGAACGCCTCAATTACTGCGGTCAGCTCCATGCGGTTATTCGTCGTGTTCACCATGCCGCCGAACAGTTCCTTCTTATGTTCTCCGTATTCAAGGACAGAGCCCCAGCCGCCGACATTCTCGTCCGACTGATTTCCGGAGCAAGCCCCATCTGTATACATTCTCAATATTGCCATAGTTTTTCTCCTAGTTCATTCTGCGTTCTGCGCGCGGCACGCCCGTTTACTCGTAGCCCAGCGTGCCGCGAAAGCTACTATTTATATTATGCACTAAATCGCGATATTTTACAACGAAAAGAATTTGTGGTAATATAAAACGTGCGAAAACTTGCGCGGAAGATACGCGGGCAAGCAAATTCGCAAATCGAAGATCTAACACGGAGAAACGAAAACTAATGAACTTATCAATTTGCTCATTTGCGAGCAGCAGCTCGGGCAATAGCTACCTTGTCCGGAGCGAGGAGACGGCGATACTCGTGGACGCAGGGCTCACGGCCAAGGCGACGGACGCAGCCCTGGCGCAGCTTGGGCTCGGCTGCGCCGACCTCGGCGCAATATGCGTGACGCACGAGCACACGGATCACACCAAGTGCCTGCACACGCTCGTGAAGAGGAGACCCTTCGAGAACGCAGTGTTTGCAAGCGAGGGCACGATGAACAGCATATTAGAGAAGACATCGGCGATTTCGCAGGATGACTTCGAAATCGTCGGAGCAGGCGACACATTCACGGTCGGCGATATCAAGGTCACGGTGTTCTCCCTCTCGCACGACGCGGCGGAGCCGACGGGATATGCCTTCGAGAGAAACGGCAAGAAGATTGCAATCGTCACAGACACGGGCTGCATGACTGAAGAAATATACGGCATAATCAGCGGCGCGGATGCGCTCGTAATCGAGGCAAACCACGAGGTGAACCTCCTGCTCTACGGCAGATACCCGTATCCGCTCAAACGCAGAATCATGGGCGACGAGGGGCACCTTTCCAACGAGGCATGCGCAGAGGCGCTCTGCAGATACCTCAGAGAAATCGACGGAGAGAAGGTGCCGAGCGTGGTGCTCGCCCATCTCAGCTCGGAGAACAACACGCCAGCGCAGGCATATCTGACGGTGAAGAACATACTCGAGGAGAACGACTTTCTTGTGGGCAGAGACCTTTTGATGAAGACCGCACCGAAGTCCGAGCTCGGCGACATAATCGAAGTGTAGCAGGCAGGGAGAATAGCAAGACATGAACATTCAAATCATTTGCATAGGCAAACTCAAAGAAAAATACTGGACGGACGCAGTGGCCGAGTACATGAAGAGGCTCGGCAGATATTGCAATATCGAAATCGTGGAGCTGAAGGAAGCGAAGCTCCCAGCGAACGCATCCGAAGCCGACGAAGAAAACGTCAAGATTGAAGAGGGCCATTCCATCCTCAAGTCCATCAAAGACGACACATATGTCATCACACTCGAAATCCTCGGCAAGCAGCTGACATCGCCAGAGCTCGCCGACAAAATCGAAGAGCTTTCGCTCACAGGCAGGAGCAACGTAGCCTTCGTAATCGGGGGCAGCCTCGGCCTAAGCGCAGAGGTCAGCAAGCGCGCAGATTACAAGCTTTCATTCTCGAAGATGACGTTCCCGCACCAGATGATGCGCGTCATCCTCCTTGAGCAAATCTATCGCGGCTTCAAAATCATCCGTCACGAGACCTACCATAAATAAAAATACACAGTCAAGCATAAATCGCAAATAAGCAAAATCCCCGATTAGGCACCCGCACAAATACGTATTTGGAGAAATTACCAAAAAATCGCTAAGGAACTGTAAAGAAAACGACGAAAATGTGTTATTTTAGCGAAATCGTAGCGTGAGGGTGTTTTTTTAATTTTTTTGAGTGGTATAATTAAAAAATCACTTTTGTTGCTTTCTTAGGCCAAAAGGACAAATGCAGGGAAAGGAGGTCTTTGCATGATAAATGTTGACGAGCTGGGCGCGCGAATTATCATAGGCTTCGGCGATGGCAAGGTTTTCTTGTCGGAGAGTACGCTGTGGGGCATGATAGTAGCGGCAATCATTGCGGTGCTTTGCATCTGGCTCGGGCATGGGTTAGAGACGATACCGACGACCAAACGGCAACTCGTAGCAGAGTTCATCGTCGAGAAAGTTTACAACTATGCGAAGGAGAACCTTGGTAGAGATGCAGAGATTTACGCACCTTATATAGGAACGATTTTCCTTTACATATTGATGGGAAGCTCGCTCGGACTGTTCGGACAGCGACCGATTACGGCGGACGTAAACGTAACGTTTGCGCTCTCGCTGATGACATTTCTGCTGATTCAGTTCGGTGGAATCAAGTTCCTCGGAATCAAGGGCAAGATTAAGCACATGTGCGACCCATATCCGTTCATGTTCCCGCTGAACATCTTGGAGGACTGTACGCTTCCAGTGTCACTGGGCTTCCGACTTTTCGGAAACATCTTCGGTGGTGTAATCGTCGTCGACCTTTGGATGAATTTGATGGAATGGTTGAGTTCGTTTATTTGCGACATTCCGTTCCTCAGAGCGGTGCTCGTGCTTCCGCTGAACGGCTTTTTCGATATGTTTGAGCCGGTTATTCAAACGTACATATTCGTAACGCTAACAATGGTATTCTTGGCAAAGGCAATCGCAAGGGGCGACAGCCACTAAGCGGGCCAAGGAAAATTATTTTTACAAATTAGGAGGAAAACAAAATGACAGGAATTATAGCAATCGCAGCAGGTATCGCAATGGGATGCGCAGCACTCGGTATCGGTATTGGACAGGGCCTCATGGGTTCCAAGGCAATGGAGAGCATGGGCAAGCAGCCAGAAGCAGCAGGAAGCATCAGAACTTCCCTCATCATCGCACTGGCCATCATGGAGACAATCGGCGTATTGACATTCGTAATCGCAATCGTTCTCGCAGGCAAGATCTGATTTGCAGCATTGGCAGCGCTGACATTTATTGGAAGCTGCCAGTATCAGCAACAAATGCAATAGCAAGCAGAAGGATAATTAAGAAGGTTTTAATATGGAAGTTAAATTATACCAAGGACTGCTGGAGTTCAACTGGAATCTTCTCTTCTCTGCGATAACCGTTTTGGTACTGTACCTGATTCTGAAGCACTTTTTCTTCGAGAAAGTTCACAACTTCATGGAGGCTCGACAGGCGATGATTGAGGAAAAACTCATCCACGCGGACAACGAGAGCAAGAAGGCGGACGAACTTCTCAAGGAATACAGCCAGACCCTCGCAAACGCCGAGGAGGAGAAGCGCCAGATTATCAAGGACGCCAAGCTTATCGCCGACGAACGTGCAGGCACGATAGTCTCCGAAGCAAAGGAAGAAGCTTCGAGGATTATGGCCGACGCACATAAGAAGATCGCAGTCGAAGAGGAAAAGGCGGTTGCGTCACTGAAGAAAGATGTCGCAAAACTCGCTGTACTCACAGCCGAGCAAATCGTCCAGAAGGAACTCAACGAAGACGACAGGCAGGAACTTGTTGACAAAGTTTTGGAGGAGGCGGGAAGCGGTAAATGGCAGAATCAGTAGTAGCACTTACGTACGGAGCTGCCTTGTTTGAGGCTGCTCAGGAGCTCGGCAAAGAAGACGAGTTTTTGCAGGAGCTGGACACGCTCAAAGCCGTCCTGAAGGACGTACCCGGATTTGAGGAGTTCCTCAAGAGCCCCGCAATCATGGGCGAAGAAAAGAAGCAAGTCATTTCAAGCACGCTCGGGGATAAACTCAGCAAGGAAATGATAAACTTTCTGTATGTCTTGGTGGACAAAAACAGAACCTCGCAGATTTTGAGGATTCGCCACAAGTACATCGAGCTTTACGACAAAGAACGTGGGCAGGCATACGGCGAAATTTTCAGCGCAGACCCGCTCACGGACGAGCAGCTTACGCGTTTCGAGAAGGAAATGTCCAAGCTTCTCCAGAAAAATATCAAACTAAAGAATATCGTCGAGAAAGAACTTCTCGGCGGTGTAAAAATACAGGTTGACGGCAAGATGATAGACAAATCTATCAAAGGCGATTTCGATGCGCTTCTCCGCAGCCTGAGAGACAATTAGAAGACTATAAGGAGGGAGGAGTCCCTATGAATTTGAAGCCGGAAGAAATAAGTTCGGTCATAAAAGAGCAAATTAAAAATTACCAGAGCAGATACGAGATTCTGGACTACGGTACGGTTCTTCAGGTCGGCGACGGCATTGCCAGAGTTTACGGACTCAGCCGCTGCATGGAAGGCGAATTGCTCGAGTTCGAGTGCGGCGTATACGGCATGGCACAGAACTTAGAAGAAGACAACGTCGGCGTCGTAATCCTCGGCTCAGACAGAGACATCAAGGAAGGCGACATCGTTAAGCCGACAGGCAAAGTTGTAGAAGTTCCAGTAGGCGACGCGATGATCGGCAGAGTTGTCAATGCGCTCGGCCAGCCGATAGACGGCAAGGGCGAAATCGTCACGAAAGAGACCAGACCAATCGAGAATCCAGCACCTGGCGTTCTCAAGAGAAAGAAAGTAAACGAGCCGCTGCAGACAGGAATCAAGGCAATCGACTCCATGATGCCAATAGGCAAGGGCCAAAGAGAGCTCATCATCGGCGACCGTCAGACAGGTAAGACGGCAATCGTACTGGATACGATTTTGAACCAGAAGGGCAAGAACGTTATCTGTATCTACGTAGCAATCGGCCAGAAGAATTCCACAGTAGCACAGCTTGTGCAGACGCTGGAAGAAAAGGAAGCGATGGACTATTCCATCGTAGTTTCCGCAACAGCAAGTGACGTAGCACCGCTGCAGTACATTGCACCATATGCGGGCTGCGCGATTGCAGAATATTTCATGTATCAAGGAAAAGACGTTTTGATCATATACGATGACCTCTCCAAGCACGCAGTTGCTTACAGAGCGATGTCGCTTTTGCTGAGGAGACCACCTGGACGTGAAGCATACCCAGGCGACGTTTTCTACTTGCATAGCAGACTGCTGGAGAGAGCAGCTCACCTTTGCGATGAGCTCGGCGGCGGATCCATCACGGCCCTGCCAATCATCGAGACGCAGGCAGGTGACGTTTCCGCGTACATTCCTACGAATGTAATTTCCATCACAGATGGACAGATTTTCTTGGAAACAGAGCTTTTCTTCACGGGCCAGAGACCAGCCGTAAACGTTGGTATTTCCGTATCCCGTGTAGGCGGCGACGCACAGATCAAGGCCATGAAGCAGGTTTCCAGCAAGCTGAAACTCGAGCTGGCGCAGTACAGAGAACTCGCAAGCTTCTCGCAATTCGGCTCGGATATCGACAAGGAAACGAAGGCAAGACTCGACCACGGACGTGTCCTCATGGAAGTCCTCAAGCAGGGTCAGTATCACCCGATGGACGTTCAGGACCAGGTTATCAGCCTGTACGCAGCGTCCCACGGCTACATGGAAGATGTTCCTATCGCTGAGATCAAGAAATTCGAGGCGGACCTTCTGGAGTACATGCACAACCATTATCCAGAGGTCGGCGAGACAATTGTGAAGACTGGAAAGCTCAGCGAGGAGGAAGAAGAGCTTCTCATCGCAGGAATTAAGAAGTTCAAGGGAATAGATTAAAGAGGTGACAATATGTCCGAAAATATGCAGGAACTGAAGCGCCGAATGAAGAGCATCGAGAGTACCGAGCATATCACGAACGCAATGCGACTTGTTTCATCCTCGAAGTATAAGAAAGCCAAGTACGCTTTCGACAAGACGAACGAGCAAATCAAGGCGATTTCCCAGACGATGGAGCAAATTATCGCTTCCGCTGAGAAAGCGATTGAAGAAAGTGAAGGCGAGCAGGGCGACGGGCAGGCGGCCGGCTTAGGCACGGGCGGCACGAACGCAGTAGGCACAGGCACTGGCAAATGCCTCATCGTAGCGATTGCAGGCAACAAGGGTTTGTGCGGCGGATTCAACGGCAACATGATTAGGAAGACTGTCGCAATCGCCGAGGAAAAGCCGAAGGAAGACATCGAAATCTACGCAATTGGAAGTAGGTGCGCTGACTATTTTGATAGAAACGGCTACGAAATTGCTGGCAGGTGCGATGAGGCTCCGGAGAAGATTGACTTTGCTGGAGTAAGAGCGATTGCCAAGCCGATTATCGATAAGTTCCTCAGCGGTGAGGTTTCCGAGGTTTTGCTCGTGCACACGGCGTATATAAATTCGCTCCGGCAAGAGCCTGTTGTGAAGAAGTTATTGCCGCTCGACTCGAGCGACTTTGATGGTGGCATCAAGGAACTTGAGCTGACGGAAAGCCCGAAGGAAATTTTGGGCTACATGGTCCCGAAGTATTTCGAGCTTGTGCTGTTCGCAGCAATCACGGAGTCTGCGGCTTGCGAGTATGCGGCGCGTCGGACGGCCATGGAGAATGCGACAGACAATGCGAACGAGATGCTGGACAAGCTTTCGCTCACATTCAACAGAGTTAGACAGGCGGCTATCACGAACGAGCTTATCGAGATAGTTTCTGGAGCGGAGTCGCAGAAGTAGAGGAGGTAGCGATATGCAAGAGGGTAAGATTAGCCAAATTATCGGCCCAGTTATAGATATAAAATTTGAAGAGGGGCACATGCCTGAGCTTCTGAATGCGATTGAAATTCAGGACGGCGACAGAAAGATCGTGGCGGAGGTTGCACAGCATATCGGTGACGATGTTGCAAGGTGCGTCGCGCTTTCTTCGACGGATGGACTCATTCGCGGCATGAAGGCTGTGGACACGGGTGCTCCAATCACAGTGCCAGTAGGCAAGGAAGTTCTCGGCAGACTGTTCAACGTAATCGGTGAGACGATTGACGAGAAGGGTCCTGTTGGAACGACACAGACATCGCCGATTCACAAGTCGGCACCGAGCTTCGAGGATCAAAGCACGAAGTCCGAGATTTACGAGACAGGCATCAAGGTTATCGACTTGATTGCGCCATACACTAAGGGCGGCAAAGTCGGTCTGTTCGGTGGTGCTGGCGTAGGTAAGACAGTTCTGATTCAGGAGCTTATCAACAACATAGCAAGAGAGCATGGCGGAATTTCCGTATTCGCGGGCGTCGGCGAGAGAACTCGTGAAGGTAACGACCTTTACAACGAGATGACAGAGTCCGGCGTTATCGAGAAGACGGCCATGGTTTTCGGTCAGATGAACGAGCCGCCTGGAGCAAGAATGAGAGTTGCTCTGACGGGTCTTACTATGGCGGAATACTTCCGTGACCAGGAAAACCAAGACGTTTTGCTTTTCATAGACAACATTTTCAGGTTTACGCAGGCAGGCTCCGAGGTATCGGCGCTGCTCGGCCGTATGCCATCAGCTGTAGGTTATCAGCCAACGCTGGCAACTGAGATGGGCGCTCTGCAGGAGCGTATCACATCGACGAAGAACGGCTCTATCACTTCCGTTCAGGCGATTTACGTGCCTGCGGACGACTTGACTGACCCAGCTCCAGCGACAGCGTTCGCCCACCTTGACGCGACGACTGTTCTGAACAGATCCATCACGGAGCTCGGCATTTATCCTGCCGTTGACCCGCTGGAATCCACGTCCAGAATCCTCGATCCGCTCATCGTTGGCGAGGAGCATTACAGCGTTGCAAGACAGGTACAGGAAGTTCTTCAGAAGTACAAGGATTTGCAGGATATCATTGCAATCCTCGGTATGGACGAGCTTTCGGAAGACGACAAGCTTACAGTAAGCAGAGCAAGAAAGATCCAGAGATTCTTCTCGCAGCCTTTCAGCGTTGCAGAGCAGTTCACTGGAACACCAGGCAAGTACGTTCCGCTGAAGGAAACAGTTCGCGGATTCAAGGAAATCCTCGAAGGCAAGTACGACCATGTGCCTGAGAATCTCTTCTTGATGGCTGGTTCCATAGACGAGGTTGCGGAAAGATACGAGGCGCAATATGGCAACAAACTCAAGTAAAAAAACAGGCGCTGAGGACGGAAACAACCTGAGAGTTAGACTCTTGTGCCCCGACGAGACCGCGTTCGATGATGATGCGGAGAGCGTAATTCTCAAGACTTGCGACGGGTACGAGGGATTCCTCAAGGACAGAGCTCCGTGCGTTAGAATCCTGGCAGACGAAGGCGAAGTGCGCATCAAGAAGGCAGGCGAAGAGTTCAGGACGTTTACGACAAAGGGCGGATTCGCTCACATGGATGGCACGCTGACAATCTACGCCGACGCTGAAGAGCACGAGCCGACCGAAGAAGAGCAGGAAAAAGCGGCCGATTTGGTCCAAAATGTATCAAAATAACACAAATCAAAGCTTTCGCGTGTGTCAAAATGACACGGCGCGGAGGCTTTTTTTGTTTTAGCAAAGTCTTGGCGTGAAAATGTGGCAAAAGTGTGTCAAAAGTATGCAAAATCGTCGCAAATTGCCCACGATTTTGTCCAAAAAAACACAAAATCTTGCCATTTTCTTACTCATTTGTGGCGAAATGACCGACGATTCATTGGTACAAAAATTGCTTTATTTATTAGGTACGATGTGGTACAATAGGATTGTATCGAAACTCGTACATAGATTTGCGAAATAGGCGAAAAGCCTG
>CAVGSW010000035.1:0-11339 GCA_963631945.1 Flexilinea sp. | reverse complement strand
AGAATAAACCGATTAGGACGCTCAAGCAGTTCATGGACAGTGCTTATCCGAATGTCGAGCATGCGCTGGCAGTTTCGCCTATCAAAGTCCGCGGCGATGAGCAGTTCGCGGGCAAGCCAATCAAGCAGGGTAATCTCAAGGAGACGACGCATTGCATGATTCTCGGCATCCAGAAAGACGGCTATCCGATTATAATGCCAGATGCGAATTTGATTGTGTCAAAGGGCGATATCCTGTGGATGATGGGGTCGAATAACAATATTGGCTCATTGATTGGTGAATATGTTGAGTAAAACATGCATTGCCGAGGGGCATGCGTGACGATATAAATAATGTAGAAATTGAAGAAAACCTCTGGGACTGCCTGGAGGTTTCTTTGCGCAAAGGGCTTGAATTTTTGGCGATTGTGTAATAGTATATAGGGTGTGAAAAAGCAAGGCGAGGCTTGCGGTAATAAAAAGGTTAAGATGGAGGCGGAACGCATAAATCGTAATTAGACGATATGAGTGGAGGCCTTGGAAATACACAGATATGGGAGATGACATGTAATGAGTAAAACTGATATTCTGGCGATTAACCCTGGTTCGACAACGACAAAAATCGGCGTTTTTAGGGACGGGAAGCTTTTGTTTGAGAAGACGCTGACGCACGACCCTGACAAGCTGCTGGCGTATGGGAGCATCCCTGCGCAGCTTCCGTACAGGGATGAGGTGCTGAGAAAAGTACTTGCGGAGAACGACTACGATGTTGCGAATCTGAAGGCGGTTGTCGGCAGAGGCGGCATGATTGTCGGACTTTCTGGCGGCGGATATGTTGTGAATGAGGCGCTTTGCGAGGCAATGAAGAGCCCTGACAATCCGCAGCATGCTTCAAGCCTTGGTGCACTCATGGCTTATGAGCTTGCGTCGAGTTTGGATATCCCATCGTTTATTTACGATTCGACTATGGGCTGCGAACTCACTGATATTGCAAAGGTTTCGGGACTTGCGGGCATCGAAAGATACGGTTGCTACCATGTGCTCAATGCTCGTGCGCAAGCAATGAACTATGCGAAGAAAATCGGCAAGAATTACAAAGACCTGAACCTGCTCGTTTGCCATATGGGCGGCGGAATTTCGGTAACGGTTCATAAGGACGGCAAGATTATAGATGGCGCTTCGTACGACGATGGTCCGATGTCGCCCGAGAGAACGGGCGGTGTTCCGTTGCTTCTTTGGACGAAGCTTTGCTATAGCGGCAAGTACACGAAGGAAGAGGTCGACAAGATGATTTGCGGCAAGGGTGGACTTTACTCGTACCTTGGTATTACTGGCTGCCGCGAGGCTGAGGAGATGATTGAGGCTGGTGACAAGAAGGCAGCTCTTGTGTACGAGGCGATGGCTTATCAGGTTGCAAAGAGCATCGCTTCTATGTCGGTTGCACTGCGCGGTGAGGTTGATGCAGTTATCTTGACTGGTGGTGCTGCAAACTCGAAGATGCTGACAGAGATGGTTAGAGGCTATGCGGGGCATATCGGCGAGTTCGTGATTATGCCTGGTGAGGATGAGCTCGGGGCGCTTTGCCGCGGGGCTGAGAGAATACTGGCTGGCGAAGAAGAGGCACACATCTACGGAGGGAGATAATGAATAACGAAAATCGTAGCGACAGAAGTCATTACACGAAATTGCAAAACGGCAGCGACATCAGAGGCGTTGCGATGGAGGGCGTTGCTGGCGAGGCAGTGAACCTCGGAGTTGAAGAGGCTGAGAGGCTGACGGCTGGGTTCGTGCTTTATCTGAGCGAGAAGGCTGGCAAGCCATACAACGAACTTAAGATTTCTGTCGGGCATGACAGCAGGCTCAGTGCAGGGATGCTCAAGGATGCGATTATCAAGACGCTGAGAAAAGTTGGAGCTACGGCTTACGATTGCGGTTTGTCATCAACACCTGCGATGTTCATGTCTACGATATTCGAGGATTACGCTTGCGACGGAGCAATCATGATTACGGCGAGCCATTTGCCATTCAATCGCAACGGATTCAAATATTTCGACAAAGACGGCGGACTGAACAAGGAGGATATCAAGAGAATCATCAACTGCGCAATGTGCGACAACCTGTGGAATCACTTCTGCCTGTTCGATGGAGTTGATGCGGAGTACGAAGACCTTGTCGAGGGAGCGGTTGAGGAGCGCGATTTGATTGGGCGTTACAGCCAGCACCTCAGAGAGAAGATCACTCGTGAGGTTGCATCGGCTGAGCATCCTGACAAGCCGCTCATGGGACTTAAGATTGTAGTTGACGCTGGCAATGGTGCGGGCGGATTCTACGCAAAGCAGATTCTGGAGCCGCTCGGTGCGGATGTGTCTGGAAGCCAGTTCCTTGAGCCAGATGGACATTTCCCGAACCACGAGCCAAACCCTGAGAACAAGAAGGCAATGGAGTCTATCAGCAAGCGCGTTGTCGAGACTGGTGCTGACTTTGGCTTGATATTTGACACGGACGTTGACCGCTCGTCGGCTGTTGACAAGAGCGGCAAGGCAATCAGCCGCAATGCAATCGTTGCAATGGCAGCGGCACTCATCGCTGTGGAGCATCCGGGAACGACTGTGGTTACCGATAGTATCACGAGCGACGAGCTAACGGAATACCTAGAGAAGTGCCTCGGACTCAAGCACCTCAGGTTCAAGCGTGGATACAAGAATGTAATCAATAAGTCGATTGAGCTCAATGAGCAGGGCATCGACAGCCAGCTCGCGATTGAGACATCGGGACATGCGGCATACAAAGAAAACTATTTCCTCGATGACGGGGCATACCTTGCAACGAAGATTGTCATCAAGGCTGCACAGCTTGCAAAGTCGGGCGTTGGAATCGACGTTTTGCTCTCTTCACTTGCAGAACCTGCGGAAGCAGTTGAGGTTAGGTTCCCGATAAAGGGCGAGGATTTCGCGGGATATGGAGAGATGGTGCTGGCGGAGTTTGAGGAATGGGCATGCGAGCCAGAGCAGGTGGCTACTGGAATCTCAGCCGTTGAACCGAACTACGAGGGCGTACGCCTGAACTTCAAAAATGACGAGGTGGAAGGCTGGTGTCTTCTCAGAAAGTCACTCCACGATCCGATCATGCCGCTGAATGTAGAAGTTAGCAAAGGCTCATGCGAGAAAATATTATGTACAATTAAAGTTTTTTTGCGCAATTATGAGAATATTGTGGTAGAATAGCCTTGCAAGCAGAGAATGGCGAGTGCGTAGGTGCCTATGCGCTCGGGTTCGGATAGCGGTTGCTGTGCTTGCGAACTAAGAAAACTTGACAGAGTAGGGACGACGCGTTAAGTGCCGACGGATGGGAAGTTGCCGTCGGACGAAAGCAACAGAAATGGTAGAACATTGCTGCGGTGTCGTGCCCGCATCCGCTGCTGCAATACGGGAAATCTCCCCTTGCGGCGACTGTCGCGAATAAGAGGAGGTTTTTTTGATGAAAAAAATTGACGTTAAAACTATGGTCGTCTGCGCTGTTTTGATCGCAGCGGCAATTGTGCTTTCGAGGTTCCTTTCGATAAACGCTTGGAATCTCAAAATCGGGTTCACGTTTATTCCGATTTTCTTAGCGGGATATCTGTTCGGACCAGTCAAGGGAGCACTCGTTGGAGGAGTTGCGGATCTGCTCGGGGCATTACTGTTTCCGATTGGGGCTTACTTCCCTGGGTTCACATTGACATGTGCGCTTGAGGGTGCGACATATGGTAGCCTGCTCCACCAGAAGCAGACGCCGGCGAGAATTCTCATCGCTGTTGGAATCGTACAGCTTGTGCTCGGGCTCCTCGTGAACACGTACTGGATTTCGATTCTGTATGGGTCGCCATTCGTGCCGCTGCTGGCGACGAGAGCGGTGCAGTGCATCATAATGATTCCAGTCGAGTTCATCGTAATCGGTGCGATGAGCAAGACTCTGGCAAAACATAAAAGTAGCATCGCAATTTAGCGATGCTTTTTTATTTTGCTATGATGTTGGTGGCAAGGCGCTTCGAACCTAGAATTCTTCGAACCTGGTTGGGTCGCTGTTTTCGAATGTGACTCTGTAGCCGTGACCTGGGTGGACGGTCCATGCCCAGAACGTTTCCTTGGCGCCTGGGAAGAACGATTCCATGATTGAGGCGATTACGCCGCCGTGACAGACCATGATGGAGACAGCATCTTTGCCGTTGTGGCGGCAGGAGAGCTCCTTGAGGCGGTGCTTGCCGACGAGTTCCTTCGTGCCGACCTTAATTCTCTCGTGGAAGCCGCGCATGGATTCGCCCTCTGGGAACGTGAAGTCCGTGTCGTCTGGACCGAGGCTCATCCACTCCGCAAACTTGTCGCGGTACGTGTCGGCCGCCTTGATATCCTCGAAGCTCATGCCTTCCCACGCACCGAAGTTCATCTCCTGGAGCATCTTGATTTGCTCGTGTGGGATGTCGCCGTAGATGGCTTTGAATGTCTGCTCCGTGCGGATGAGCCCCGTCGTGTAGCAGTCCGCCCCATCTGCAGGCGGATAAAGTCCCTCGCCCGAGAGACGTTCTATAAGCTCGAAGCCTTCTGGTGCGAGCGGAATGTCGAGCTGACCGTAGTACCAGTTCTTCTGGTTGCCTTCTGTGATTGCGTGACGAATAAAATATATATGTGAAATCATTTCTTTCTCCTTGATTGTGTATTTTATTTGGCTATTTCAGGCGCTGGCCGAGGCCGCAGAACACGCGGTGAACTTCGTCGGATTCTTTGCCAAGCCACAGAAGCGTTCTGCCGACTGCTTCTCGCCATGCTCGCCTGTCTGGCTCTATTGGAACGACGCCCTGAGAGATATCGTCGACTATCCAGATTTTGTCTGCGAGAGGCTCGTCGTAGGTTTTCAGGACGTCCTTGGGCTCCGCGCCTTCGAGAACGCAGGCGTAGATGTATTTTTCGAGCCCTGAGATTACTTTCTTTGATAAGTCCATCGTGAGATTTTCCTCGCAGAAAAAAATGTCGTCGTCAGCCACATTCCAATGTTCTTTCGCATATTCCAATTTGCCTTGGTATGCGCCACCAAATATCAAAATCATAATTTCCTCCTAGAAAATTGCGAGTGCGAAGACGCCGATTAGCTCGCCGAACATGATGCCGTAGCCTGCTATGTCGCCGCTCATGCCGTCGAGGTTTTTCTTGGCTCCGAGGATTGCCAGGAATGCGCCGACTGCGGTGAAGAGGCTCACGACTAAGGTTTTGGCGATGTTCGTTGACATGAAGAGTTCGAAGATGAGGATTAGAAGCATGAGCGCCACGAGCAAGATAGTTCCTTGCTTCTTCGTTGATTTCGGCTCTGTTTTTTCCTCGTCGTTGACTTCGGGCTCTGCGTCCTGCATCGCTACGTATTGGCTCGTCTTCATCGGCTTGCAGTTCAGGACCATGAGGCCTGCTACGGAGCGGGAGAGCACGACAATCAGAATCATGTTCGCGAAGTCGATAACGCTCGAGCTAAGGGCCGAAGCCAGGAAGCAGAAGTAGCCGAGAATCAGGAAGATTGCGCAGACTACTGCGAACGCGCCTGTTGTGCTGTCCTTGAGAATCCGCTGGCGCTCTTCGAGACCGCGGCGGGACAGAATCGCGTCGCAAACGTCCATGAACCCGTCCATGTGCATGAATCCGCTCAGCGCGAACGGTATGAATGCAACGATAACTGCGCCTCCGAAGAACGAGAAGCCAAGGCGCATCAGCAAGTAATATAAAAGCGCCCAGACGAGGCCGATGAGCCAGCCGATTGCGGGCAGGAAGCCGAGCATCAGGCTCGTGTGCTTGCTATCCCAGCGTTTGAGCGGGCACGGGATCGCGAAGAAATTGCCCCATGCCATGAAAAAAGCAGTAACGTACTTCATAATCTATTTCCCCCTATTTATATAAGTACTTGAAGCCGAATGTGACTTCGATGACCTGGTCGCATGCTTTGGCGAGCGCCCTATCGATATACGCGAGGCCGCGCCTGTAGGTCTCCGTGAAGTCCTCGAAGCCGTAAGCATCCGAATATATGTAGTCCGACACGAAAACCGTGTTGCCTGTCGCCTCTGCAAATCGGGTGAGCTCGCTCGCCAGCCGCGCTGGCGCATCGAAATCTACGCTGCCGTCCGAGCGGAACATTTCGTTGGAAAGCAGGGCTGTCACGCTGTCGAGCAGGAACACTCCGTGCGGGTCGACCGCCTTGCCGCTCGTCGTCTGCGCGGTGAGCGCCTCGCAGATGTCAAGCCCTTGCTCGATCGTCTCGAAGCCCCAGCCTTCGCGCTCCCTGAGGTGCCTTGCGATGCGGGCGTTGTCCTCGTCATCGTGCGGAATCATCGTTGCTAAGTAATATAGCGACAGGCTGTTCTGCTCGGCCATGCTGCGGGAGAGCTCCTGCGCATGATAAGATTTGCCGTTTTTGCAGCCGCCACTGATGAAAATATTCATAAAAATCCTTTCTGATTAGAAGAAATTCCCGTTCTTGCGTTCGTCGAGGTAGTCTGCGTCGATGGAACCCTCGTCGAACGTCGCCATGCCGTTCATTGCGGCCGCGGCTGCTTCGATGATCTTGAAGCTGATAGGGCAGCCGCTGCCCTCGCCGAGCCTCATGCCGAGGTTGAACATCGGCTTGATTCCGAGCTCGTTCATTGCAATCAGGTAGCCTGGCTCCGTGCTCTGGTGAGAGCCGAACATGAAGTTCACGGACTTAGGGGCGAGGCGAGATGCCGCCAGTGCCGCCACCGCGGAGATGTAGCCATCGATCACAACTGGAATTCTATAGTAGGCGGCACCCACGAAAGCGCCGACCATGGCACAGATGTCGAAGCCGCCGACGGAAGCTAAGATTTCCATGACGGAGGCGCCCTGGAGGCGCGCTACTGCATCCGCTACAATCTGGGTTTTCTTGCTGAGACCGTTGTCGTTGAGGCCGCCGCCGCGCCCGACTACCGTCGCGGCGTCCGCGCTTGTCAGCGCGGAAAGGACGCAGGCACTGGTCGTGGTGTTGCCAATGCCCATCTCCCCAACACCCAAAATCGAATAGCCTGCGCCCTTTACGGCGGCGGCCGCCTCGATCCCAGTCAGGAAGGCTTTCTCGGCCTGTTCCATGCTCATAGCTGGTCCCTGCGCAAGGTTCTGAGTCCCGCGTCCGAGCGAGCGGTTTACGATTTTGCCCGCAAACTTGCCGTGCTCCTTGACAGCGCCAGAGATGAATTCCATTTTATCTGTATATAGTGCTTCTGGCAGGTCGAGCTTGACGCCCATGTCGCATACCAGAAGGTCGATTCCGAAGTATTGAGCCAGCGAGCTGACTCCAGTAAAGTGCCTTGTGAAGTTGATGGTCTGTGACTGTGTTACTGACTGCGGTGCGGAGGCCACGCCCTCAGCAACTACGCCGTTGTCGGCGCTCATAACCACAATCGCCTGCTTGGTCACGTCGTTTCCGTAAGCGTGGCCGGTGATGCCCGCCAGCTTGATCGAGATTGCCTCGAGATCCCCGAGCGCTCCAGTCGGCTTGGCGAGAACTTCCTGGCGGGCCTTCGCCTCAGCAACCGCCTCGGCATCGAGGCCGCCATTTTCCTCAACTGCGTCTAATATCTTCTTAATTTCTGGATTCATAACAACTTTCCCTTCTTTCAACTCACTTATATATATCCGTGTGCAGCGAGCCACTCGAGGCAGCTCCTTGCATCGCGAGCTTCTATCGTCAGTGTTGCATCGCTCGGGCAGCATTCCGAAATCCGAGTGAGAATTCGCTCCATGTCCATGCTGCCGCAATCGAAAGCGCTGTGGCTATCGCCCGAACCATCGTTATTGTGCAGGTGGAAGTGCCCGATGTAAGGCCCGAGCGTTTCAATCCATTTCTCGACCGAAATGTCTGCCTGCGTCATCGCATTCGCGTGCCCAACGTCCAGACAAAGCCTAACTCGCTGGTCATCTATCCGCTTAACCAAGTCGAGAAGCATATACGGCTCATCCTCGAGCACATTCTCGATATATATGTTGAAATCGCTCGGCTTATCCGCCATGAACTTCTGCCAAAACTGGCTGCCCTCATCGACATACCAATTCTTGAAATATATGAACGGCAGCCAGCCCGTGTGCACGACCATCCTGCTCACGCCGAGCGCTGTGCAGACATCGTAGGCCTGATTCAGCCGCTCCATCCCGAGCTCACGCACGCGGTAGTCGATGGCCGACGGATGGATCTCTGTAAACGGCCCGTGCAGCAGGGTGCGAATAGCGCCTGCGGCCGCCGCATCCGCCCGAATCTCCGCCAGGAGCTTCTCGCGATTGGCCTCATCCAGCGCTTCCGAGATGCAAGTGTGGTTTATCTCAAGCCCCACACTGTAATCGCGCGCGCACCCAATCGCATCCTCCGAAAACGTCGCAATATACAATTTTTCCTTGACATTTATCGTGCCCATATTGCTCCCGCCAACTTCATCATTTTCGCTGAGCCAAGCAAGCCCAACATCCACCCTTATTCTAACACAACCCCGCCCGAAATAAAAGCTATAAGTTGTTACTCCCAAGGGCGTGCTTTGCCAGTCCACCCTTTGGTTTCCCAGTATATGCTGTCCTTTGGATTGAAACCTCTCTTTTGCAGAAAGCGCATTGCAAAGAAGAGCCCTTTGGATTTAAGATCTGGCTTGACGTTCTCAGCGTTGTTTCTGATTTTTGCTGCGAGACTGGAGGTCGCTTTGTCAATTGCTTGCTTTTTTTCGCCTTTTACACCATTCCATGTACATGAGGCAACATTAAAACCAAGCGAATACCGTTTGGCTACTCCCCAATAAAGCAGACTATCCATCATGTCCTTGTTGGTCGATTTCGTACCGGCACCAGCTGCGGTAGAGATACAAACTCCTTGCTTCTTGAACATGGATTCTTCGGGACTGTGAATCATCCACCTGTAGCCATAGTGGTCTAAGAAAGATTTCATTGCCCCAGTTGCATGATAAACGTAGACTGGACTAGCCAAAATAATGACATCTGACTCGTCCATAGCGTCCGTCAGAGGGTTTAGCTTTTCGTAATGAGGGCATTTCTGCTCGGATTCCATAAAGCACCTTGTGCATCCGACGCAGAGTTCCCCAAAGTCCCTCGGGAGAAAGAACTCCTTGATTTCTCCATCTATTTTTTCTGCCAACATGCGTGCAACATGATAAGTTGAACCTTTGTGGCTCTGTCCGTGTATTATTACAATCTTCATATTTTCGCCCTTCCAATCATTCAAGCAATATTCTATCATAACCGCACACGAAATAAAAGCTATTAATTTGTTATACCCGCTTGACAAGAATAAAAAAATGGGTATAATGGGTATAACAAAAGTTGAACTGTTAAAATGTAGAAAATCAGGAGGGTGAAGCGATGGAAAAGGTATCTGCGACATTGAATCAGGATAGACTTGCGATTAGGATTGCAGAGCTTGAGCGAGAAATAGCGAGCATGCCACAAGGCTCAATTGGGACGAAAACAGTTCGTGGTAACACATATTATTATCATCGTTATATGCAGAACGGTAAACGTAGAGAAGACTACATTCAGCCTGAGAATCTGAACGAACTTCGTAGCCAGATAGAGAAGCGCAAGACCCTAGCCGAGGAGCTGAAAAAATTAAAAAAATCATTGCCTGCACAACCAAAGAAGTCTATGAAAAAGAGTGAGACAAACGATAGCTACGAATTTAGAACATTAGTCAGACTAGGCACAGGGCTAAAAAACTGGGCAAATCCTGCCCGTAGCTATAAAAAACGCGAGTGCTATAGCATACTCTCGGATTTTGTATTTGGGAAGAGGGCAGAAAGAGTTTTTGTGATGTATGGGCTTCGAAGGACAGGCAAAACTACCATGCTAAGGCAGCTTATTTTGGATATGAGCCCTGAACAACTTGACAAAACCGCATTTATACAGATTACAACTAGAGACAATATTCCTGCGGTAAATCATGATCTAAGGCTTTTAGAGGAAAAGGGATATAAGTATGTCTTTATAGATGAAGTGACTTTGATGGAGGATTTTATTGAGGGCGCTGCGATTTTCGCTGATATATATGCGTGCCTCGGGCTCAAGGTTGTGCTATCGGGAACAGATTCATTGGGATTTGCTATTGCAGCCAAAGAGCAGCTATATGACCGTTGCGTCATGCTTCACACGACATTTATTCCGTATCGCGAGTTTGAGAACGTTCTTGGAATCAAAGGAATTGACGAGTTTATACGCTATGGCGGAACGATGAGCATAGGTGGAGCGCATTACAACACTGAGTCTACATTCGCCACAGAGGAAAGTGCTGACGAGTATGTGGACACCGCGATTGCGCATAATATTCAGCATTCCCTTGCCTTTTATCAGGACGGAGGACATTTTCGGCTGCTTGGTGAGCTCTACCAAAAGGGCGAGCTGACGAGTGCGATAAACCGAGTAGTTGAGGATATGAACCATAGATTCACAAAAGATGTTTTGACTAGGACGTTTAGGTCGAGCACGCTTTCTCTGGCGACAAACAATTTGGTGAGGGATCGCGAGAATTCGATAGATTTGACAGAGAACATTGATCAAGATTCGGTGCTAGTTTGCATCAAGGACATGCTCGATATATTGGAAAAAGAGGAGCAAACTGTTGAGATAGACGATGCACATGCTTATCAAATCAAGGAGTATTTAAAAGTGCTTGACCTTGTGGCGGAAATTGACATGGCGACATTGCCTTATGTTCGAGCTTCTGAGAAGAAAATTGTGCTAACTCAGCCAGGACTTCGTTACGCACAGACTATGGCAATAGTTGAATCGCTAATGCGCGACGAAAAATTCAATCTCCTGTCTGCTAAAGAACGTAATCGCGTCATCGATCGTGTTATGAGCACGATACAAGGACGTATGCTAGAGGATCAGATTTTGCTAGAAACAAAAATGGCATGCCCAGACAAACAGGTCCTTCAAGTGCAGTTTGCTATCGGTGAGTTTGATATGGTTATTTGCAATCCGAAGGAATTGACATGTCAAATTTTCGAGATCAAGCACAGTGACAAGGTTGTGAAAGAGCAATATCGTCACTTAATTGACCCAGAAAAGTGTGCACAAACGGAGCACAGATATGGTGATATTGTAGGAAAGTTCGTTATTTATCGCGGAGAGCAAACGGAGCAAGAAGGTATAACCTACCTTAATGCAGAGGAGTATCTTGCTGAACTGTAGCGACCTTGAGCGGTTGTAGCGTCAAAATAATGCAAATTCTGGAGAAATAGCATTAATTGAAAGAGCAAAAGCCCCTGACATTAGATATCAATGTCTAGGGGCTTATCGATTTCTTCGCCTACGTATTTGCCGTTTTTCTTGCGCTGGCGGA
>CAVGSW010000034.1:0-11544 GCA_963631945.1 Flexilinea sp. | reverse complement strand
ACTTCGGCAACGGCAAGGTTACAGTTAAGCTTGAGGTCCCAACGGCTCTGAAGGACAAGAACGTCGCCGCAATCTACATCGCAGACGATGGCAAGACTGAGCAGATGTCAGGCAAGACTTTGACTGAGAACAGCAAGAAGTACTACGAGTTCACAACTTCGCACTTCTCGACGTTCGCGCTCGTCGACGCTGATGAGCTCGGACTCGATGTTGCAGACGAGCTCGACGTGAAGGCAGAAGTAGCTAAGCTTACGCCAGTAGCTCGCTCATCCAAGACTGCTAAGAAGAGCATCAAGGTTACAACTAGCCTCGACAAGAACGACAAGGCAATCATCGCTGAGCTGAAGGACGCAGGCTACACAGTTAAGTACCGCTTCTATCGTTCGACGAAGAAGGCATCTAGCTACAAGGCTAAGCTCACGGGAACGACTGGCAAGTACACGAACACGGCTGGCAAGAAGGGCACGCGCTACTACTATAAGGTTCAGCTCCGCGTCTACGACCAGAGCGGCAACCTCGTAGCGAAGACAGCACTCAAGCAGTGCAAGTACGCAACTCGCATCTTCGGATAGCGAAGCGCGAACGAAAGCTCACCGCAATGGTGAGCTTTCGCTTTATCAGTGATGTATTTATTCTGCTAGCAGGTCCTTTGCTAGGAATGGGACGAAGTAGAACGGGATTGTGAGCATCCTTGAGTCCGAGCTGTAGCCGTAGTTATTCTTTGAAATTTTGATTGCACATTCGAATTTGTTGTGGTTGGCAAATTTTTCGAGTGAGTTGAGCGTGCCCTTGCTTTTCTTTACATCGATAGGGTATAGCTTGCCGCCAGACGCAATTATAAATTCAAACTCGGCTGAGGATTTTCCGCGCCAGTAGAAGAGCTTGTGCCCTTTTGCCACGAGCTCGTTTGCAACGAAATTCTCGAAGAATATGCCTGAAAGGACATTCTCGCTTTGACTTGAGATGAAAGACGCTGCGTTTATTCCGCTTTGGTAGGAAAACATGCCAATGTCTCCGAGGAAAAGTCGGAAATTGCTCTCGCTGTCTGGCATGAGCGGCAGCGTAATGTGTTCCTTTAACTGGAATGACTGGTTGATGATATGAGCCATGGTGAGCCATTGAATGGATGTCGCAAAATCACGCGTTCGAGCTTTTTCCTCTATCAGCCCTGGCGAAAAGTTCTTCGTTTCTTTATTGAGTTCCTTGTATATGTTCTGAAAAAGCGTGCGCGAGCGGAGCACGGCCTCTGGGCTCGCTTGGTATAGCTCCATGTCCGAAAGATAGTTATCGTAGAGCGTCTTCAGAATCTCTCGCGATTCAAGCAGGTTGTCTCCTTCAATGTACGCTTCCACAGCTTCTGGCATTCCGCCGACGAGCAAATACCGATGGATTTCCTCCATCGCCATGTTGTGAATCGGGGTGTCGAGCGGTGCCTTACTATCATATGCTCTTTTGACTGCGTTGTACAGAATTTCGTTTTTGTTCATCAAGTACTCATCAAAGGTCATCGGATAGACCGTGAGCTGATTGATTTTGCCGACTGGAAACAGGAAATCACCTGGATTAGAAACGCCCCTCTTGTGTGTGTGCCTTGTGAGCTTGATTCTGACCATTGAACCCGTTGCAATCACAGGAATCTCTCGAAAATCCTGACAAAAGTACTTCAGTGAGGAGATGATGTTAGGGCACTCCTGCACTTCGTCGAAGATGAGAAGTGTAGACTCATTGATTTGCTTTGCGGTGCGGAGGGAGATGTATTCAATGATTTTCCTCGCATCTGCTGTTTCAAAGCAAAATTCCCGTATGTCATCTTCTTTCTTAAAGTCTATGTAAATGTAATTGCCCGCATAATACTCTTCAGCAAAGATGTCCTTGACCAGGTATGTCTTTCCGACCTGTCTGGCGCCCCAAACGATTAAAGGCTTGCGATGCGGGTTGCTGTTCCATGCGATTAAATTCTCTAAAGCTACTCTTTTCATGGGGTTTAACCTCCTTATCTGATTACATGATAACATTAATTGCACAATTTCACAAGTATTTTTGGTCATTAATTGCACAATTTCGCAAGTTTTTTCGGCTATTAATTGCACAATTTTAGGACTTTTTTAAAGCGTTGATTGTACATTACATAAAATGAAAATCGGGACCGCGTTTCAGCAATCCCGATTTCCATAAAAGATGTATTAGTAATTATCGTGTTTTCAATTTAAACTATTTACGCTTCATTTCCTTTGGTGTTACGCAAGTTCCGGATGCTCTTGCAACTACGATTGGCTCCTCGAGGAAGTCAGCTGCGGAAGCGTTGATGTCCTTTCTGGAAACGATAACTTTTCTTGCTTCGAAAGTCATGTGTCTTGAAGTGTTACCGATCTTGTCGATTTCGCCATAAGCTTCGATGTAGTCACCAGCATAAGTTGGAGCAAGGAATTCTACGTTGTCATATGCGCAGAAGAGACCTTCGTCGCCGTCTAATTTGATAAGAAGCTCAGTAGCAACGTCGCCGAAAAGGTGAACCATATGTGCTCCATCAACGAGCTCTCCACCGTAATGAGCATCTTTAGCGGACATTCTTAATCTTAATGTTGAAGTAATTTTTTCCATTTTGTTATTCTCCTTTTTCACATCAATTTTTATGGGAAGTTATATTTTGATAACTCAAAACTCACGCAAAAATATATTGCAAAATGCGTGCCAATGGTTTATTATTGAAAATAGGATAAATTCGAACCGATTTGTGTTCGCAGAGAAAAGGATGAACCTAAAATGACAACAACGAAAACGACTTATGGAATAGAACGCGTGCTTGAACCGCAATTCGTACTGCCGACCACGGCATGGAAGCTGGACAACAGCCGCGAAATCAGGTCGGACGAGCTGAGAATCGCCATCAAGAGGATTCAGCTCGAGGGCACGAGTTTCAAGCAAATATGCACAGAAACGAACAGCAATGACCAGAAGATGAAACAGCAGATCGTCGATATCATAATCCGCCGCGGCAAGCTTCACAACCCGGTTACAGACACGGGCGGGCTCGTTTGCGGCACGATAGAGGAAATCGGCGCTGAGTACGACAACCAGCAAGGCCTGAAAGTAGGCGATTTCGTGCTTTTGAACGCCTCACTCGCCTCGCTTCCGATGCACATCGAAAACATCAAGAGCATAGACTATGCCTTCAATCAGGTAGAGGCGGAGGGCTACGCAATCGCCCACAGCAAGATTCAACTTTCAACGCTCGAGCTGGAAGGCCTCGCGCTGAAGCTCTACCTCTTCGTTATGGACCAGTCGGGAACGCTGCTGCGCCTGAGCGGTCTAACTGAAGGCAAGCACCGCTTTTTAATAGTAGGAAACAACATGATTACGAACCTGCTTTTCGGCTACTCTATCAGGCGGAAAACGGGCTCAGACGCTGAGATCGTCTGCCTTCTCGACAAAAAGTCAGGAGTCACACTTTCCGGCGGCGGCATAGACGAGCTCATTGCGAAGGTGTTTAACCGAATCCATTATCTCGACATTTTGAAGCCGATAGAAGCGTTCAGAACGCTGAGAGATGAGGAATCGGGCGACTTCGACCTTTCCGTAAACTGCGCTGAAATTCCAGGCGCGGAGACCATCAATTTGCTGGCGACCAAGCCTGACGGGACAGTAATGTTTGCTAACTTGATTAACAACCTCAACATCGCGCTTTACATCACGGAGTCAATCTCCAAAGAGCTTGATATTAGAAGCGCTGAGGGCTTCTTGACGGGCTACGATATTCTGAATATGGAGCTCGTAAACGAGGTCGCGCCGTACTTCGAGGACTCGAATGTCAATATTGCCAAGGAGAGCGACCAAGGCTGGCTCATGAGTCCGTACACGCAGGCGCTGATGGAGAAGAGCTTGACGGAGGATTTCGTGTTCAATTCGCGCCCTATGCAGCTCGTAATGGAGGAAATCATGCGGATTTCCAAGTACGATTGCAACGTCATAATCTTCGGTTCCACTGGTGTCGGCAAGGAGAAGGTTGCAAATCTCATTCAGAAGAACAGCGACAGAAAGATGCAGCCGTTCGTGAAAATCAACTGCGGCGCCATCTCGCCAAACCTGATAGAATCAGAGTTTTTCGGGTACGAGAAAGGCGCGTTCACAGGCGCGAATATCGGCGGCAAGAAGGGCTATTTCGAGACGGCGAACAACGGCGTAATGTTCCTCGACGAGATAGGCGAGCTGCCGCTTGACATGCAGGCTAAGCTGCTGAGAGTTATCCAGGATGGCGAGTTTTACAGGGTTGGCGGCACGACCCCGATCAAGACGAATGTCAGAATTATCTCGGCGACGAACCGCGACCTCGAGCAGTTCGTGGAAGAAGGCAAGTTCCGTCGCGACCTTTACTATAGGCTCAATGTCGTGCCGATCGTCATTCCTGACCTGTCGGAGAGAATCGATGATATTCCAGTGCTTGTGAACCTTTTCCTCAATAAATATGGCAAGAAATTCGGCGTGAAGAGGGGCATTGCAGACAGCGCCATGGATTACCTCAAGCGCATGCCGTGGCCGGGCAACGTCAGGGAGCTTGAGAACACGGTACAGAGGCTCATAATCTCGGCTCAGGGCGAGGATATCACGCTCATGGATATAATGAAGGAAAGCCACGGAGATATCTTCGAGGGCGGCCATATCAAGGAAGAGCCGGAAGAGAGCGAGCGCGCAGAGCTCGACTTGCAGACGGCCGTTGATGAGTACGAGAAAGGCCTTATCAAGTACGCTTGCGAGAAGTATGGCTCGACGCGAAAGGCCGCGAAGGCTATTGGAATCAGCCAGACGCAGCTGGTGCGGAAGAAGAAGAAATACGAGCTCTAGGGGCGGCGGCTGCGGCTGCTCTGCTGGGGCTTCGGGGAGCAGCCGCGGCTGCAGAGCCAGCCCGAGCTTGGCAACAGAAGCTGGCTCTGCAGCTGGCGGCCCTGCCACAGCGGACTTAGCGGGCAGGACCGCCCGCCGCCGCCCGAGCAACAGCCTCCAAACCAGCATCAGAAACCAGAAAAACAGGAGCGAACCGAAATGTGTTCGCTCTTTTTGCTTCTGAAAACAAATCGGTTCGCTTTTTGCCGGTGGCCGGCGCGCCCCTCACGAGATTTCAACGCTGAGGCTTTGACAAACTATTGGCATAATTTTTGCTTCTAATAGTTATGGACAAAGTTGAAGATGCGCACGCGGTTTTCGAAGAATTCGAAAATAGGCCTATACCGCAAGCGCGTCACTCGCTTCTACTATATATGCAATGTTCAATGGTATTCGGCGACATCCGGCAGTGCTTGAGAATATCAGTTGATCGGCATCGATGAAATTGTACTTTTATGTATACTTTTTGAGAAGGCCGTTTTGCTATAGCCAAGCGAGAAGAAATGTTATATAATTAACGTAGTGAGTTGTGCTTTTATCGCAAGGCGTGCCCAGGCAAAGAAACTTGGACAAGAGAATTGTCCCGCCTAGCGAGAGCATAAAATAAAAATCTATATTTTTTCTAGGAGGAAAATAAAATGCAAAAAAAAGGATGCCCTTATGGTACACACCGCGTAATCTCACCGAAGGGAGTATTACCACAGCCAGCTGACAAGATCGACAACAACATGGAGATCTATGATAACGAAGTTTTAATCGACGTTAAGACACTTAACATCGACTCCGCTTCTTTCACAGAAATCGTAAGAAGAGTTCTTGACAAGAAGCCTGCAGAAGTTACAACTAAGGAAGAAATGGACAAGATCGGCGCTAAGATGATGGAAATCGTTGAGAACGCTGGTAAGCATAAGAACCCATGGACTGGTTCCGGCGGAATGCTCCTTGGTACAGTAGAGCAGGTTGGCGAGAACTATGTTGGCGAACTTAAGGTTGGCGACAAGATTGCTACACTCGTTTCCCTTTCCCTTACACCACTTAGAATCGACGAAATCATCGAGATGAGACCTGCTATCGACCAGGTTGACATCAAGGGTAAGGCAATCCTCTTCCAGTCCGGTATCTATGGAATCATTCCTGATGATATGCCTGAGAAGACAGCTCTTTCCGCACTCGACGTTGCTGGTGCTCCTGCACAGACAGCTAAGCTCGTTCAGTCCGGTCAGAAAGTTCTTATCATCGGTGGTGGCGGAAAGTCCGGTCTCCTTTGCCTGCACGAAGCAAAGAAGAGAGCTGGCGTTACTGGCCTCGTAGTATGCGCTGCTGGTTCCCAGAAGTCCGAAGACAGAGCAAAAGCTCTTAACCTCGCTGACGAATACTTCCACATGGACGCTACAGATGCTGTTGGCTTCTACAACAAGTCAATGGAACTCACTAACGGCGAACTCTTCGACGTTGTTATCAACTGCGTATCCATCGAGAACACAGAAATGGCTTCCATCCTTTCCTGCAAGGACGACGGCGTTGTTTACTTCTTCTCCATGGCAACAAGCTTCACTAAGGCTGCTCTCGGCGCAGAGGGCGTTGGCAAGGACGTTACAATGATCATCGGTAACGGCTACACTAAGGGTCACGCTGCAATCACTCTTCAGTGCCTCAGAGAGAACCCAGGCCTCAAGGCTCTGTTCGAGGAAATGTACGCTTAATTTCTTAATTAATTAAGAAAAAATCTAGGTGCATAACTTTTTCGCGACGAACGTTAATTTGCGAGAAAGACACATAATTTATTGGAATCCCGCAGGACTCCCTGTGGGGTTCCTATTCCAAGTGACAAGACGAAATTATAAAAGGAGATTAAAAGATGGCTGTTAGAAATTGGAAAGACATTCCTCTTTTTAAGGATGTTACAGACGAACAGTGGAACGACTGGCATTGGCAAGTTGAGCACAGACTCTCAACTGTAGAAGATATCTGCCAGGTTGTTAACCTCACAGAGCAGGAAAAGGCTGACATCGAGAAGGTTATGGGCGGCTTCAGAGTTGGCATCACACCTTACTATGCTTCTCTTATGGATCCAGATGATCCAAGATGCCCAATCAGAATGCAGGCTGTTCCTACACTTGCAGAAATGCACAGATCCGAAGCAGACGACATGGACCCATTGCACGAAGATGCTGACTCCCCAGCTCCTGGACTTACTCACAGATATCCAGACAGAGTTCTCTTCCTCATCACTGACCAGTGCTCAATGTACTGCAGACACTGCACGAGAAGAAGACTCGCAGGCGAGACAGACGGCGCAAGATCCAGAGAAGATATCGATGCATGTATCGAATACATCAGAAAGACTCCACAGGTTAGAGACGTACTTCTTTCCGGTGGTGACGCTCTGTGCGTAGAAGATGAAACTCTTGAATACATCATCAGCGAGCTCAGAAAGATTGACCACGTTGAAATCGTAAGACTTGGTTCAAGAACTCCAGTTGTAATGCCTATGAGAATCACTGATAAGCTTTGCAACATGCTCAAGAAGTATCACCCAATCTGGCTCAACACTCACTTCAACCATCCAAAGGAAATGACTCCAGAAGCAATGGAAGCTTGCAGAAAGCTTGCTGACGCTGGTATTCCTCTTGGCAACCAGTCCGTACTTCTTCGTGGAGTAAACGACTGCAAGCACGTTATGAGAGACCTCGTACAGATCCTTTGCAAGAACAGAGTTAGACCTTACTACATCTACATCTGCGACCTTTCAATGGGTATCGAACACTTCAGAACTCCAGTATCCAAGGGTATCGAAATCATCGAAGGTCTCCGTGGACACACTTCCGGTTATGCAGTTCCTACATTCGTAGTTGACGCTCCTGGTGGTGGTGGTAAGACTCCAGTTATGCCTCAGTATGTAATTTCCCAGACTCCTCACAAGGTAATCCTGAGAAACTACGAAGGCATCATCACTACTTACACTGAACCTAGCCTTCCAGATCTTCCTTGCACTTGCGACTACTGCACAGGCAAGAAGAGCTACAAGTACGAGGGTGTTTCCGCTCTCGGCGAAGGTCCAGAAATCAAGACTATCGAGCCTGCACATCTTGCAAGACACGAGAGAAACAAACACTAAGTTTCACCGCTTAGGGAAAACGGAATGTTCGGCCAGTCTGCGTCGGGCAGGCTAGCATTAACGACATATCGTGATTTTAATCCTATAGGGGTCCATTTAGGTGGTCCCCTATAGGTGCGATAAAGGATTTTAGATTTTAATGGGATTATTATACGAGTTATCACAAAAGTATAAGACTATTTCCATCGTCGGGATGGCAAAGAACGCTGGCAAGACGACGGCGCTTAATTTTTTGATAGAAGAAGCCATCGACGAGGGAATAACTCTTGGAATTACATCAACAGGTAGAGACGGCGAGACGCAGGACCTGGTTACGGGTACTGAGAAGCCGAGAGTTTACATGGAAGAGGGCATGATTGCAGCGGTTCCGGCTCTGTTATATGACTTAGCAGATGCGGGGCTAGAGGTAATTCGCAGGACGAAATACTCCACAGCAATCGGCGAACTTTTGATTTGTAAAGTTAGAGAAGCAGGCTACGTGCAGATCGCAGGGCCTGTAATAAACGCAGAGCAGAAGATGCTTTGTCAGGACATGATTGACCTCGGTTGCGAGCTCATCATGATAGACGGTGCAATAGACCGCAAGACTATCGCTTCCCCAGATACTTCGGACGCGATAATACTTTCTACAGGAGCTGTTTTGTCGAGAACCCTCAGCAAGGTTTGTGACGAGACGGCACACATCGTGAATCTCTACAGAACGCCGGAATTAGAGGCTGGCGCGGCTAGAGATGTGATTGAAAAAAATAACTTTGACGACAAGATTATGCTCGTCGATGCTGATAATAATGTCACGAAGCTCGACCTGGTTACGGGACTGGGCGCAGCAAAGGACATCAACGCGGCAATCGATGAGGATACTAGATATATATACGTTCCAGGCGCATTCACGAACAGCGTCATCAAGGACATCAGCCCGAAGAACCTCAAACAAGTGCGTTTCGTGCTCAAGGATCCAACCAAGATTTTCGTGAACGCGATGGATTGGGGCATCTTCCGCAAGAAGGGATTCCGCCCTTGCGTACTGCAGAACATCGAGATTGCAGCTATCACGGTTAACCCGTGGTCACCAGCAGGCTATACGTTCGATAACAAGGTTTTGCTGGACGAGATGCAGAAGGCGATTCCAGACATTCCGATCATAGACGTGAGAATGTAGATGGGAGGAAGCGAGAATGAGACAAGGAAGCAATAGACGACTGGCGAATGTCAAGACCAGGAAGGAAACCGGTCTTGAATACGTAATGTTCGGACTCGAGCTCGGAACACCGTTCGGCAAGAAAGAATTGAAAGAACTCAAGCCTTTCTTCCCAGGTGAAGAGGACGAGCTGAGAGACGAGCTTGACAGAGTCGAGCAGATGATACACTTCGTTCGTCAGAACAAGGTTCTGACCCAGAAAATTCAAGAGGTCTTCATGGAAATGAAAGACCCGACGCTTACAATAGATAGAAGCGCCAGCACGGTGCTCTCGACAGTGGAATTATACGAAGTTAAGTCGTTGCTCTTGCAGATGAGACAGCTTCGCAAGCTCACGATTGAGCACAGCACCGGCGATTACAAGGGCGCGCATTGCGCGTGCGAGTGCGAAGATCAGAAGAGCGCGACGGAAATCGCGGGCGAGGACGCAGGCGCGGCAGTAGTAAACACGGTTCCTGAGGAATATTTCCTCGCGGACACGGAGGATTTGCTCGATGAGCTCGACCCGACTGGCGACAGGCTGAACACTTTCTACATATATAATGAGTTCAGCGAGAAGCTCACGGAGCTCAGAACGAAGAAGCGCGACTACGAAGTGCAGATTCGCAAGGAGCAAAAGGCTAAGCGCGAGGAGCTCCGCAAGACGCAGGGCGTAATGCTCACCCCGAAGTTCGACATAGTGCTCGCTCGTTCGAATCCGGATTTCGATAGAATTTCGAACCTCCCAGAGCTCGAGATCGTCGACCAGGACTACATGAGCGTCACGCTTCAGCTGAAGCCGACAGAGGAGATTTACAAATTTGTTAATGAGATAGAAGCTATAAACGCCGAGATTGAAGAGGAAGAGGAAAGAGTACGTGCTGTGCTTTCCCAGAAAATTGCGGCGAAGGCAGATATTTTGTTAGATAACTGCGAGAAGATTGGCGAGCTTGACCTGGCGCTGGCCAAGGCGATTTACTCGATCAGGCACGATATGATCAAGCCGGAGATTGACGATGAACACGTCATCGAATTCGAAGACGGCAGGAACGTGCAGGTTGAGGACATTCTGAAGGCTAAGGGCAAGAAGTATTGCCCGGTATCGCTTGAACTTCGCGATGGAGTTACTTTGATAACCGGCGCGAACATGGGCGGCAAGACGATTTCGCTCAAGCTTGCAGGGCAGGTACCTATCCTGGCTCAGTACGGTTTCTTCGTACCGGCTACGTCCGCGAGAATTGGGCTTTCCAATTACATGCAGATTTTGATAGGTGACTCGCAGTCGGTAGAACGTGGCCTTTCGAGCTTTGGTTCGGAAATGGAAGAACTGAAGGAGATTTTGGACCACGGTGAAGACAGAAGCCTGATTTTGATAGATGAAATCGCATCGGGCACGAACCCGACAGAGGGAACGGCTTTGACTAAGAGCCTAGTCGACTACCTCATCGAAAAACCGTATATTTCCCTGATAACGACGCACTTTGAGTCTGTGACGGAGCGAGAAGGCATAGTAAACATGCAGGTTAGAGGACTTTCTGACTGCAACTTCGACCTTCTGAACCGCGAAATCCAGTACGCAAACCGCCGTGACAGGATAAATATAATTTCCAAGTATATGGACTATCGTCTGTATCGCGTGGAGAATAGCAAACAAGTTCCAAAGGAGGCACTCAGTATAGCTGCCATGTTGGGAATCAACAAGGAGATTATCGAGGGTGCGAAAAAATATATGTGATAAGGAGAACAAGGATGAAAAGCAAACTTAACATTGACCCGAAGGTTGTTGACAGCGCTCGCCAGCATGCTGCGAATATCGCACACGACATGCAGGAGTTTATCGATCGCCATACAACAGTGTCAACAGAAAGAACAATTGTCAGACTCTTGGGTGTTGATGGTGTCGATGAACTCGACACACCACTTCCAAACGTTGTAGTTGACCACATCAAGGAAGCAGGCGCACTTCCTACAGGTGCAGCATATTTGATGGGTAACGCAATCGTACAGACTGGCAAGCAGCCTCAGGAAATCGCTGAGGAAATCGCAGCTGGTAAGCTCGATATCACAAAGCTTCCTACTTGCTCACAGGCAGAAGCAGCAGCAGCTCTCGAGCCAGCAATCAAGAAGACGTTCGATCAGATCGACATGCAGAAGGCTAAGAGACAGGAATACCTCGACAGAATCGGCGAAGGTCCAGAGCCATATCTTTATGTAATCGTTGCTACTGGTAACATTTACGAAGACGTTATTCAGGCTCAGGCTGCAGCTCGTCAGGGCGCAGACATCATCGCTGTAATCAGAACAACAGCTCAGTCACTTCTTGACTACGTACCTTACGGTCCTACAACAGAAGGTTTCGGTGGTACATACG
>CAVGSW010000033.1:0-11783 GCA_963631945.1 Flexilinea sp. | reverse complement strand
GCGACCTGCCTGACGGCAGGCAGGGGCAAGCAGAGGATAGAGGAGCAGCATGAAGGCACCAGTAACTACGAAAAATAGAAGAAGAATAGCGATAGGCTTTGGGATAGTGGCCTTGCTTTTGCTTGCTCTGACATTCAGGCTCGCGTGGCTTCAGATTGTCGATGCGGATGAGCTGACTGAGAAGGCGATTGATCAGCAGACGCAGGACACGCCGATTGAGGCAAAGCGCGGGACAATTTACGATAGAAACGGCAAGGAACTCGCGACGAGTACGACATGCTATACGCTCTGGGTGCGTCCAGCGCAGATCAAGCAGAAGAACGGTGAGGAGAGACCTGACAGTGAGATCAAGGACTTCGCATCGAAGATCGCGGAGATTATCGACGGGGATGCGGACGAAGTCTACGAGGATTTGACAATGGACCAGACGCTCGTTCGAGTAGCGAAATACCTGGATAAGGACGCGGCGGATGCGATTAAAGACCTTGAAATTACAGGAATTGAACTTGCTGAGGCCACGAAGAGATATTATCCGCTTGGGAATTTTGCATCGCAGGTTCTCGGCAGCGTGAATGACGAAAATACAGGCAGAACGGGAATTGAGCTCCAGTACGACCAGTACCTCAGCGGAGTTGAGGGAAGGACTGTAAACGATACGGACCTTCTCGGAAACGAGCTCGCGAACGGCACGAAGGAGTATTACGAAGCGCAGGACGGCCTCAACGTTGTGATGACGATAGACGAGGCGATTCAATATTATGTGGAGGATGCGATAAGCGATGCGATGAAGACGACGAAGGCCGACCGCATCATGTGCCTCGTGATGGACCCGGAGACGGGCGACATACTGGCGAGTGCTTCAACTCCGGGATACGACCCGAATGATGCGACAGAGCCACTCGAGGATGACAAGGAAGAGTACGAGAAAATGTCTGCAGATGAGCAGAGCGCTTATCTGTTCAAGCTTTGGAGAAATCCGCTCGTCAGCGACACGTATGAGCCTGGTTCGACGTTCAAGCTCATAACATCTTCTTCTGCACTCGAAGAGAGAGTTATCAATGAGAATACGACGTTCGAGTGCCACGGAAGTTTCAGCGTGTCAGGCGTCAGACTTCACTGCTGGACGAGCGGCGCACACGGAACGCAGACAATCAAGCAGGCGGTCGGAAACTCCTGCAACCCAGCACTAGCAAAGGTTGCATCGCTCCTCGGCAAGACGAGATTTTATAAGTATTTGGATTTGTATGGAATTACGGAAACGACTGGAGTTGACTATCCGGGCGAGGCGAGCGCAATCGTTCAGAGCGTCGAAAACGTTGGACCTGTTGAACTTGCAACGATTGGCTACGGTCAGGGCATTTCGGTTACTCCGATTCAGCTGCTCACGGCGGTCAATGCGATCGGAAACGACGGGGTTTTGATGAAACCTCGATATGTGAAGGCTCTCACGGACAGCGACGGAAATGTCGTTGAGGAATACGAGCCTACGACAGTGAGAAAGGTTATTTCCTCGGCGACTGCGAAGAAGATGCGCGACATCATGGAATACGTAGTCGAAGAAGGCGGCGGCGGAAATGCGAAAGTCGCTGGCTACCGCATCGGCGGCAAGACAGGTACTGCGAACAAGATAGACGCAGGAACCGGTGAATACGGCAGTTATTACTACAGCTCGTTCATAGGCATGGCGCCGATGGACGACCCGCAGGTTTCGATTTTGGTAATCGTGGATAGCCCGAGAGGAGCTTACTACGGCTCGATTGTGGCAGCGCCTATCGCGAAGACGATTTTGACGGACGTTCTCAGGTACATGAACATCACACCTGAGTATACGGACGAGGAGAAGGCGGCGCAAAGCAGCGGCTACACGACCGTGCCGGATGTAACTGGTGTGGACTTCAGCGAAGCGGTCGGCATCATCGGCGGCAAGGGTTTGAAGTATTCCAGACCGAAGTCGGCCCGCGATGACGATGATTTCGTCGTTGTCGACCAGTACCCGAAGGCGGGGACGAAGGTCAAGAAAAATTCCGTAGTTTACGTTTACAAGGAGTAGAAAATGAGAGATTTTACGATAAATGAGGTAGCAAAGGCTGTTAGCGGCAAAATCATCTGCGGAAGCGGAGATGCTGTCATCGGCAATATCTGCACAGACTCGCGAATTGCGGAGCCAGGAGATTTGTTCATCTGCCTTATCGGCGAGAAAAACGATGCGCATAAGTTTTTGCCGCAGGTTTTCGAGCGCGGGTGCAAGGCGGTGCTCGTGTCGGACGAAGCTAAGGCTCGGGAGGTCTGCTCGGCGGCAGACATCGCAGTGATTCTCGTGCCTGACACGACGAAGGCGCTGCAGGATCTGGCGCGCTACTACCTCAGAACGCTGCCGCTCAAGGCGAAGATCGCGGTAACTGGAAGCGTTGGCAAGACGAGCACCCGCGACATGATGTACGCAATCGCTGCGAGCAGGTACAAGGCAGCGAAGAATTTGAAAAATTATAACAATTGGTTCGGCCTTCCGCTGAGCATTCTGGCATTTCCGCCTGATACGGAAGTTTGCGTGCTCGAGATGGGCATGGATAACTTCGGGCAGATCAAGACGCTCGCGGATATAGTTAGACCGAACATCGCACTTGTAACGAATATCGGTATTTCGCATATTGAGAATCTCGGGAGCCGCGAGGGGATACTCCGCGCGAAGCTCGAGGTCACGAGCTACTTTGATGAGAGCGCTACGCTCATAGTCAACTCGGACTGCGACCTTCTGAGCCCACAGTCCCAGATCCTCAGAGCAGACCAAGCAGAGAAACATTACGGGCTAGAATCAGTTGGTTCCGCCTGCCTGCCGGCAGGCAGGCCTCAGTTCGCTCCATCAGTGTCTGACTATACAATATCTGACATTTGCGATTTCGGCGATAAAGGTATAGAATATACGTTGGAAACTTTGCAGGAGACGGCGAGAATCTCGCTTCCGCTTCCTGGCGCGCACAACGCCATGAACGCGAGCCTCGCGATAGCGGCAGGCGAGCTGCTGGGCATCACACCAGCTGAGGCAAATCAGGCGCTGACAAGCGCCGAACTCACAGAGAAGCGCCTCGCAATCAAGGAATCGCAAGGCATCAAGGTAATCGACGACACGTACAACGCTTGCCCAGCTTCCGTCATGAGCGCAATCACGACGCTCACGAAGACGGAAGGCAGCCAGGCGGGCGGCCGCAAAATCGCCATCATCGGCGACATGTACGAGCTCGGTCAGGAAACGGAGAACGGCCACAGACAGGTCGGCGAATTCGCGGCTGAGGCAGGAATTGACCTGCTGATCGCTGTCGGAGATTTCGCCCGCAACTATGTCGCAGGGGCAGGCGGCCACATGCCGACGGAGAACATACTCTACTTCCCAGAGAAGGCAGAGCTCATAGAGTGCCTGCCGGAAATCGTGCAGGCGGGCGACGTAGTGCTCGTCAAGGCATCCCGCGGGATGAAGATGGAAGAAATCGTCACTTCGCTGACTGAGTAAGAGTGGAGTGTGGAGAGTGGAGAGTGAAGAGTTTCACAGAGAGTGGAATTTGGAGAGTTGAGAGTGAAGATTTCAATGATTCTGGGTTGAATTTCAGAGTTTTCAAGTTATAAGTAAAATAGATTGTAGAAAGAAGGAGCATGCTAGACATGAATAATTTGAGCATTTCGCTGGTCGCACTCGTTGCGGCTTGGATTCTCGGAGTGATATTTACGAAAATTTTGATACCATTCCTCGAAAAAAAGCAATTTAGACAATTTGTTAGAGAGGAAGGACCGCAGTCGCACCTGAGCAAATCGGGCACGCCGAGCATGGGCGGAATCGCAATCATCAGCGCTACCGTAATCTCAGCGGCTGTAGTTGCAGCGATTTTCAGCGGCAAGCTCACGGGAATCGTGAACCTCGCCGTTGTGCTCGTCGTTATGATATTGTTCGGACTCATCGGATTTATCGATGACTACGAGAAAGCAATCAAGAAAAACAACGCAGGCATCAGTCCGAAGCAGAAGATAGTCCTGCAGCTTGCATTTTCAATCGGCTTCGCGGTATTTGCGTATTTCAAGTCGCAGGTTGGCGGAGCAGATGGAACGGGCAGCGAGATTTGGATCCCGATTTGGGACAAGGCGCTCGACCTTGGGATTTTCTACATCCCGTTCGTAGTGTTCGTAATGCTCGCTTTCAGCAATGCCGTTAACCTCACGGATGGCCTCGATGGGCTCGCATCCGGCGTAACATCGCTCGTAAGCTTCTGCATGGTGCTCATCGTAACGATGGCAAGCACCTCGGCAGGTCTGGCATCCGAATCCTTAGCATTTGCAGCGCTCACAGGCGCCTGCCTCGGCTTCCTCGTGTTCAATCGGAACCCAGCGAAGATCTTCATGGGTGACACGGGCTCCATGGCACTCGGCGGCCTGCTCGCATCAGCTGCAATCATGCTGAAATTAGAATTCATCCTGGCAATCGCAGGCCTCGTGTACGTATGCGAGGCGCTCTCGGTTATCATCCAGGTAACATATTTCAAGAAAACTCATAAGAGAATCTTCCGCATGGCGCCGCTCCACCATCACTTCGAGCTCGGCGGCATGAAGGAGACAAGCGTAGTAAAGATGTTCTGGGCGGCGACACTGGTATTCTGCCTGCTAGCAATGCTCGCATACTACGCATAACCAGAAAATTCGAAAGCGAGGTGTAATCAATGGAGAATAACATTAATTTAGAGAATATTAAAGGTAAGCGCGTTTTGATTGTCGGACTCGGCAAGTCTGGCGTTGCAGCAACGCAGGCGATGCTCGGCCTCGGCGCAATCGTAACCGTGCAGGATTCCAAGGACGCAGACCACATCGATGGCCAGCTCCTGAACTTCCTCAAAGGCAAGGGCGTGGAGTGCTACTTCCACGAAATCCCCGACCATGTAGAGAATTTCGACATGCTCATCTTAAGCCCTGGCGTAGATCCAGAGCTTGACTTCATCCAGGAAGCAGAGAGAGACGGCGCGGAGATTATAGGCGAGCTCGAAATCGCATACAGAATCGCGCGCGGTACGTTCGTTGCAATCACTGGCACGAACGGCAAGACGACGACAACGACGCTCGTAGGCGAGATATTTAAGAACGCGAAACGCAAGACATTCGTCGTAGGAAATATCGGAGTTGCTGTAATTTCCAAGGCACTCGAGTCTGACGAAGACGATTGGCTCGTAACTGAGACGAGTAGCTTCCAGCTCCAGACGACGAAGTACTTCAAGCCGAAGGTATCTGCGATTCTCAACCTCACGCCAGACCACCTGAACCGCCATCACACGATGGAAGGCTACGGCGCGGCGAAGGCGAAGATTTTCGAGAACCAAGACGAGAGCGGCTACCTCGTAATCAATGCGGACGATGAGCTTTGCTATGCACTCGCAAAGGACTGCAAGGCGAAGGTTATCCCATTCTCGAGAAAGAAAGAGCTCGAACTCGGCGCTTTCCTCCAGGGCGACATGCTCGTTCTGAGAAACGAAGCGGGTGAGCTCGTAGAATTTTGCAACAAAAACGATTTGAAGATCATCGGTGACCACAACGTAGAAAATTGCCTCGCAGCTGCGGCAATCAGCTATTTTGCTGGAATCGATGCACAGACTATAACGGAGACCCTGCTCGAATTCGCAGGAGTTGAGCACAGAATCGAATTCGCGGGCGAGCTCGGCGGAGTGAAGTATTACAACGACTCGAAGGGCACGAACGTAGACGCAGCTGTCATCGCGCTCAAGGCGATCAAAGGAAATATAATCCTGATTGCAGGCGGCGACGGCAAAGGCCAGGAATTCGACGAATTGGTAAAGAATTTCGCTGGCAAGGTCAAGAAGCTCGTCCTCATCGGTCGCGACGGTCCGATTATCGCTGAGACTGCTGAGAAATACGGCTTTACTGACTTTGTTTATGGCAAGGACATGGACGAATGCGTCAAGCTTGCGACAGAAGCAGCGGAGGCAGGGGACACGGTTCTCCTTTCGCCAGCGTGCGCAAGCTGGGATATGTACGACAACTTCGAGCAGAGAGGCAAGCACTTCAAGGACTGCGTTAAGAGATTGGGAATTTAGAGGCATAGAATATGACATCAATCAAGCGACTCCTGCGCGGAAACAGCAAAACTGGAGATTTGACGATTGCTTTAATCGTAGGACTTCTGGTTATCTTCGGGATAATCATGATCTTCAGTGCGAGCTACTATCCGTCCAGCACGAACTACTACAATCCATACCATTACCTCAAACGCCAGCTCATCTGGGCGGCCGCTGGGGCATTTGTCATGTGGTTTTGTAGCAAAATTGACTATCATTTCTGGGCTAGGCTCTGGCTCATCGCGGCCGTAGTCTGCACGCTTTTGCTCATAGCCGTGCTCACACCGCTCGGCACGGATGCAAACGGATCCCAGCGCTGGATTGTAGTCGGGCCAATTACAATCATGCCAGGCGAACTCGCAAAAGTCGCAATAATTTTGTTTATAACTGGATATTTTTCGAGGCATCCGAAGTGGAGCGAGAACTTCCTGAGAGGACCGATTGCAGTCGGTGCTGTTACAGCGATGTTCGGCGGACTAATCATGTTACAGCCGAACATGTCGACGGCGTTCACGGTCGTTGCAATCGCAGGCGGAATGCTGCTCGTCGCAGGCGCAAAGTGGAGACACCTCGGCGTTCTGGCGGGCGCAGGCTTCGCAGCGGGAATCGTCTTCATCTTCGCAGATACCGACGGATATAGATATAGCAGGTTCACGAGCTTCCTCGACCCGTTCGCAGATGCGCTCGGCGACGGCTGGCAGGTTGTGCAATCGCTCTTAGCGCTCGGCAGCGGCGGGCTCACGGGCGTGGGACTTGGCAACAGCGTCCAGAAAACGCTTTATCTGCCGTACCCGCAGAACGACTTCATCCTCGCAATCATCGGCGAGGAACTGGGATTTGTCGGCGTTTTCATCCTGATTTGCGTCTATCTTTGGCTGATTTGGCACGGCTGCCACGTCGCAATGAACGCGGTGGACTACACGGGCATGATGCTCGCCGCTGGAATCACCATGATGATAGGAATTCAGGTAATTATCAACATCGCGGTCGTGACATCGTGCATGCCGCCGACGGGCATAATCCTGCCGTTCATAAGCTACGGCGGAAACGCGCTCCTCATATTCATGGGCGCGATGGGAATTTTGCTGAACATATCCAAACACCAGACAAATCAGTTAACTAAAATTTAGGAGAAAATTATGCGCTTAATCGTAACCGGTGGCGGCACGGGCGGACACATCTACCCGGCGCTTGCAATAGCCGACAAATTCAAAGAAGAAGACCCAAATACCGAAATCCTTTACGTCGGAAACAACGAGGGAATCGAGAAAGACGTTGTCCCGAAATCGGGCTATCCGCTCGAGATGGTGGACGCAAGATGGCTCGACAAATCAAACCCTTACCAGCTCATCAAAACGGGCGTGCGCGTCATGAAAGGCATATTCGAAGCGGGCAGGGTTATGCGCAAGTTCAAGCCAGATGTCGTAATCGGCACGGGCGGCTACGTATGCTTCCCGGTTATAATCGCAGGCAAAAAATTCGGCGCGAAGACATTTCTCCACGAGCAAAACGCCTTCCCAGGTTTAGCAAATAGAACGCTCGAGAAGCACGTAAACAAGGTATTCCTCGGCTTTGCGGATGCGGCGAAGTATTTCAAGGATCCGAGCAAGATGGTCGAGGCGGGAAACCCAGTCAGAAAGAGCTTTTTCACGCTGGAGAAGTCCGAGGCAAGGAAGAAATTAGGCTTTGCGGAGGATGAATTTATCGTATTCTCGTTCGGTGGAAGCCTCGGCGCTGAGGCAATAAACGAGGTTGCGTTCGAGCTCATGAAGAGACTTAACGGTAAGCCGAACGCGCGCATGATATTCGGCACGGGCAAGTGGTACTACGAGGACACGCTCGCCAAGGTTAAGGACGCGGGCATCGAGCTCGCTGACAATATCAGCATCAAGGACTATATCAGCGACATGGAAAATTACCTGGCGGCGAGCGATTTGATCATAAGCCGCGCGGGGGCACTTTCCGTTGCGGAGACTACGGTCGCAGGCAAGCCTTCCATTCTCATTCCATCGCCAAACGTAACTGGAAACCACCAGTATTTCAACGCGAAGGCCGTTGCGGATAGAGGCGGAGCGGTTCTGCTGGAGGAGAAGGATCTCACGGCGGACAGGCTTATAGAGGAAGTGCTTAGAATCAAGGAAAACCCAGAGATTGCAAGGCAGATGGGCGAGGCAGCGAAAGCGTGCGCACCTGTCAAGGCGCTCGACATAATATACAATGAGGTAATGCAGACTTATGGATAAAAATACCTCCAACATAACAAGCATAACTGAAGAACGAAAGAAAAAGGCGAGGAAGAAGAGGAAACGCCACGCAAATCCTTTTGTCGTGCTATTGATTTTAATCGCACTGGTAGCGGGGATTTTGGTGTTCCTCAATTCGTCGTTTTTTGATGTGGAGGAATTCACGGTCGAGGGCAATAGCTACTACCTCGATGACGAGATCCTGACGATGGGTAATTGCAAGACGGGCAAGAATATTTTCTGGGGGACGGATTGCTCGGATATCAAGGCGCGCCTCGAGAAAGATGCGTACATGGCCGAGGTTAAGGTTACCCGCAAGCTTCCGAGAACGATTTCCATCGAGCTCACGGAGCGCAAGCAGGTCGGTGCAATCGTCTACGGCGCGAAGTACGTCGTAATTGACGGAAGCGGCACGGTGCTCCGCAAGACGGAAGTCGACCCAGAAGTCACGATTCTCCGCGGTTTCACGATCAGTAAGCTCGAGATGGGGCAGACGATAGAAGTGGAGGAGGACGTGCTTTTCCACCAGGCGCTGGATTTGCTGGCGGCCATGGATGCGAACGACATGTACTTCAAGGCCATCTCGGTCGGCAAGACGACGACGAAGGCTTACATCCTCGACAATCTCATCGTTAGCGGCAGTGCGGACGACATCACGGCGGCTCTGAAGTCAGGGAAAATTCAGATTGTGACGGAGAAACTTTTTGATGATGACATAGAGCGCGGAACGATTAAAGTCAGCGACGGCAGTGACATCTCGTTCACGCCAAAAATTGACTAAATTTAGCCGAAAAAATTTGCGAAAAAAGGTGCAATAAACACAAATATATGTTACAATGTTAGATGTATTGGGATACTTTGAGGAGGTAGAGACGACAATGCTACAATTCGAGACAAACATTGACAAAGGCGCTACAATCAAGGTCATCGGCGTAGGCGGCGGCGGATGCAATGCGGTTAATCGCATGGTTGAGGCTGATTTGAAGGGCGTTGACTTTATTGCAGTTAACACAGATAGACAGGCACTGAACAGATGCCTCGCACAGACGAAAGTTCAGATAGGAGAGAAGCTCACCAGAGGACTTGGTGCGGGCGCGAACCCAGAGATTGGCCAGAAGGCAGCTGAGGAAACGCTCGACGAGATCACTGAACACCTCGACGGAGCTGACATGGTCTTCATCACGGCAGGCATGGGAGGCGGCACTGGAACAGGTGCGGCACCGATTATCGCCAAAGCCGCGAAGGACATGGGAATCCTCACGGTAGGCGTTGTAACCAAGCCATTCAAGTTCGAGGGCGCCAAGAGACGCAAGCAGGCTGAGCTTGGTATCAATTTCCTCAGAAAATACGTAGACTCGCTTGTAATCGTTCCAAACGACAAGCTTATAGATAACAGCCAGAAGAACACGACGATGATTCAGGCATTCGCGATGGCAGACGATGTGCTCAGACAGGGCGTTCAGGGCATCTCGGATCTCATCAGCGATTACGCACTCATCAACGTAGACTTCGCAGATGTCAAGTCGGTTATGACGGACAGAGGCATCGCTCACATGGGCGTTGGCCGTGCGAGTGGCGAGAACAGAGCTCAGGACGCTGTGAAGGCAGCAATCGAGAGCCCGCTGCTTGAGACGACGATCGACGGTGCGAAGGCAATTCTCCTCTACGTTTCCGGTGGCTACGACCTCGGAATGCTCGAGGTTAACGAAATCGCAAGCCTCATCGAGGAGCAGGCAGACGACGATTGCATCCTGATTTTCGGTTCGGCTATCAACGAGGAGATGCAGGACGAGATTGCGATTACGGTTATCGCAACTGGATTTGCGGAAGGGCTGGAATTCCAGGGCAAACACTCCGAGCCGGTTGACGGCGAGCGAGTTGCCAAGGGCGAGCAAACGACTGGCCTGGCGAGCGAGAGCAAACCTCAAGCTCAGAACATGGATATCTTCGGCAGTGTAGAAGGTATGGAGGGCACGGAGGTGACCCTGCAAGACATCTTGCAAAAGGAGGGAAACGAAGCTGGAGCTTCCAGATTCGAAATCCCAGACTTCCTCAACGATAAATAAATACAATCAAGCCGGTGCAAAGCCGGCTTTTGTGGATTTTTTAGAAGGTCAAAAAATAGACAATATATGAAAGAAATAACCTCGAAAGACAATAGAATATTCAAGTCCTTTGAGCAACTTTTACAGAAGAAATACCGCGACCGGTCGGGCGAATACCTGATTGAAGGCGAGAATCTGGTGGCTGAGGCCATACGGAACGGAGCCGAGATTCGGACGATATTCGTGCGAGCGGACCGAGCGGAGGATTACGCAGACCTAGTGGCTAGTGCCATGGCGGACGCAGGCTCTCTAGCAGGGCAGACCCACCGCCCCAGCGCATTCAGCCTGGCGGAGGCTCTCTTCGATAGGCTCTCGCAAACCGAGACGAGCCAAGGCATCATAGCCAGCGTCCGCAAGCCCGAGCATCGTAAGCAAGACTTCCTCGGGCCTGACGCTCGCGGCGACTCAGGCGGAGACGGCAGCGCCGCTCGCGGCAACTTCCTCGTCCTCGACCGCCTGCAAGACCCAGGCAACATCGGCACGATAATCCGAACGGCGGACGCGGCAGGCTACAAGTTAGTCATAGCCCTGAAAGGCACGGCTGACATTTTTTCATCCAAGACGGTAAGGGCGGCGACCGGTTCACTCTTTAGAATGCCGGTTGTTTTCATGGACTCCAACCAAGAGCTTGTGGAATTTACCAGGGCAGCCGGCAAGAAACTCGTGGCGACGTGCTTCGACACGGATCGCTACTACTACGATGAGAATCTCACAGACAATATCGCGCTCATCATCGGCAACGAAGGCAACGGGATTTGTCAGGAACTCATCGAGAGCTCAGATTTAAGAATAAAAATCCCCATGCACGGCAACATCGAATCGCTGAACGCATCAGTGGCGGCAGGAATTTTGATGTACGAGTCGGTGCGCGGGAATTATAGATAAGGAAAGGTAACAAAACATGAACGATTCAATAATCGAAAAGATGGAAGAAAGAAAAGCAAAATTACAAGAAATATTAGAAAAGACGAAGGAAAGACTCGAGAACATCGAGGATTTGAAGGAAGCCGAGGAAGTAAGAGTTAGAGCACTCGGCAAGAAGAGCGAACTCACAGAGATGCTCAAGTCCATGGGCAAGATGGCACCGGAAGACCGTAAGGAATTCGGCATGGCAGCTAACCAGGTTCGCGCGCAGATAGAAGAGATGATCGAAAATTCGCTGACAGATATGAAGAACAAGGCAAAGGAAGCGAAGTTTGCGATGGAGAAGATCGACGTAACTGAGCCAGGCAAGGTTATGCCGCTGGGCAGCAAGCACCCGATCACAATCACAATTGAGGAAGTATCCAAGGTCTTCAAGTCGATGGGCTTCTCGCTTTCCGAGGGACCAG
>CAVGSW010000032.1:0-11807 GCA_963631945.1 Flexilinea sp. | reverse complement strand
CGGGCTCATAACCCGGAGGTCGGAGGTTCAAGTCCTCTCCCCGCAACCACGAATTTTCCGTTCGCCCATGGCGAGCGTTTTTTATTTCTATTCAATTAACTTCCAAGACCGAATTCTCACCCGCAGCCCGTACGCGGAGAATTTCTTCACCAAACTTTCACAAAATTCTTGACAGATTTCTAACAGGTGGTAAAATTAAACATAGGTAGGACTCGTAACAGGGAGGCAACATTCAAATGGTAGACAAATCGGTTTATACCGCAATATCAAGCATTTTCTTTTCCATGCATCGCGTGAATGTGCAGGACAACACCTATTCAATCATCAAGTCCACGCCGACGCTCGACAAATGCTCCATTCCAGGCTCAGACGATTACGATGCGAATTCGACGAGAGTTATAACCGCCGTATCATCCGCATGGAGCCGCGAGGAGGCACTCGAATTTGTCGATAGGCGAACGCTCGACGAGAGAATGCGAGGGAAGAATCACATCTCCATGGAATTTCTTTCGTATGCATCGGAGTTGTGCAAACTCCACTTCTTCAAGGAAGATGAGGACGAAAACGGCAATCTGAAGCATGTGATTTTTGCTGTTGAGAAAGTCGACGACGAGCGTGCGCAAGCAGTCATCGATGCGCTTTCATACGACTTCAGAAACGTATTCTGGATTGACCTTGCAGACGGAACGTCGCGTGTCATCAAGATGGCTGGCGAAATCGGCTCGAATTCGGACAGGAAAGTCTACCAGAAGTTCTCTTACGACAAAATCACGAGCGAATACCTTGCAACTCGCGTGCATCCAGACGACCGCGAGGCACTCACCAAGGAAATCAGCATTGACAATCTGCGCAAGGTTTGCAGAGAAAGAGAGGAATACACGGGAACGTACAGAACGCTTGTGGATGGGCAAGTTCACCACTACAGCTACACGTTCTATAAGCTCAAGGGAAGAGATGCGGTAATCACGGGATTCCGCAACATCGACGACGTAATTGAGCAACATAATTCAGAAGAAAAGCTTCGCTACGAGAAGGATCAGGCATACCGAGAAAAGTTGAAGGCAGTAGCGAAGGAAGCAGAGCGTGCGAACAAGACGAAGACGGAGTTCTTGCTCAGAATGAGCCACGACATCAGAACGCCGCTGAACGGCATCATCGGCATGCTGGAAATCGCTGAGCACTTCGACGATAGCATCGAGAAGCAGAGAGAGTGCAGGAGCAAAATCAAGGAATCGTCCAAGATTCTCCTCGAGCTCATAAACGAGGTTCTCGACATGAGCAAGCTCGAGTCGGGCGAGGTAGTGCTGGAACATGTGCCTTTCGACCTTGGAGCAATGGCATTCGAGATTTTCACGGTTGTCGAGAAGCAGGCGGAGGAGCGCGGCATCGAGGTAATCGAGGAAGACTGCGATGTAATCTATCCGAACCTCATCGGCAGCCCGACTCACTACAAACGACTCGTTATGAACATTCTCGGCAATGCAATCAAATACAACAAACCGCACGGCAAGATATACATCACCTGCCGTGAGATCGCATTCGATGGCAAGCAAGTCATGTTACAGACGAAGATTCGCGATACGGGAATCGGCATGAGCGAGGAATTCCAGAAGCACCTGTTCGAGCCATTCATGCAGGAGAACATCACAGCCCGCACGAAGTACGGCGGCACAGGCCTCGGAATGTCAATCACGAAGAACCTCGTCGACAAGATGGGCGGAACGATTACATTTGAGAGCGAAAAGGGCGTCGGAACGACGTTTGAGATTCTAATCCCGTTCGATGTGGACCTTTCTGCAGAGAGCACGCCTGTTCAAGAGGAAGAGGCACTTGAGTCAATCGTCGGCGAGACTATAATCTTGGCGGAGGACAACGAGGTTAACCTTGAGATCGCCAAGTTCATGCTTGAGGAAGCGGGCGTAAACGTAATCGAGGCTCGCAACGGCAAGGAAGCGGTTGAGGCTTTCGAGAAGTCTGAAACTGGCGAAATCGCTGCAATTCTGATGGATCTCATGATGCCAGTCATGGACGGATATGAGGCCACGAAGACCATCCGCAAGATGGCAAGACCAGACGCTACGGAGATTCCAATCATCGCGATGACTGCGAATGCTTTTGCGGAGGACAGAATCGCCACGAAGAAGGCTGGCATGAACGATCATATCGCCAAGCCGCTCGACACGAACGTAGCTCTCAGAATCATCAGCAAGCAAATCCACTCGCGCCAAAAATAAAAATTTAGAGAAGAAATTAGGTTCGCCTAGCATATACGCTGGGGCGAGCCTTTTTTTGTTGGAGTTATGCGAAAATTTTATCGCATATCGTACTTGAAAATGACGCAATTTTCAAGTAGAATATAAGTAGTATGTATGAAAGGGAAAGCCTATGGAAAATATTTTGGAAAACTTGAACGTAAGCATTGGAATTATGGACGTTTTGGACATAGCCATCATCACGTTTTTGATATATAAACTTTTGGGATTTATCAGAGAGACGAGGGCGGAGCAGCTGGCCAAGGGTATATTGCTCCTGCTGGTCGCGACGGTTGCGTCGAAGTGGTTGCATCTGTACACGGTGCACTGGCTGCTGTCAGGGCTCATCAGCGCTGGTCTCATCGCCATCGTTGTCATCTTCCAGCCTGAGCTCAGACGCGGACTTGAATACATCGGCAGAAGCAGAATTACGAACGTTTTCGGCGAGGTCGACAAGGAAGAGGCGAAGAGAATCGTCGGGCAGTTCGTCGAGGCTGTCGAGTCGATGTCTGCGAGCAGAACGGGCGCTTTGATAGTAATAGAGCGAGAAATTTCGCTGAACGATATAATCGAGACGGGAACTGTGATCGATGCGCAGATTACGGCTCAGATGATTGGGACGATTTTCTACGAGGGAACGCCGCTGCACGATGGCGCGGTTATCGTCCGCGGGGACAAGCTCCATGCGGCAGGCTGCGTGCTTCCGCTCACTCAGAACAAGGAGCTGAACAAGGAACTCGGCACGCGTCACAGAGCGGGCATCGGCATTACGGAGAACTCGGATGCGCTCGTTTTGATAGTGTCTGAGGAAACCGGCGTTATCTCCATGGCGGAGAACGGCATCCTGACGAGGTTCCTGGATGGCAAGGCGGTTGAGAAGAAGTTGCTGAGCCTGTACTTCGAGGGCGAGACGGAACTCAAGCTTTCCGAGAAAATTAGCAGAGCGATAAAGGGAGGAAAAAATGTTAAAAAGTAACAAAGTAAATTTAATCCTGGCCCTGATTATCGCAATAGTTTTGTGGGCATATGTCCTGGTGGACGTTAGCCAGTCGTCGACGGAGACGATCAAAAACGTGCCGATTACCATTATGAACGAGTCGGCGCTCGAGGATGACGATTTGGTGGTTTTGTCGACGGATTGCGATGAAGTGAACATCAGCTATTCGTGCCAGCGTTCGGTTTTCAGCAAAATCAGCAAGTCGGACTTTACAGTTTCCGTGGATGTCGAGGGGCTGAAAAAGGGCTCGCACAAAGTCAAGTTATATGTCACGGCGCCAGACGATGTCACGATAGAGAACGTTAGCACCCAGAAGATTACGGTCACGGTCGACGATCTCGTGACAGCGAAGAAGGCTGTAACGCCAGTGATTGAGAATAATTCGAGCGACGAGGAGGAACCTGATATCCTGCAGATCAGCGATGAGTCCGTTACGGTTAAGGGTCCGGCGACGCTCGTTGACAAAGTTAATACGCTGAACGCGGTGCTCGACGCATCGAAGGTCGGCACTGAGATGAAGTCGTTTACGATTCCGCTTGTGCCTGTGGATGCCGACGGCAACAAGGTCAGCAGGGTTACGCCGAGCAAGGACAACGTTTCCATAACGGCGGTTCTCCTCCAGAAAAAGACCGTAGACCTCGTGGTTCCAATCACGGGCGAGGATTCTGATGAGTTCGAGAGGACTACTACGGTGCCGAAGACGATCACAATCAAGGGTCGCGACGATTTGCTCTCTGAGATTTCGAGCATAACCTGCGAGACTGTAGATCTCAGCGATGTCTACAAGGATTGCAAGATCAAGCTCACACCAATTCTTCCGAGCAATATAGATGTGGCGACGGAGTCTGAGTCGCTCTGCATGGAGGTTGCGGTCAAGGGCGTTGAGTCGAAGACGTTTACGTTCAGCGAGACAGATGTTCAGGTAAATGATGTTACGGAGAACATGTCGGCTACGGTTGGAGATGTGGCAATTAAAGTCACTGTAACCGCGAAGTCCGACGTTATAGCGGAAATCGGCGAGAGCGACTTCACGCTGGAGGCGAGTGTTGACGGCCTCGAGGCTGGCGAACACAAGGTTAAGCTGACCTGCACTTGCAGCAAGAGCCACACGAACCTGGATTGCTCACCGAGCACGGTGAAAGTGACGATTGCAGAAGCTGACAGCGATTGAGTTGCGAATAATTGAAATATTTTGGCGGAATGATTTTTGATAGATTGGATTTCCGCGGGAAGAGAAAGATTAAGGCAGAAAAAGGAGATTTTTGATGGGAAGACTTTTCGGGACAGATGGCGTTAGAGGCATTGCAAACAAAGAGCTCACGCCGGAACTTGCATTCAACTTAGGAAAGGCTGTGGCTTACGAGCTGAAGCAGACGAACGCTAGGCCAGTCATGGTCATTGGCAGGGACACGAGAGTTTCTGGCGACATGCTGGAGAATGCGCTTACGGCGGGCATCCTCGCGGTCGGCGGCAACGTTATCAAAGTTGGCGTTATCACGACTCCGGCGGTGGCTTATCTGGCGAAGTACTACAATGCGGATGCGGGAATCGTAATCAGCGCCTCCCACAATTCGTTTGAATACAACGGAATCAAGCTTTTCAACGGCGAAGGGTTCAAACTGGACGATTTGCTCGAAGAAAAGATTGAAGATATCATAATTTCTCGTGTTGACGTGAACAGCCACGTTACGGGCGAGGAAATCGGCAAGTGCCTCGAGGCTGAGGGCGATGCGACGGAAATCTACGCTGAGCATCTGATTGGTACGGCGGATTACAGGCTCGAGGGCAAGAAGGTCGTGCTCGACTGTGCGAACGGCGCATCCTACAAGGTTGCCCCGAAGGTATACGAGGCGCTCGGTGCTGAGGTTATCACGATTGCCGACAGGCCAGATGGCACGAACATCAACGACGCTTGCGGTTCGACTCATCCTGAGAAATTGCAGGCAGCGGTACTGCTGCACAATGCAGACCTCGGACTTGCATTCGATGGCGATGCGGATAGACTCATCGTTGTCGACGAGAAGGGCAGAGTTATCGACGGTGACAAGACGGTTGCCATCTGCGCGAAGATGCTGAAGAACGAAGGCAGACTCGCGAAGAACAAGGTTACAGCGACTGTAATGAGCAACATCGGCTTCCACAAGGCTATGGAGGAAGCGGGAATCGAAGTTGACGTTACTGGCGTTGGCGATAGATACGTTCTCGAGAAAATGCTTGAGACTGGCTGCGTGATTGGCGGCGAGCAATCTGGGCATATAATCTTTCTTGAACATACGACGACGGGCGACGGAGTGCTTTCTTCGCTGCAGTTAGTGAAGGCCGTGTTTGCGTCGGGCAAGAAATTATCCGAGCTTGCGGACGAAATCAAGATCTATCCGCAGGTGCTCGTGAACGCGAGAATCAACAACGATTACAAGAAAACATATATGAAGGATGAAGAGGTCGCAGCTGCGATTGCGGATATCGAGCAGAAGATGGCTGGGAACGGCAGAGTTCTCATCAGACCGTCGGGCACAGAGCCGCTCGTTCGCGTTATGATCGAAGGCACGGATACTGAGATGATTCAGACGCTCGCAGAAGACCTCGCGGCTCTCATCGAGAAGAAATTCAGACGTTAGATATTAAGGAGAAAAAACAATGTGTGGTATTGTTGGATATGTAGGAAGACGCGACGCTAAGGACATCGTCATCGACGGCCTGAAGCGTCTGGAATACAGAGGTTACGACTCAGCCGGGATTGCGCTGGTTCGCAACGGTAACATAGATATCAGGAAAAAGGTCGGCGGTATCGAAAACCTCGAGAAGCTGATTTCTCAGGAGATGATTCGCGGCATTAATTTCGATGCTCATACTGGCATCGGACATACGAGATGGGCGACGCACGGCGCTCCGTCGGATGTGAACGCGCATCCGCACATGAGCTTTGACCGCAGCGTGGCAATCGTTCACAACGGAATCATCGAGAACTTCGCTGAGCTGAGAAAGGATTTGATCGAAAACCACGGCATCAGCTTCGCGTCTGAGACGGACAGCGAGGTTATCGCGCATCTCATAGCGCTGGCTATGCAGCACGCAAGTTGCCTTGAGGACGCGGTGTACGAGGCGACCCAGAAGATGCGCGGCGCCTATGCGATGGTTGCGGTTTCCGCCAAGGACCCGAATAAGCTCGTCGCAGTCCGCAAGGATGCACCTATGATTGCGGGTATCGGAAACGGCGAGAACTTCATCGCCTCGGACATTCCGGCGCTCATGAAGTATTGCAAGGAAATCTACCTCATCGAAAACGGCGAGATGGTCGTTGTCACGGCTGACGAAATCAAGATTTTCGACGAGAACAGAAAGCCTGTTAAGCGCGACGTTTTCCACGTTACATGGGACGTAGATGCGGCTGAAAAGGACGGCTACGAGCACTTCATGCTCAAGGAAATCTACGAGCAGCCGAAGGCAATCAGCCAGACGCTGACCCGCAGACTCGACGAAAACGGCAACATCAAGCTTGACGACATCTCCCTGACGAAGGAAGATTTGGATAGATATAGGAAGATTTACATCGTGGCATGCGGAACAGCTTACCACGCGGGTCTCATCGGCAAGAGGGTAATCGAGAAATTCGCTCGAATTCCTGTCGAGGTCGATGTAGCATCCGAATTCAGATATCGCGACCCGCTCGTTGACGAGGATACATTGTTCATCGCAATTAGCCAATCTGGCGAGACTTCCGACACGCTCGAGGCGCTGAGAGAAGCCAAGTCAAAGGGCGCGAGGGTTCTGAGCATAGTAAACGTAGTAGGAAGCTCCGTTGCAAGAGAGTCGGATGACGTGTTCTACACTTGGGCAGGCCCTGAGATTGCAGTAGCTTCAACGAAGGCGTACACAACTCAGCTCGTGTGCCTCTACATTCTGGCGCTCCACATGGGAATCACGCGCGGGACGCTCGACAAGGGCTTCTATAAGGACTTTCTGACAGATCTCGCGGCAATCCCAGAGAAGCTTGAGGGCTATCTCAAGGACGTTCGCAATATCGAGGCGCTCGCGAAGATTCTCTACAACCATGACAGCGTGTTCTTCATCGGACGAGGACTTGATGCGGCGGTTGCTTATGAGGCTTCGCTTAAGCTCAAGGAAATCTCGTACATCAACTCGTTTGCGATTGCAGCTGGCGAGCTCAAGCACGGGACAATCGCTTTGATGGCTCCTGACACGCTCGTGATTTCGCTCGCGACGCAGGATTACGTGTTCGACAAGATGATTTCCAATATAAAGGAAGTAAAGACTCGTGGTGCGCATGTTTTGTCGCTGGCGAAGGAAGGTAACGAGGCTATAAAGACTGAGAGCAACGAAGTTGTTTACATCCCGAAGTGCAGGGACGAGCTTAGCCCGTTGCTGGCGGTTGTGCCGATGCAGCTCTTCGCATATTACGTTGCGAAGGAGCGCGGCGAGAACATCGATAAGCCGAGAAACTTGGCGAAGTCGGTAACTGTTGAGTAGGAGGACACAATGGCAGAGATTAAAGATTACGAAGTTAGAGATATTTCGCTCGCTCCGAAGGGTCACCAGAGGATTGAGTGGGTTAGAAACCACATGCCGCTTCTGCGCGGGATGGAGGATGAATTCAAGGAGACGAGACCGTTCGAGGGAATCAAGATTTCTCTCTCGGTTCACTTGGAGGCAAAGACAGCTTACCTTTGCAAGGTGCTGGCAGCTGGCGGCGCGGACATGTCCGTGACTGGCTCCAATCCGCTTTCCACGCAGGATGCGATTGCGGCGGCGCTTGCAGATGACGGCATCAAGGTATATGCGTACCATGCGGCGACTCCAGAGGAATACAACAGGCATATCGAAATGTGCCTTTCCCATAAGCCGAACATCATCATCGACGACGGCGCGGATCTCGTGAGCTGTCTGCACGACAAGAGACCGGACCTTGCGACAGAGGTTTGGGGCGGCTGCGAGGAGACGACGAGCGGAATCATCCGTCTGAAGGCTATGGCGGCCGAGGGGGTGCTGAAGTTCCCGATGGTAGCCGTAAACGATGCGGATTGCAAGCATTTGTTTGACAATAGATATGGCACGGGTCAGTCGACTTGGGACAGCATCATGCGCAACACGAATTTGATTATCGCAGCGAAGACGGTTGTAGTCGTTGGCTACGGCTGGTGCTCGCGCGGAATCGCAATGAGAGCCGCTGCGCTCGGCGCTCAGGTAATCGTAACTGAAATCAATCCTGTCAAGGCGATTGAAGCTCGCATGGATGGCTTCTCAGTAATGAAGATGAGCCAGGCGGCGCCTCTCGGAGATATCTTTGTGACGGCGACGGGCTGCGCTTGGACGATCACAGTGGATGATATGCTGAAGATGAAGGACGGAGCGATACTCGCGAACTCCGGACATTTCAACGTAGAGATAGATATGGCAGGGCTGGAGAAGGCCTGCGTTGCCAAGGAAGAAAAGCGCGAGAACATCATGGGTTACAAGCTTTCGAATGGTCGTTGGGTAAACGTAATCGCAGAGGGCAGACTCGTGAACATCGCAGCGGCGGATGGACATCCTGCGGAGATCATGGACATGAGCTTTGCGGTACAGGCGCTTTCGGCGATGTACATCCGCGACAATCACGAATCGCTTAAAAACGATGTGATTGACGTTTCAAGGGAAATCGACGATGTGGTTGCGCGCCGCAAGCTCGCAGCATGGGGCATCGAAATCGACGAGCTGACGCCAGAGCAGGTGCACTATCTCAACAGCTGGAGAATCTAATTCTAAGAGTGAAGAGTGGAGTGTGGAGAGTGGAATTACTGTTCACTGGGTTTTAAGTTTCTGAGTTTATAAAATTTTAGAGTTCAAATTTCAAATTTCAGGGGGAAATTGAGATATGAGTGATGGGGTGGCTAAGGCAAAGAGTAAAGTTTTTGCTGTAAAAATTATTCGTTTATATCAAGATTTAAGATATGAAAAGAATGAGTTTGTACTTTCAAAACAGAAAGAGAATTTCAATCATTATATATGGATTGCGAGGAGTTGAGAAGAATTTTGTCATCAACAACTAAGATAATTAGCTCCACTCTCAACTCTCCACATTCCAAACTTACGAAAGGATGCGATGGAAATGACTTATGATAAGATTAGAAAGGATGCGGAGCAGGCGGCGGCGGAGCTTGTCGAGGTTGCGCGCCTGAAGAAGGGCGACATTCTGGTCGTTGGCTGCAGCTCGAGCGAAGTTGTCGGCCTTCGAATCGGCAAAGGTTCCGACATCAACGCAGCAGGCGCCGTATACGAAGGAATTATGAGCGTGCTCGAGCCGCGCGGAATTTATCTGGCGGCACAGTGCTGCGAGCATCTGAACCGCGCAGTTATAGTCGAGAGGGCAGCACTGCTTCCAGGCACAGAGATCGTAAACGTAGTACCGCAGCCACACGCAGGCGGCTCGTTCGCAATGACCGTATACGGCAAGGCGAAGGACCCTGTGGCAGTAGAAGAAATCAAGGCAGACGCCGGCATGGATATAGGCGACACGCTGATCGGCATGCAGCTTAAGCGAGTAGCAGTGCCAGTTCGCCTTTCCATCAAGCAAATCGGCCAAGCGCACCTCGTATGCGCTCGCACTCGCCCGAAGTTCATAGGCGGCAAGCGCGCAGTCTACGACGACGAACTGAGCGGCGGCGACATCCAGCGCCCCGAACCAGTACAAGTATAAAAAAATGCTCTCTGCATCTGCAGGGAGCATTTTTTACATTTCTAAGTTAGCGGATGGTTAACATCAGACTATATCGCGGAGATGCCGAGCACACCTACGAGAACGAATCCAGTGCAGATGATGATTCCTGTCAGAATCAGGTCAACTATGCAGAATCCCATGATGTCACGAGCGGACAGCTTAGCGATACCCAGTGCTGGAAGTGCCCAGAACGGTTGAAGCAGATTTGTCCATGCATCGCCCCAAGCAATACCCATAGCCGAAACTGCTGGCGAAACGCCGAGTTCGAGACCTGCAGGCATGATGATAGGACCCTGTACAGCCCACTGACCGCCGCCAGAAGGAACGAAGAAGTTTACGATACCTGCTGACAAGAATGCGAGTAATGGGAATGTAACGTTGTTCGAAATCGATACGAACCAAGTGGAGATAACACCTGCAAGTGAAAGTCCAGTTACTGCGGATGCACCAGTCATGATACCCATGATTCCAGCATAGAATGGGAACTGGAGGATGATGCCTGCTGCGCCCTTTGCTGCTTCGCTGATAGCGTTGACATATCTGATTGGAGTCTTGTGGAAGATGATTCCAAGCCACAAGAAGATTAAGTTTACACTGTCAAGGCTGAGTGCGCCTTTTTCTACGATGAAATAATATAATGTGTAAGCGAATGCCAGTGCGAAAATGATGACAGTAAGAATCACGCTTCTTTCCATTTTCTCTGCTGGGGAGTTAGCCTCGCCCTGTCCTACGTCAGACTCTGTATGTTCGTCTACAAGGAGAGCAGGGTCAATGCTGATAACTTCACCTGGCTCTGGATGCATCTTTGCGTTAACGATAGGCATGAGGATGAGAATCGCTACGCAAATCAGGATGTTCCAAAGTGAGAAGATTGTCTCGCTTGTGGAGATGGCTTCTGTAACTACGCCACCTGTCTTTGTTGTCATAGCCTCTGTAACTGTTGCGATATCAAGTGGAATGGAACCAGACATACCTGCGTGCCATACAACGAAGCCGGAGTATGCGGACGCAATCAGAAGTCTATAGTCTGTATCAGTTCTTCTCTTTGCGATTTCCTTTGCGAAGATAGCGCCTACAACCAGACCGAATCCCCAGTTGAGCCAGCAGCATACGGTTGATACCACTGTAACGATGATAATTGCCTGAGTAGGGTTCTTCGGGATACGAGCCAGAGAAGTAAGCGCGTTCTTGATAGCTGGTGCTGTTGCGAATGCTGTGCCCAGAACGAGAACGAGTACCATCTGCATCGAGAATCCGAGGAGCGACCAAACGCCGTTACCCCAGTGCTTAACCATCTCAATCGGACCTTGACCCGTGAGAGGCATTGCAGCTAAGAATGCGATGATAGTAAGGATAATAGCGAAAATAAATGGATCTGGAAGCCAGCGAGTAACCAGCTTAACACAGCCGTTGGTGAATTTCTTAAACAAAATTTGCACCATCCTTTCGTAAAAAATAGTATAAGATAGTATGAAGTAAAAGTCGTCACATAGTTAACACATTGCTAATTGTATAATGTATAACGTATGTTCTGCATATGATTATAACATTCTTCTTTTGCTTGTCAATAGTTTGACAATGTATTTTTCTACATACAAAAGAATTCTGAAAATTGGCTATTTTTAGCGGGTTACAGGACTATCGGCAGACCACGAAAAAATCAAAACTACCCATTAGTTTAGGGTAGTTTACCCACGCGGGTAATTGTGAAGAACGCGTGAAGAATGTATCATTTGAGTGTACGCAGGAGTTGCCGTACAAATTCATTCATTATTTTTACTTAATTGAAAAGGAGGACTTATTTATGGGTAAAAAGGTTCCTTTATGGCAAACGGTCATCGTT
>CAVGSW010000031.1:0-12043 GCA_963631945.1 Flexilinea sp. | reverse complement strand
CTGATGCAGTGTACTCTTCTTCAACATCTTCCTTATCCGCCGCGTTGCTTTCCATGATGCTGTCAATCTGCGTGAAACACTCCTCAGCGGTCGCGATGGCGCGGTCTTTCTCCGCAGTGATATCTATAACAATATAAAAAGACATAATAAAGATAATCAGCACAAAACTGGCAAAACCAAGATGCTTCTTAATTATGTCTTCTAATGATAATGTCGGTAAATTTTCAGTTGTTTCTGTCTGTGGATTTTCTAAGTCGAATGCGTTGTTAATCATGCGAGAAAAATCCTCCTGAGAATGTGTGTTGTTAGCAATATTTTAGCACAGTCATAAACAAATGTCATCTAATTTTTAACAAAATAAATGTAAATCTTCCGAAAATTCAGGCGTGCATCACTATTTATTCGGATACCAGCGCTTTTTCGTGAAGAAATAAAGTATCGGCATCGCGTACATGTATACCGCAAACGGCAGGCACTCTATTCCCACTCCGAGGAATGAAAGCGGCACAGAGCAGCCGATGCACCAAGGCACGAGACACGAGATGAGAATTACCGTGTTCTCCATGTCAAGTGCCATCTCCTCGCGCGAGCCGCCACACTCGAGGTAGGATTTCTCAAGCAAATCAGCACATATCAGCGTCGCGATCGTCTGGTTGCAGAAAATCATAGCCGAGGCGATGCTCATCACGAACATCACGGCGTATCTGCCAACTCTCGTAGTCATCTCGTTCAGTTTTTCCTGCAGGCCATCAATCATGCCAGTCCCGCTGAATATGCCAGAGTAGCAGCTCGAGATAATTAGAATCCCAACGATTTCGAGCATAGATACGAGTCCGCCACCGTTCAGGATTTCGCCGAGGCTCCCTGCCTCCGCCTCATATCCGAATATGCAAATCTTCAGAACCTCGAGAATAGGCACGCCCTGCACGAGCACCGCTACAAGTATCCCGCTCACAATGCTGGCGAGCATGGACATGATTACGTCGACCTTCAGCAGCGGCAGAATCAGCATGAAAACAGCTGGCACGAACGCCCAAGGCGACAGGATGAACTCGCTTTCGAACGAAGCTACGAGCTCCTCGTCGACGTGACTTATCGGGTTCATAAATGAAAGAATTGCATAGACAATCATCGTCAAGATGAACGGCACTACCGCCACGCGCATCATCTGCTTGACGTTGTCGTAGATCTTTGTTTTCGTAACGCTTGCGACCATGTTGGCGCTTGAGGAAACTGGGGAACCCCTGTCCCCGAAATAGACTCCGCTCATTATAACGCCTGCCGTGATAACTGGGTTAACTCCCCCGCTCCTTGCGAGCGTCATGAAGATAACTCCGACCGTACCCGCCACGCCAAACGACGTTCCGAGCGCATAGCTCAGCAGGCACGAGAGCACGAACGTTATAATAAGGAAAAGATTCGGCGTGATGATTTTCATACCATAATAAACGAAAACCGTGATTGTCCCAGAGACACGCCATACAGCTGTGACAAAACCAATTACACACATTACTTCGATGACGATGAGCGAGTCCTTGCCGCCCTCGATTCCCATCTTTGTCATCGCGCCGATGGAATAGCCGCGGTGCTTACCTACCGCCATGAACGCAAAAAGTCCGACTAACAAAGCGATTATCATAGAGAAATCGAATATGATAGCCGAAACCATTACGATTAGGAATATAGCAAACGCGATTAGCAAGTCCATGCGGGCACCTCAGTAGTTTAGAATTTCTTGAATGCAGCCGCTGCCTCTTCTGGACTTTCAGCCTTGAAAACAGCCGAGCCAGCGACAGCGATTTCAACGCCTGCCTCAGCAAGCATCTCTATATTGTCGAGCGTAACGCCCCCGTCAATTTCTATCTCAAATTTATATCCGTTTGCACGCTTAAGCTCAGCAAGCTCTCTCACCTTGGAAACAGTGCTCTCGATGAACTTCTGTCCTCCGAAACCTGGGTTAACGGACATGATGAGAATCATGTCAACATCCCCGAGCACGCACGAAAGCGTGGAAACAGGAGTTGCAGGGTTGATGGAAACGCCTGCCTTGATGTCGTGCGACTTAATGTTCTGAATTGTTCTATTCAGGTGGCGGCAGGCTTCCTGGTGCACCGTGATAAACTCAGTCTGCGGCGTCACGAAGTCCGCGATATAGTCATCAGGATTTTCAATCATGAGGTGCACATCGTATGGGAGGCTCGTCTTGCCATTCAGGCACTTCATCACAGGTGCACCGAAGCTGATATTCGGCACGAAATGCCCATCCATAACGTCTACGTGGATGTAATCCGCCCCGCCTCTTTCGATTTTCTTGACATCATCGAGCAGATTAGCAAAGTCTGCCGACAAAATTGATGGTGCTAACTTCATGATTTTCTCCTTTAATATTTCTTACGAGCTTTGATTTCTTCCATGTTTGCGACATAGGAATCGTATCTCCGCTTATTTATCTTGCCTGCTGCAACCGCCTTTCGAATCGCACAGTCTGGCTCCTTCAGATGGCGGCAATTGTCGTATCTGCAGTCGCCTGCGTAATGTGTGAACTCAGGATAGTACTTCCACAGCTCGTCTTCCTCCGCCTCAAGTATCTCGAACGAAGTGAATCCAGGCGTATCGAATATCTTCGTGTTGTAATCAGCATCGAAGATTTCCACATGGCGCGTCGTGTGCTTGCCGCGCTTTGTCTTCTCGCTGATGGCGCCAGTCTCCATGTTCGCATGCGGAATAATCGCGTTCGTAATCGTTGATTTTCCGACGCCTGACGGGCCTGCGAGCGCCGCACGCTTTCCTGCGAGCATCTTGGCAAGCTCATCTAGCCCTTTGCCGGTCTTGGCGCTCACCTCAATTACAGTGTAAACTGGCTCGTATATCGCCCTAATCTCTGCGATTTCCTCTTCGCTTGCCAGATCGCACTTGTTGATGCAGATTATCGCCTCAGCCTCGTTCATCTCCGCCATGATGAGAAACTTGTCCGTCAGCACGAAGTTCGGCTTCGGCTTCTGTGGTGCAAACACGACTGCGAATATGTCGACATTCGCAATCGGCGGCCGAATGAAGCAGTTCTTGCGCGGGAGGATTTCCTCGATGACGCCCTTCGCATTCTCCTCGTCGATAATTGAAATTTCAACGTTATCGCCGACCGTTAGCGTAATGCCGTCTTTCTTGAATATCCCGCGCCCCTTCGCTTCTATCAGGCCTTTTTCAGTTTCGACGTAATAAAATCCGCCGATTCCTTTTTTTATTAGTCCAAGCATAAATTATTCTTTCGTTTATGTGTTATTCGTCGTCAGTCGCAACTGAGTCATCCGAGAAGTCCTCACTGCCGCTATCAGCTGGCTTTTCGCCCTTGCTGACCTTGTAGCTTACGCTCGTGCCTTCCTCGAGCTCAGTGCCCTCTGGATAGCTCTGCCAGAATATGAGATTCTGCGCTGTCGTGCTCGTTTCTTCGTATGTCACATCGCCGACTTTGAGTCCCAATTTTTCGACGATTTCACTCGCCTCGTCTGGAGTCTTGCCGATGAGGTTTGGCATGCTAACCTTCGCTTTGCCCTTGCCGTCGCTGACAGTTACGTCAATCTTCGTGCCCTTCTCAGCGCTCGTGCCTTCAGCCACGGACTGAGCGATTATCTGATTCTCAGGCTCCGTGCTCGTCTCCGTCTTCACGATGCCGAGTTCGAATCCGTATGTCTCGAGGTAATCTTGAGCTTCCTTGTAGTCCATGCCAACTAGCTTCGGAACTACGCCGTCCTTCTTGCCCTTGCTAACGTAAACTGTGATGAGCTTGCCCTCGGAAACCTTGGAGCCTGCAGTCGGGATTTGCGATGAGATATAGCCTTCTTCTTGGTCAGGGCTGTAGACATCTTCGCCCTGCTCGATCGTAAGCCCAGCCTCCTCAGCGATTTGCTGTGCTTCTTCGAATGTCTTGCCAACAAAGTCTGGAACCTCGATTTCATCGCTGTTGCCACCGAACCAGCCGAGCATAAATCCGAGAACAACGATTCCAACAACTACGAGTACTGCAACTCCGCCTATGATAAATCCTGTGGAAATTTTCTGGGCTTTCTCTACAGTCTTGTCAGTCTTTGCTTTCTCTGCAGACTTTTCAGCCATCGCTCTCTTCTGAAGCTCAGCCTCGTACTCTGCCTTCACAGGGTCAACAGCCACTGCGGATCCACCAGGAGCGTTGAAGGCGCTGTCTCCCATTACCTTAGTAACAAATTCTATATTGTCAAGGGCTTCAATCAGCTCATCCGCTGTCTTATAGCGGTTCGTCTGATACTTGTCCGTCGCCTTCTGGATGATCTTGTCAAGCTGCGGTGGAAGTCCTGCAACCTCTGCGTTTACGGATGGCATCGGGTCGTTTATGTGCATGAGGGCGACGGAAATTGGGTTGTCTCCGTCGAACGGAACCTTGCCCGTGAGCATCTCGTACATTACGATTCCCAACGAATAAATGTCCGAACGCTCGTCGACATATGCGCCTCTTGCCTGCTCAGGCGAGAAATAGTGCACGGAACCCATGACTTTGTTCGTTCCACCGATGATGGTCGAAGCGCTTACAGCCTTTGCGATACCGAAGTCCGCAAGCTTCGCAACTCCAGCGCTCGTGATGAGGATGTTGTGCGGCTTGACGTCTCTGTGGACGATTCCGTTCTTATGTGCGAGGCTGAGTGCCGATGCGATTTGTCTCGTAATCTGAATCGCTTCCTTGTACTCAATTCTGCCTTTTTCTTCGATGACCTGGCTGAGCGGCTTGCCGTCCACGAGTTCCATTACGATAAAGTAGATGTTGCCCTCCTGGCCGACGTCGTAAATGCTCACGATATTCGGGTGCGAAAGCCCCGCCGCTGCCTGCGACTCTCTCTTGAAATTCTCGACAAATTGTGCGTCCTTCGTAAATTCTGGGCGCAAAATTTTGATCGCTACATATCTATTGAGAAGACGGCATCTCGCCTTGTAAACCACGGCCATTCCGCCTTCGCCGATTTTTTCGATTAATTCGTATCTTCCTGCTAATAATCTATTGCTCATCGATATCATCCTCCGTTACCTTCAAAGAAATTACCGTTATGTTATCTCGTCCGCCGTTAGTGTTGGCGCGGTTGATTAACTCGCTGCAAACATCGGACATCGATTCGTTTTTCGTTAAAACCTCTATCATCTCGCCGTTTTCCACTTCGTCATACAGCCCGTCAGTGCAGATGATGAACACGTCGTCCTTCATGATTTCGACCTGGAAAAAGTCTGGCTCCACCGTCGACTCCGCTCCGAGCGCCTTCGTTATCATGTTCTTGCGCTCGTCCTGCTCGGCCTGCTCCTTCGAGAGAATTCCGGCCTTCACCAGCGAGTTGACATATGTGTGATCCTCTGTGAGCTGCACGAGGTTCCCCTGGCGATAAAGATACGCCCTGCTGTCGCCCACGTTCGTTATATATGCCTTGTTGTCAAGCGCACACACGATTACGACCGTCGTCGCCATGCCGCTATTCTCAGCGTACTTGTGCGACAAGCGGAAAATCTCTTCGTTCGCAGCATCCAGGCACCCCTGCAGATAGCTGACTATCTCGTATTTGTTCGTCGTATCTGTATCGGTCATCGGATGAGCGTTTATGTATTTCGCGATTTCGTTCACCGCGGTTCTGCTGGCGATTTCGCCTGCATTGCTCCCCCCGACGCCGTCGGCCACAACGTAGACCTTATTTGGAAGCATAACAAAGCACGCGTCTTCGTTATTCGTTCGTCTTAGCCCTTTATCGGACTTAAAACCGACTTGCATTAGTCTTCCTCCCCTTTTTTATAAATCATTTTAGTATATCATTTTTCTCGCCATTCGGCAAATAAAAAATCCGTCTGTGCCATCGAATGGGAAAAGCTGAAGCTCTTTCTCAGGCTCGAAATCATAATTTTCCTGAAGAAATCTCGCGACTTGCTCCTCGTTTTCGTGCTTATCGATGGTGCACGTGCTGTAGATGAGCTTACCGCCTGGCTTTACATACCTTGCGGCATTCGAAAGTATCCATGCCTGGATTTTGATGAGTTCGGCAAAGTCATATATGCTCACATATTCCTGCTTGTATTTGATCTCGGGCTTGCGGGCGATGACCCCGAGTCCAGAGCACGGAACGTCGCAGATGACCCTGTCGGCCTTCCCGACAAATTCCGCCATCAGCTCAGTGCTGTCGTGGCGTCTCGTCTTGATAATGCTAACGCCGAGACGCTGGGCCTGCTTCTCTATGAGCTCAAGCTTGTGCTCATAGATGTCGCAGGCGATGATCTCGCCCTCGTTCTTCATGAGCTCGGCTGTTGCAAGGCTCTTGCCGCCTGGCGCCGCACAAACGTCTATGACGAGGTCGCCAGGCTCCGCCATCGTGAGGTCAGATGCCATAATCGAGGCTACATCCTGCACGGAAAAAAGCCCCTGCTTATACTCTTCAGTTTCGAGGAGCCTCGAGCCGCTCACGAGCAATCCTCTGTCTGTCTTATACTCTGCTTCTACCTTGAAACCCTGTGATTCCAAGCGTTCCTGCAAGCTGTCCGTATCTATCTTTAGCCAGTTTGCCCTGATGGCAAGCTTCGGAGTTTCGTTTGCGGATGCGAGGATTCTCTCTGTCTTCTCGAATCCATATGTCTCGAGCCACAGCTTCACAATCCACTCGCTGATCGAATAACGGATTGCAAGATACTTGGTCGGATTGCCACTGAGCTCGGCATCTGCCGTTTCCGTTGCCTCAGCACTCGGCAGCTCCAGGCGCTCGCGGTTCTTCAGAAATCCGCGCAAAACGCCATTTATGAACCGCTCGCGGCCCCTGGCGAGGCTCTTAGCCATGTTCACCGTCTCGTTAACTGCAGCGTACTCCGGCACGGAATCCATGTATATGATCTGATAAAGCCCCATCCTGAGCAGCGTGAGATCCTGTTTCTTCGTCTTCCTCGTGCCAGTCTTGATGAGCTTATCCAAGTAATAATCGAGCAGAATTTTGTTCTTCAGCACGCCGTAGACTATCTCTCTGACGAACGACTCTTTGTCTGGAGAATTTTTCTTGATAAAAGCATTCGTCGCGATGTTGGAATACGAGTCATTTTTCTCGATGTCCAGGAGAATGTCGTAAGCGGTTTTCCTGTTTATGTCCATTAACGCCGTCCTCTGATTGCAAGCATTCTGAGGAGGTTGCCGATTGCAACCGCAAGTGCTGCAACGTATGTGAGCGCCGCCGCCCTCAGAACCTTCTTCGCGCCGCCTTCTTCTTCGTCGGATATGATTGAAAGTGCTTCCATCTGCTGGAGCGCCCGCCTACTCGCGTTGAACTCGACTGGGAGCGTAATCGTATGGAAAAGGATTACGACTATCATCATAATTACGCCGATGTTGAAGAGCAGGTCGCCGATGTAATAGCCTGTGCTGCCTGCTGCCAGGAGCGCAATGCCGATGACTACGAGAATCCAGCTGAGGTTCGATGCGAAGTTCGCCAGCGGAACTATCGTGTTTCTAATCTTGAGCGGTGCATAGCCTTTCGCGTGCTGAATAGCATGACCCGCCTCGTGGCAAGCTACGCTGACAGCTGCGATGGAATTAACATCGCAAACCGTATCGGAAAGTCTGAGCACTCTCGTTCTCGGATCGTAATGGTCCGTCAAACTGCCGCTGACTCTCTCGATTCTCACGTTGCCGAGTCCGTTAGCGTTCAGAACCATTCTCGCCGCATCAGCGCCCGACAGGTTTCTGTCGTTTCTGACCTTGGAATATCTATTAAAGTTTGACTTCACCTTCATCTGAGCGAAAAATGTGAAGATTATCGCCGGAATCAGCAAAATCTCCGACGCATAATACATGAAATACGATTCGTACATTGATATTGTTCCTCCCTTTTCAAATCCTATAGCCTTAAATCTTGCTATTTTAATATAATCCCTGTTTCTATCTTGTTGCCCTTGAGATATTCGGAAACGGCCACGCGCTTCTTGCCCGGCACCTGGATCTCGGTAACCAGGAGCGAGCCCTTCCCGCAAGCGATTTTGATTCCAGCAGGGCTCGCCTCGAGAATCGTGCCAGGTGCCGCCTGGGTATCTCCAGCAAGCGGCTCGGCCTTCCAGAGCTTGAGCACCAGCCCTTCGTAATCGCAGAACGCGCCTGGCCACGGGTCGAAGCCCCTGATCAGCCGCTCGATTTCCGCAGGCTCCTTGCTAAAGTCGATTTTACCTTCCTGCTTAAATATCATCTTCGCGTAGCTCGACTTGCTGTCGTCCTGCACCTCTGGCTTAACTTCACCGCTTTCGATGAGCGGAAGCGTCCTGAGAAGAAGCTTGCTTCCTATCTCCGCCAGCTTATCGTGAAGCTCGCTATAGTTCATATTGCCGATTTTCACAGCGTCCCTTGTGAGCATGTCGCCTGTGTCGAGGCCTTCTGCCATCTGCATGATTGTAACGCCCGTCTCTTCGTCGCCCTCGAGAATTGCTCTCTGAATCGGAGCAGCTCCTCTGAGCCTTGGAAGCAGCGAAGCGTGAACGTTCACACAGCCGTATTTCGGAAGCTCGAGTATCTCCTTCGGGATAATCTGGCCGTATGCAACTACTACTATGATATCAGGTGCATATTCCGTGAGCTGCCCGAGGAATTCCTCGTTTCCGCGAACTCTCTCCGGCTGAAGCACTGTGATTCCGTGCTCAAGCGCCAGTTCCTTCACTGGCGTGTATTGAATTTTCTTGCCGCGGTTCTTGGCTTTGTCGGGCTGCGTAACGACGAGCCCCACCTCGTGCTCGGAGCTGAGAAGCCCTGCCAGCACGGTAACCGCAAACTCCGGCGTCCCCATAAATGCTATTCTCATTATTCTTCGTCCTCGTAATCTTCCTCAGAAGCGTCGCGAATATTAGTTGCCTTGTCGATATAAAGAATTCCGTCGAGATGGTCATTCTCGTGGCACATAACGCGCGCATCAAAATCGTGGAACTCGTAAACTTTTCTCTGGCCATCGAGGTCTGTCGCCTCGATTTTGATATAATCTGGGCGAATAACCGTTCCGATCTTGCCAGGAACGCTGAGGCAGCCCTCATCGCCTTCCTGCTCGCCGCTTTGCTCCAAGATAACTGGATTTATCATGAAATAAACTCTACCTGGCTCAGGCTCTGCAACGAACATTCTGCGCATTACACCGACCTGAGGGCCAGCGATGCCAACGCCGTATTCCTGGCGCATCGTCTCGAGCATGTCCTCCATCGTCATCTTGATTCTATCTGTAACCTCAGTGACTTCCTTGCATTTCTTTCTCAGTATTTCGTCACCTTCGCATACTACATTTCTAAGTGCCATGTTTTTCTCCTTCCAAGTGCAATAATTGTCTTAAACTTAAGTCAAGCTGTATGGGTTAACGTCCACAGTGATGTTGACAGGCGCCTTCTCGTCCACTAGGCGCCGTGCGAAATCCTCTAGATAATACATATAGCGATTTCGCTCGCTTGCGCCGTGTCCCTGCTCATTCCGTGGGCATTTGACTATAATATAATGCCGGAAACTGTTCTTCCCCTTGAAGCCTGTCGAAAGCTTCGGGCTGAGAACGTTTTTCTCGGACTCGCTTCCGTATGTCGTCCGCAAGGCGTTCTTCATATACGCCTCGCACCTCGCAGCCGCCCCCGCCGCAAGCTCTTCGCTGTCTGCGGTGAAGTTAACTACTATTATATCACCAAATGGCGGATATTTCATCAAAGTTCTCGCTTTAATTTCCTCGGTGAAGAAATTTTCATAATTATTTTCCTTCGCGAACTGGAACGTGTAATTCTCTGGCTCGTATGTCTGGACTATGACGCGGCCTTGCTTGCCGCCTCGCCCTGCGCGACCAGCTGCCTGCGTTATGAGCTGAAACGTCCTCTCCGTAGAGCGATAATCAGGGATATTCAGCGTAACGTCAGCTGCGATGATTCCCACAACTCCAACGTTTTCGAAGTCAAGTCCCTTCGCCACGAGCTGCGTTCCGACGAGAATATCCGTCTTTTTCTTCGCAAAATCCGATAAAATTCTATCCATCTCAGAGCGTTTCTTTACCGTGTCGAGGTCGAGCCTGTCGGTCTTCGCATCAGGGAAATGCTCATGCACCGCCTCGATTACCTGCTCCGTGCCGATTCCGAAATGCTTGAGGTACTTGCTCCCGCACTCTGGGCACTTGCTCGGCAGCGGGTACTTCCGCCCGCAATAGTGGCAAATGAGCGCATTCTCCGCCTTGTGATACACGAGAGAAAGCTCGCACTCTGGGCATTTCATGACCTTGCCGCATTCCCTGCACGAGACGAAGTTCGAATAACCGCGCCTGTTCTGCATGAGTATGATTTGCTCACCCTCCGCCAGCGCCTCCGTCATTGCATCGAAAAGCGGAGCGCTGAATATCGTCGTGTTCCCGCGCCTGAGTTCCTTACGCATATCGCAAATTTCGATCTTTGGAAGCGGTGTTTTGTTATATCTTTCTTTGAGAGTTATTAGAGTATAGATGCCTTCCTTGCATCTTTCGTATGATGTGACGGACGGCGTTGCGCTGCCAAGCACGAGCACTCCTCCGCTCGTTCTGAGGCGCTTGAGTGCAACCTCCGCCGTGTCGTATTTCGGCGTCATATCGGACTTGTAGCTCGCCTCGTGCTCCTCGTCCATGACGATAATTCCAATGTTCTGTGCTGGTGCGAATACGCCCATCCGAGCGCCGATTACGATTCTCGCCTCGCCCCGCCTGATTCTCTGCCACTCGTCGTAGCGCTCGCGCTGAGTGAGCTTGCTGTGCATGATTGCGATTTTGTCGCGCCCGAATCTCGAAGCGAATCTTTCGATGATCTGCTTAGTCAGCGAAATCTCTGGAACGAGCACGATTGCTGCCTTGCCGCCATCCACGCACGCTGCCACTGCCTCCATGTACACCTGCGTCTTGCCGCTCGACGTAACGCCATGCACGAGGAAATTCTCCTGCCTGCCGTCTTTTATTGCAGAGCAGATTTTGTCGACTGCAACGGATTGCTCGGATGTGAGCGTTTTCGGGATGTATGGGCTGATTTCGAGGTTCTTGTACGGTTGCTTTTCCTTGCCCTCGGCCGCTGGCTTTCCTGGCGCGAGGAAGCAATTTATCGCATCAGAATAAGTGACGGCATATCTCTGCTTCATCCATGCCGCCGTCTTGATTATCTCTTCGTTTAGACAGGAAAACTCGTCGACCCCCGCAATCGCCTTCAGCTTCTCATCCGGCAAATCGCAAGCATCTGACAGCCCGAACACGAACCCGCGTTTCTGCTTGTTGCCCTTACCGAATGGTATGAAAACGCAATCTCCAACGTGCACGTCGAGATCTCCTGTCAGATATGTGAAAAACATATCCGTATGTTTGCTTTTGTTTTCTACTACGATGTTAGCATATTTCATATTTAGCATCATATCTCATGTTTTACATTTTTATATAAGCCTATAAAAGCAAGCACGCCGAACCCATTCTCACAAATCAGCAATTTGTAAAAACAGATTCGGCATTACGTATCAAAAATTTATTCTTTTATTATGCGCATTACAGCAGATAGATGTGGTCCTCTGCGCACTTGTCGATCATTTCCTGCGGCCATACGGAAGCCTGAACTTCGCCGATGTGAGCCTTTCTCAGGAAGTACATGCAGAGTCTGCTCTGGCCGATGCCGCCGCCGATAGTGTACGGAAGCTCATCGTTCAGAATAGCCTTCTGGAACGGAAGCTCCGCTCTCTCTGGACAACCAGCGATTTCGAGCTGTCTTCTCATCGCGTCAGCGTCAACACGGATACCCATGGACGAAATTTCGAAAGCTCTGTCGAGAACTTCGTTCCAAAGGATGATGTCGCCGTTCAGCTCCCAATCGTCATAGTCTGGGGATCTGCCGTCGTGCTTCTTACCTGACTTCAGCGCTCCGCCGATCTTCATGATGAATACAGCGCCGTGCTCCTTCGTGATTGCATCTTCTCTCTCCTTTGGAGTCTTGTCCGGATACATGTCCTCGAGCTCCTGCGTCGTGATGAAGAAAATCTCGTTAGGAATCTCAGTCTGGATGTCTCTGT
>CAVGSW010000030.1:0-12165 GCA_963631945.1 Flexilinea sp. | reverse complement strand
GTATCCATTCACGCATGGTTCCTCTCAGCATTTCAGCTGGTCTCAAATCAAGATCAGGTCCGCTAAAAGTGGTGGCACTGCCAAACTCCCAATATTCATTTATTTCCCCACAAACTGCACATTTACATTCATCATTGGCATACGTTGTCATGTTTAATCCCTCCTCAAAATACTTTACCTCAGTCGCTATTCTCCGAGCTTTTCTCAAATCTCAGAGATAATTAATTCATATTTCAAGACCGCAATCTTGAAGCAGTCGTACAATTCTATTTAGAATTTTTTGGCCCTCGTCTTCGACCAGTCGCCATATATTTCTGCCCACTCATTATTATAGTTAACAGCTCTTACTCTAAAGAAATACTTTGTACCCTTGCTCAAATTCGTTACTTTGTAGGAAGTTTTGCTTGTAAAAGGTGTAGCTGTTTTCCACTTGCCACCAATTGCCTTATATTGGAGTTGGTATCTTCCAACATCCGTTCCATTCCAAGAAACTGTGATGCCAGACTTAGACTTATCAAGATCAAAAATTGAAGGAGCTGTTTTGTCAACTACAAATACATTTATAAACTTCACTGCATCTGAGGACAAGCCGCGTAATATAACCGAATAATTACCTAACTCTGCATCTTCTGTTGCTGTTACACGCAACATCGATTGGCTATCAGTTGGATTTACCCATTCAGTCTTTACATTAGATCCATCATAATAAGACGCTATGTCCTCTTCTCCGCTAAAAGTTACTAGACCCTCTTCGGACTCACCACGTTCAAGCCAGCATAAATCAAATGACGAATCAACTGTAGCAAATGCCGTGATACTAGATGTTACGAACACCAAGACCATCAGTAAAAAACAAAACCATTTTCTTTTCATTTTCATCTTCCTTTCATAATTACACAAAGGTTTAATTTGTACGGTAATTATAGCATGAAAATAGAATTTGTCAAATTTACAATGCTGTGCCTTTCTTCGGGATGAAGAGGGCTGTCATGTCTACGTTTTCGAGTTCGAGGAGCTTTACTTTGCGGTCGATGCCGCCGCCGTAGCCTGTGAGGCTGCCGTTTGTGCCGACTACTCGGTGGCACGGAATCATGAGCGAAATCGGATTGTGCCCGACCGCTCCACCGACTGCCTGTGCAGACATTTTCTCAATGCCCCGCTCAGCTGCTATTATGTCAGCAATCTCACCATATGTCATCGTCTTACCGTATTGAATCGTCAGCATGATGTCGCAAACCGCCTTCCGAAACGGCGTGGAATCGTATCTCAGCGGCGGCAGAAAATCAGGTTCCTGGCCAGAAAAATAGACATCTAGCCATCTCCTCGCCTCTTCAAGCAGCTCGTTGGCTTTGCCTCCTACCTTCAACGTGCAAAGTTCATTCTCACCGAGCTCCACTGTTTCGCTCGGCAGAATATTCCCAAAATGTCTCTGTCCATTGAACCAAAGCCCAATGATAGCCTCATCATCGCAAGCAATTGTAATCGTCCCCAGCGGCGATTCATACTGACATGTATATGCAATTTTTGATTCCACGGATACTACTTTCTTCCTCATCGACTATCTTATCTCACTCTCGCATTACTCAAAATTCCAAGCCTACTTCCATTCCTTTATGAGCTGATTCAAGGTATTCCTTGCATACTGGAATCCATTCATCTTCCGTCATTTCTGCAAATGCTTCGGTAACATCATAAAATTCAATGGTTTTCACATAATCCTTTGCGATTGCAAGGCTGTTTTCAATCGATATCTGTCTATCTCCAATAAAATCGACATACTCAGCATACATTGTAGGATCCGCTGATATACAATCTTCCCAGACAAATGGATTCATATCGCTCAGCACAACATTTAGCTTTTCGTTTTTTTCAGCCTCATCCTCATAGTATGCTTCTAAAACAAAATAAATTAACGTAAATAATTCAAATTTATTCATTTTACACAGCCTAACTCCTTTTCCTCTTCCCGTCGGAATAAGCTATCATCTTCTGCATAATATCCGATACAATTTTCCCGCTCATTTTCTTTCCTCACATATTTCTTCTTGCCAACAGTATACCCGAATCCGCTACTTAAATCAAGAAAAAGGCTTCCGTTTCCGAAAGCCTCATTACAACAAACTTTTTCACATTCCAGTGTGCAAGAAAGCATGCAAGATAACATGTAAGTTCTTCAATCAAATTTTGCTCAAATATTCCTCAACGCGTTCGCCGTCGGTTTGGCATTCGTAGATGGTGCTGCCGCGCTTCATGTAGGCGTCAGATCCGCCGCAGATCAATAAAACGCATTTGCCTGCAGTCATCGCCTTGTCGAGGGCGGCTCTGACAGCTGTGTCTCTATCCGTGATGATTTCCGCCTTTTCCTTGTGCGGGATGTAGCTCAGAATCTCGCTGCAAATCTTGTTTATATCTTCAAGGCCTGGGTCGAGCTCGGTGATTACAACGAAATCTGCGTATTTCTCAGCGATTTCGCCTGCCTCCTGCCTGCGGTTATAAGCCTTGCCACCGACGCAGCCGAACACGAAGCCGACTTTGCGGTCTGGATACTGTCTCTTGACATATTCGAACAGAACTTCGTAGCTCATCTTGTTGTGGGCATAATCTACGATTGCGTCCACGCCGTCCTTCAGGTGATATGTCTGCATTCTGCCCATTACTTCGACCTTTTCGAGACCTGCCTTGATGTCTGTCATCGGAATGTCGAGCGCTGTCGCAAGCGCAATCGCGCACAGCGCGTTATATGCGTTGTATGCCCCGCCTATATTTACCCTGAACTCGTGCTTTTCTCCGAGCACGCTCGCTGTGACAAGCAGATATCCAGGCTTTTCCTCAACTGAAAGTCCGCGAATATCTGGCGCGATGCCATTCACCTCATTCATTCCGAATGTCAAGACTCTCTCTGTGTGCTCCTTTGCATAGTCAAGCGTTCTCTGCACATAAGCTGGATCCATGTCGAGGTTGATGCAAGCAGCCTTGCTCTGCTCGAATATCTTCAGTTTGGATGTGAAGTAGTCTTCCATGTCCTTATGCTCTGCCTCGGAAATGTGATCCTCTGAGATGTTCGTGAAAGCACATGCAGCAAAGTCAAGGTCGAGCGTTCTATTATACTTAAGCGCCTGCGAGGAAACCTCCATCGCAAGGTACTCCGTGCCGTTTGCCACGCAAGCATCGAGGATCCTGTGGAGCTCGATTGTCTCTGGTGTTGTGAGCTTGCGAGCCTTCTTCTTATTCTGCCCGTCATACGTGTAAAGTCCTGATGAGAAGCCGATTTCGTGTCCGCAGTGTTCGTCAAGGATCGCCTTGATCATGCTCGCGGTCGTTGATTTGCCCTTTGTGCCAGTAACTCCGACGAGCTTCAGAGCCGACCAGCTCTTATCGAAGTAGAATGCGGAGATTCTCGAAAGTGCACGGCGCATGTTATTTACGATTATATGTGGAACTGTAGCAAGTTCCGTATCTGTGCGAGCCGCTTCGCTGACCGCTGAGCCCGCCTCGCATACGAAAGCTACCGCTCCCTTTGCGAGTGCATCCTTGAGGTACTCCGCCTTGAACGCTGCTCCCTTGCAGATGAACAGTGTGCCTGGTCTAACTTCCTTGGAGTTATACGACACATCGCTTACCTTTACAGCAAAATCAGCCGCGGATGAATTATCACCTGCGGCTAAATTTTGTTCGGTTAACATAACTAAGTATTCTGTTAATGTTTTTTCTCTATTCATAATTTCGAACTTCCTAGTTCTTAGTTTTCGTCAGTCGGTGCGGAACCTGGCTCTGTGCCCTGTTCTCCCATGCTTGCATCGGTGCTTGGCTCAGTGCCTGCATCAGTGCTTGGCTGAACATCAGCATCTGCTGGGCACTCAGTGTACTCAACGTCTACGATTGGCGACTCTGCATCAGCAGTCTGCTCGCCAGCCGAATAATTCTGCTGCCAGCCCTGTGCGTTCGGATCCTGCTGGAAATCCTGAGCCTGCTGGCCAGGAATCATAACCACGAGTCTCTCAGTTACGAGTTCATAGAACGCTGCTTCTGCCGTAAACACGTATTCATACAGGATAATCATTCCAAGATATGTAATAATGCTAACAATTATCGTTCCAACAACCGATTCTGGCATAATAGCGTTGAGAATTCCGCCTGGAAGGCCTGCTACGATTGCCCAACCGATGAACGAAATGTCAAGACCGAATTTCTTAGCCTTGTTTCCGTACATGAGGCGTTTGCTTTCCTCTATGCACTGTCTTACCGAGAAGTCTGGGTTGTCCGCCAAAATGAAGAATGCTTGGCTGTATCTGTAATATGCAATAACCCCTGGGAATAAGAAAAGTAATGACCAGAGGAATATTTTAATTCCGATGAGGAACTGCAGAAGGAATGCCTTTGTGAAGAAGCTGAATCCTTCGAAGTTAAGTGAATTGTTGACTTGTCTCGTGCGGAAGAACGTCAGAAGCAAGATTGAAAATCCGAGCAGGAACGGTCCGCCTACGATGAAACTATAGAGTCCGCCGCCACAATCAAGAGAAGTTGACATGCCTTCTTTAATTGTAATGCCGGCATTGTTGTATATCTCTGTCATATCAACGCTGAAAATGAGCGAAAGCACTTCGCTTACGACATTCGTAAGCACGAAATAAATCAATGTTGCAACGAACATCGGCTTCCAATATCCGCGAAGCGCGTCCCTTGCAATCTCTCTAATCTTGGATGCTGGTTCTCTAACTAAGTGGTTGTACATATTTTTCCCCTCTCTGTGTTGGTTCGGAAAGCTGTCTTACCGAACTCATTAATATTTCTAGCTTAATCGTACCAATTATACTCTATCTTTCCGCGTTCTTCAAGCGTTGCAGGGTCTTTTTCGTCAAATAATCACAATAATTTGCCGATTTTCTTGACAAAAAGGGTTGATTGGGTGTAATATAATTGTCGCTAGGGGAGCTTTTGCTGAGATTTACCTAGGGAAAACATCAAATAAATGCACATCTTGCGTGTCGTTTGACAGTCCCGTGGATAAACCCTCATAACCTGATCCAGTTAGTGCTGGCGTAGGGAAGCAAAATAAGTAAAATATCTAAGAAAGATGTTTGTATCCCCTCCCAATATTTTGAGGAGGTTTTTTTATGTCAGAAAACAAAGTTACAGGCAAGCGCCCGGTTTACAGCTTGGTGCTTTGCGCAATCCTAATTGCACTATCGTTCGTGCTGAGTATGGTCAAAATCATCCCGATGCCTTATGGCGGCTCAATCACGCTGTTCAGCATGCTCGCCGCTTCGCTCGCTGGCTACTTCTGCGGACCTAAGTGGGGTATCACATCGGGCGTTGCACTCGGGCTTCTGAACCTGATCATCGACCCTGTTCTGCTCTTCCCAGTACAAATTGTACTCGACTATATCTTGGCTTTCGGTTGCCTTGGTCTCTCGGGATTCTTCGCAAACAAGAAATACGGACTGTTCACGGGCTATGCGGTTGCAATCGCTGGCAGATTCGTCTGCTCGTTCCTTTCTGGATTCATATTCTTCGGCGAATATGCTCCAGATGGAATGAATCCTGTGGTTTACAGCTTCCTTTACAACATTCTGTATATCGGTGGCGAAGGCGTGCTGACGCTGATTGTGCTCGCTGTTCCACCGGTTAAGAACATGCTGTATAAGCTGAAGGCTAACATGCGCGTATACTAAATGTCGGGTCGTGCCAAAGGCACGACCCTTCTGATTATGTGGGCACATTTTCACACGCATCGGCATTTAATTTAGCCTGTGCATCTGCTGCATTTGCCTTAGCGCCTTTTCTCTTCGAACTAAATATGATCCAAATAATCAGCAGAATGAGGAACATCCAAGGCATATACATCTGCGGGAACAGCTCAGCAAGTGTCGTGCCGAGGTTCTCAGCTGGCACCATGGCATTCGCGTGCCACGGCATTACTGTGGAGAACATCGCAGAGCAAACCGAAAGTATCATACCGAGATTGTAAATGTTGTATCCCTTTTTGCGGAAAATATCTCCCATAATCTCTCCAGTAGTGATTGCACTTACCGTTACAACACCGCCTGTTGTGAGGAGCAGCGCCACGCCCATCGAGAAGAAGCTCGTGGCAATTTCTCCATCAACTTTCTTGGTAAGCGGTGCAAGGAACGCTGTGAATACGCCCGCCTGCGTCATTACTCCGAACAATCCGAAGATTGCGACTACAAGCAATATAGTTTCTGACATGCTGGTCATTCCCCCGCGGCTAAACAGTTCGTTGACGAGCTCGTATTCAGTGTTAAGCACATTTCCGGACCAGATGCTCGTCATGAAATCCATCAAAGGAATTCCCTGATATGTGCATCCAATCACAAGTCCTGCAATCGTTCCCAGAAGAATCGTTGGAATCGTTGGCACTTTGATGGCCAGCAAAACAACTACGATCAGTAATGGCAGTACGGGCAAAATCCCGACATTATATGTGTCTGCTATAGCCTCTCTGAGCACTTCGATTTCCTCGACTGACGACGAACCTGGCGACGAAATATTTTGAATTAAATATATTATCGACAGGATTACCGCCCCTGGAATTGCAATTCTCATTTGATATTTACAATGGTCGATTACATTGATACCGCAAGCAGCTGCGACGACGTTTGGCACATCTGAAAGAGGAGAACACATGTCACCGAAAAACGCCGCTGTAAATATTGGAGCTGCAGCAGTTACCGTGTCGAACCCAAGTCCGATGCCGATACCAACCAGCGCCACGCCTATCGTTCCGCAAGTGCCCCAGGATGTACCCGTGACAAGCGCGAAGATAAGGCAGATGAGAAATGCTGTCAGTGAGTAAAATTTAGGACTGAAAATCGCAAGTCCATAATATGTAACCGTTGCAATCGTACCTGATGCGTTCCATGCGCCGCTCATGCCGCCTATGATGATCATAAATACGACTACGAGCAGGCTCTTTGCCATGAATTTGTACATCGAATCCTCGAGGACTTGATAAGAGAATCCGCATCTCATGCAAAGTCCGAATGCCAGTATCCACGCAAGCAGGAAGACCGAACCGAGCGGAAGTCCGAACACCGCACCTGCCACAATCGGGCAAATGAGGCAAATCACAATTGTAAGAAGAGAATAACCAAATGTCATTTCTGCCGGCTTCTTTTCTGCAGGTTTCCTCTCTGCATTTTTCTTTTCCATGTTATTCATATGTGCCACCCTTTTCCTTTATGCCATGCCCAAAAGCTCTTTTGCGTCCGTGTAAGGAATACTAAGCTTCTCGGCAGTTTCCTTCAGTGTGAGCTGTCCCTTATATGTAGTAAGGCCTCTTCTCAGATGCTTGTCGTCGATAAGTGCCTGGTCAACACCCTTGTTGGCCATAGCCAAAGCAAATGGAAGCGTAGCATTACAAAGCGTAGTAGAAGCAGTCTGACCGAATGCTGACGGAATATTGTCAACACAGTAGTGCATAACACCGTCAACATAGAAAATCGGATCATCGTGGGATGTGTCGCGGCAAGTTTCAACTGCGCCGCCCTCGTCGCAAGCAACGTCGACGATCATAGCACCTGGCTTCATGAGTGCAAGGTCTTCCTTGTTGATCAGGTGATCCTTACGAGTCTTAGGCCAAAGGATGCAGTTGATGATTACGTCGGATGTCTTGAGACACTCAACGAGGTTATCTCTATTAGAGAACATGAAGTTTACGTTATCTGGGAAGTGTTCCTTCGCAGCGAGCATAGCGTTGTAGTTAACATCGAGCATGTTTACTCTGTTACCAAATCCGCTAGCAAGCTCGCAAGCACCGATTCCGGCATGTCCGCAGCCGATGATTGTAACTACTGGAGTTGCTACTCCGCAAACGTTTGAGAGAAGCTTTCCAGGTCCACCGTTTACCGTCTGCATGAAGTGAAGTGCTGCAAGGAATCCGCCCTTACCAGCGAGCTCACTCATAGGTGAAAGCAGCGGCCACTGTCCTCTATCGTCGGAAATATCTTCGTAAGCGATTGATGTGCAGCCGGAAGCCATGAGAGCCTTCGTCTGCTCAGGATGTCCGTTCGAATGGATGTAAGTAAATATGATGATGTCTTCTCTGAGGTACTTGAACTCTTCTGGAAAGATTTCCTTTACCTTGTAGATCATATCTACCTTAGTCCAAACCTTCTCGGCTTCGTCTTCAATCGTTGCGCCAGCTCTCCAGTACATTTCATCAGTAAATCCGCTGCCGATGCCAGCATCGTGTTCAACGAATACCTCGTGGCCCTTTCTAACAAATTCGCCAACCGCTGCAGGAGTTGCTGCAACTCTGTATTCGCATGGTTTAATCTCTTTTACAATACCAATCTTCATCTTTTCGTCTCCTATATGTCTTTATCTTAGAGTTACTTAAAATTGTCCATATAGACTTATCTGCTAGCACACTCTAATAAAGCAAAAGCCGTGCCAAGATGAAAAAATGGCTAAATTCCAACGTTTTCTATGATTCCATATATTTTTTACGATAAAACAAATTCGCCAGTTCCGAGGAAAACGGCGAATTTTCGTCGCAGGAAGTGGCGAAAATTCGTCATTCACCTGCGTAATTCTTTATTTCAAGCGTTATATTTATTCATGCTTGTCAATCTTGATTTCTAACTTCTCAATCCTGTACTTCAACGTTTGTCTCGGAAGCCCGAGGAGCTCTGCAGCCCTCGACTTGTTGCCATTAGTGGCTTCGAGTGCCTTTTCTATCAGCTTTTTCTCCGTGCCATCCATTATCTCCTGATAGTGAATGTGCCCATCTTCAGAGACTACGAACTCGTCTCGAGCTGCAGCTGGCGAATTTTCGCCACCAGCATTCTTCACACCCGAGATACCCTGCAACTTCGCATTTTCCTGCTCGCTGCCGCCAGCTGCGCCTGCTCCACCGCTCGTCGCCGACGCCTCTGGTATCAGCGGTTTCAGGTAATCTGGCAAGCTCGAGAGACCGAGCGTGTCGCCAGGCTTGCAGTAAACCATCATAGATTCTATGACATTCTTCAGCTCTCTGACATTGCCTGGCCAGTCATAGTTCGTAAGCGCTTTCTTGAGCTCAGGATCTATATTGATATTGCTCTTCCCATACATCTCAGCGAAATAATGCGTATAGTAGCCCGCAAAGAGCCCTATGTCCTCTCTTCTCTCCCTAAGCGGCGATATGCTGATGAGCCCGCCTGAGAAGCGGTAGAACAAGTCCTGTCTGATTATACGGTCATCTATAGCCTTCAGCGGGTCGATATTCATCGCTGCGATAACCTTGACATTCACGTGCTTTTCCTTGTTGGAGCCGAGCGGCATGAATGTTCCCTCCTGCAATATGCGGAGGAGTTTCGACTGTACGGTCAGCGGCACAGAGTTCAGCTCGTCGAGGAAGAGGATTCCTCCATCAGCTTCTTCGAACAGTCCCTTCTTATTCTCAGCGCCAGTATAGGCGCCTCTAACCGTCCCGAAAAGCGCTGCCTCAATCAAGTTCTCTGGAACAGCCGCACAGTTCTGCGTCACGACCTTGTTCTTCGGAACGCGGCTATGCGTAATCATCGCCTGCGCGAACATTTCCTTGCCCGTTCCCGTCTCGCCGTAGATGAGCACAGGGTTTGGAAGCTCCGCGAGCAGAGCCGCCTTCTCTATCGTCCGCTTCATCTTCTCATTTGAAGTCAGAATCGAGTCAAAAGAAATCTTGCCGGCGTCTCGCTTCAGTCTAAACACGAAATCATCGAATATCTTGTTAGAAACATCGTCAGCGAGGTCCTCTGCGTTCTCATCCACATCTATTGCAAGCTCGACAGCTGCGATAATCTCGCCCTTTCTGACAATTGGGAATGTAATGTTATTGGAAACATACCGTCTACCGTTGAAATTGACTGTCTCCTGGTGCTTTTTAACCACGATTTGACCCGTCTCAAGGCAGCGGACGATACTGCTTTCCTCTCTCTTCAGGTTCGGATAAATGTCGAGGAAATTCTGCCCAACTTCGCTCGCCGGACCGCAATATTGCTTATTCTCACTCAGCTTCTCGTCAAATCTCGTGTTGTAGACAACCCTATAATCCTTGTCGACAATCATAATATGGTCGAGGCTGTCTACCATGAGGCTACCTATGTTAAGCATTCCATTTCCTCCATTCCGCAGATTCTAGCAAAATAAATTTCATACAAATAGGATACCATAATTCCAAGAAAAAATCTACCTCAGCTTGCTCGCCGAGGTAGACATTTTGCATAGATTTTGTACTTGCTATATAGAGCAAAATTACTTGCCCTGGTACTCGTACTTGCCCTTGTTCAGGAACGCCTTCATGCCTTCCTTCTGGTCTTCTGTGCCGAAGCATACGCCGAAGCCCTCAGCCTCGAGTGCGCAGCCGCTGAACAGGTCAAGTCCGTAGCCCTTGTTCATGAGCGTCTTGCAAGCCATAACTGCAACTGGAGCGTTGCCTGCGATAACCTTCGCGAGCTTCTCTGCTTCTTCCATGAGCTGCTCAGGCTCGTAAACCTTCTGAACGAGGCCGATTCTAAGAGCCTCGTCAGCCTTGATGTTCTGAGCTGTGAGGATGAGAAGCGCTGCATTGCCAGGTCCTACGATCTTCGATAATCTCTGAGTTCCGCCGAATCCTGGAGTGATGCCGAGGCCAACTTCAGGCTGTCCGAACAGAGCTTTGCTCGATGCAAGTCTGATATCGCAAGCCATAGCAAGTTCGCATCCACCACCGAGTGCGAATCCGTTAACCGCTGCAATTACTGGCTTCTCAGTCTTTTCGATAAAGTTCATCAGCTTGTGACCCTTCTGAGCGAATCTCTTGCCTTCTACAGGGTTGAGCGTGGACATCTCAGCGATATCTGCGCCTGCAACGAAGGATCTGCCCTCGCCAGTTACGATGACGCATCTAACGTTTACGTCTTTGTCGATTTCCTGGAATACGTCGAACAACTCGTCCAGAACCGTTGAATTGAGGGCATTGAGCGCCTCTGGTCTATTGATTGTAACCTTTGCTACTTTTTCGTTTACTTCATACTTAATTGTCTGATACATCTTCACTTTTCCTTTCCTATTTATAAAGAAATATTCTGTTAATAGTTTAACACCTTTGCGAGACAATATCAAGGGGCGACAGCGTTTTTATCGGATAGAAACTATGTTTTTATTTAGATACGATTTCGCATTACAACAAAACAGGCTCCCGAAAACGGGAGCCCGAATGTAATCATTTTATTGACTTATGAGTATTATACAAGCAGTCCGCCAACTGATACGAACAGTGGAGCGAATACTACTGCTACGATAGTCATGAGCTTGATGAGGATGTTGATGGATGGACCAGAAGTATCCTTGAATGGGTCACCTACTGTGTCGCCAACAACTGCTGACTTGTGAGGTTCACTACCCTTGCCACCGAAGTGTCCTTCTTCGATGTACTTCTTAGCGTTGTCCCAAGCACCACCAGCGTTTGCCATCATGATAGCAAGAAGTACGCCAGCGGAAAGAGCACCAGCGAGCATGCCGCCGAGAGCCTCTGTACCGAGGATGAGACCAACTGCAAGTGGAGCGATGATAGCCATGATACCAGGCATTACCATTTCCTTAAGGGCAGCCTTAGTGGAGATGTCTACGCAGTTAGCATAGTCAGGCTTGGAAGTACCAGCCATGATGCCAGCGTCAGCTCTGAACTGTCTTCTAACTTCTTCGATCATCTGGTTAGCAGCCTTACCTACTGAGTTCATAGTCATAGCGGAGAACAGGAACGGAAGCATAGCTCCGATGAAGAGTCCGATGATTACGATTGGGTCAAGTAAGCTGATTGCATCAAGGTTAGTTACTGAAGCATAGGATGCGAACAGTGCAAGTGCTGTAAGTGCAGCAGAACCGATTGCGAAGCCCTTACCGATAGCAGCTGTAGTGTTACCAACGGAGTCAAGCTTGTCAGTGATCTCTCTAACTTCCTCAGGAAGTTCGGACATCTCTGCGATACCACCAGCGTTGTCAGATACAGGACCATAAGCGTCAACTGCAACTGTCATACCTGTAGTGGAAAGCATACCTACTGCAGAAAGAGCGATACCGTATAATCCAGCGAAGTAGTAAGCGAGGTAAACACCTAAGCAGATGAGGAGGATTGGCCATAATGTGGACATCATTCCTACACCGAGTCCGCTGATGATAGTTGTAGCTGCACCAGTCTGAGAC
>CAVGSW010000029.1:0-12482 GCA_963631945.1 Flexilinea sp. | reverse complement strand
GAACATCCTGTCTTCAGTTTGAGAAAGCTGCCGGAATTTCCGACAGCTTGTCTATGTTACCACTTGCTGGGCGGTTTGTCAAGGGGCTTTTCGCAAATTGCAGAAGATTTCTGGGGGCGCGCGGGGCGGGCTGAGGCCTGGTGCTGCCCCTGCTGCGATCCTAAGTGGGGCAGCACCAGGCGCAGGTTGCCAACTGCAGATTGTCTCGGGTTGGCAACCTGCCCGCCAGTCAGTCCCAGAGCTACCGAGCTGGCTGGCGCTCAGCCCGCCCCACGCGCCCCAGCGGCAGAACGCCCACTGGCCATCCCCAGCAGGCGTTCTGCAATAAAAAGCAAAAAAGACCGAAACGGTCTTTTTTACTGAATTATTTCATACATTTTCGTTGCGGCTTCTTTCTTACAAGATTCGCTAATCTCCAAAATCCTCGCCGATACCGAGCTGTTACCGAACTCTATGTGGATGACATCACCCACGTTGACCTCAGTACCCGCCTTTGCGACCTTCCCGTTTATCGAAACACGCCCCTGATCACAAGCTTCTTTCGCAACGGTCCGCCGCCGTATCAATCTCGAGTTTTTCAAAAATTTGTCGATCCTCATAAGTGCCTTTCCCTAACCCTCGAATTGAGCTATTAGGTTTGAAATGTTTTATAATAAAGGCGATTGCTCGCCTAAATTATCCTATTTCGTTTGCGCCGATGAAAATACCGGCAATTCATTCTATAGATTGTCCAATTTCTATAGACTACTTGTTAACTGCATCCTTGAGAGCCTTACCAGCCTTGAATACAGGAGCCTTGGAAGCTTCGATCTCGATGATTTCTTCTGGCTTTCTAGGGTTTCTGCCCTGTCTAGCTTTTCTCTCTCTAGTCTCGAATGTACCGAAACCGATGAGCTGAACCTTGTCACCCTTAACGAGAGCTTCTTCGATGCTAGCAACTGTAGCGTTGATAGCAGCCTCAGCTTCCTTCTTCTTTAAACCAGTCTTCTCTGCAACTGCAGCGATTAAATCAGCCTTATTCATTATTAAGTCCTCCTTTTAATTGTTAATGAAAATTTATAATTTCATGCTTCTCTATTACCTTGATATTTTCCCATTTTTCAATCGTTTTGTCAATACCATTTGGGCAATTTTTATGTTTTTTTCTATTTCATGAATTTGCCAGCGATTTTCGCAAGCTTGTCGCCCTTCGGAAGTCTGGCAAGCTCTTCCTTAGTTATAGCCTTCAATACGAAGATGAGTACAACATACGCAGCCGCCCCCACGCAGATAGCCAGCAGCGTAGACACAGCGTTGTTCGAAGTCAGCAAATACAAAAGCTTATAGCTAACCACAGCCGCCACGCCCATCAAAACAGATGCCGCCGCAGGCTTCACATACGTGAGCATGTAATCAAACTTCATATCTATATGCTTTTTCAGATAGCGCGCGTTCAGAGCCGTCGCGATGATATACGCCACGATCGTCCCAATAGGTCCGCCGTTTACATTAATAAAACGAATGCCCACCAAAACATACGTCACGATAAGCTTTGCGAGTGCGCCAATAGCAAGATTCTTCACAGGCACCGTCTGCCTATCCACGCCCTGCAAATCCGCAGTAAACGTCTGGAGCGCCGACATGAACACGATACCAACGCACATGAGTCTGAGCGTAGGCACGGTCGCGCTAGCCTCCTCAAGCTGCATCGGGTAAAGCAAATGCAAAATAGGCTCAGCTAGAGCAAACATTCCCACAGCACATGGGAAGCTTATAATCATAGAAGCGCGCATTCCGAGGCTGATTGTCTCCCTCGTCTCCTTCAAATCACCGATGCTGTACGCCGCAACGATAGCAGGAACAAGGCTCATTACTACAGCCTGCGTGAACGCCTGCGGAAGTCCAACGAGCGAATTGCAATATCCGCCGAGTCTTCCCCAGAGCTGCTTGGACTCAACGAGAGACCAGCCGCTCGCCTGCAGTCTTCTCATAACTACGGCACTGTCAATCGTCTCCATAAGCGGCAAAATGCAAGCGCCGATGGTGATAGGAATTGCGATAGCCAGAAGTCTTCTCACAATTCGAGCTGTGCTCTCCGACTTGGCATATTGGCTATTTCTCTTGATTTTCGCCTTAATTGCAGGCAAATTCAGCAGGTAAATCACGACAACCACGAAAAGTCCCGCAGCTGCGCCTGCTGTGCATCCGAACGTAGCACCAGCGTTAACAGCCTCAAGTCCCGTCGGGATGAGGTAATATGCGAGCGCAAGTCCCACGATAACTCGGAAGAGCTGCTCGAAGAACTGCGAAATCGCCGTCGGATTCATGTTCTGCCGCCCCTGGAAATATCCGCGGTACGTCGCCATGATAGGCACGAGGAAAAGCGAAGGCGCGATTGCCTCCAGCGAATAGCTCGTTCCTGGGTTTTTCAAGATCGTATCCTCAATGAATCCCGAGCCGAGGTGCACAATCATGTACGACACGAACCCAAAGGCCGCCATGAGCCAGAGCGACGTGTGGAACACCTTGTGCGCCCCTTCGTAGTTGTTCACAACAACCCTCTCGGACACCATCTTCGAAATCGCGACAGGAATGCCCGCCGTGGATATCGTCAGGAAAAATACATATATCGGATATACGGAGCTGTAGTACGACATGCCCTCTGCGCCGATCCAGTTCGTGAGCGGCAATCGGAAGAACATTCCCATTACCTTGACCAGAATTCCCGCAACGCCAAGAACCGCAGCCCCCTTCAGAAATTTGTTCGAAGCCATAATTTTACCCTTATAATGAAGCCAGTATCTTCTTCGTATGCGCCGCTGCCTCAGCCTTGACGCGTTCAATATCCATAGTCAAATACTCGCCGTTCTCGTACAGCACCTTGCCATCAGCCATAGTCAGCAATACATCCGTGCCAGAAGCCGAGTAAACGAGGTTGTTCTTCATGTCGTGAACCGGGCACATGTTCGGAGCGCTGATGTCAACCATGATCAAGTCAGCACGGAAGCCTTCCTTCAGCAGACCGCAGTCGTCTCTGCCCTGTCCGAGCGCGCCGCCCCTCGTAGCCGCATACAAAGTCTCCGTCGGCGTTACAGCTTGCGGGTCGCGGTACATCATCTTCGAAGCCATTGCAAACACCTTCATCTCCTCGAAGAAGTTCAGGCTGTTGTTGCTGGCAACGCTGTCCGTACCGATTGCGACGTTGATGCCGCGACGAAGAAGCTCAGGCACATTGCAAACACCGCTCGCAAGCTTCATGTTGCTCACTGGGTTCGATGCAACCGTCACGTTCTTTTCCTTTAATATATCGAAATCCTCGCCCTCAATCCAGACACAATGCGCAGCCGTAGCAGGCAAATCGAGTGCCCCCAGGCTCGCAAAATACTGAATCGGAGTCATGGAATGTCTTTCTTTACATTCTTTGTGCTCGAGCTCCGTCTCCGAAGCGTGGATGTGCATTCTCGCGCCGACTTCCTTGCCGTATTCTGAGACAGCCTTGACCGTAGCAGGATCCGACGTGTACTCCGCGTGGATGCTCACGTCCATCTTGATTCTCTCGTCCGAAGAGTTGTGATAAGCCTCGAACGTCCTCTTCATCTCCTGCATCGAAGGCATTGCCCACACATCTTCGTCCCCGAAGTGCACAATAGCTCTGGAGATATTGCCCTTCATGCCAGCTTCCGCAGTCGCGCCCACCATCTCATCGATAAAATAATACATATCGCTAGTGGAAACGATTCCGAACCTCATCGACTCCGCCATAGTCAGCAGCGTCGCCCAGTAAACGGATTCCTTCGTCAGCTTATCCTCGAAAGGAAAAATCTTCTTGTTCAGCCAGTCCTGCAGCGCCATGTTCTCGCCATAGCCGCGCATGAGCGCCATCGGAGAATGACCGTGCGAATTGTAGAACGCACTCATGAGGAGCTTTCCCGTGCCATCGTAAACCTTGCCGTAATCCGCCTTCGGCTCCCACGCACCGATGTAATCAATGCGGCTGCCAGAAACTCCGACGTACATATTTTCTTTAACATCAAAATTCTCGTCGAGTATAGTAATATTCTTGAAAAGCATAATTTCTCCTTTCAGTGTTCAATCATTTAAGTATACCACAACTTATATGTTATTTCCAAGAGTAAATGGTGAATTTGTTATGCTGAGGCTCACGCGTTGCCGCCAGCAGTCATTGCGCCAGTTCCCTGCTTCTTCCCATCGTTTAGGATATTCAATAGCTCAATGCTGTCCGCAAGCATGTGGTTTCTATCCGTCGAAAGCCTGATAAAAGGCTGAGTTCCGCCATGAACAAAGACTTTCTGCCCGAACTTTTCCGTCAGGTTAAAGAGCGCATATCCGCTGAGAGGATTTTTCTCAGCAAAATCGAATACGAGCTTAACCGCAGCGTTGTTCTTGACCGTAAGCTTCTGCGCAGGCGTTTTCTCCTTCGCCTCCTCGTGAATTCGCACGATGGAAAGCTCGCTCGCAAGGTATCTCGCGTGAGAAACCTTGACCAAGTTGATAGTCGCCTGCGGAACATCGCCGAATCTATCGAGCATCTCGTCGATGATTTCGTCCTCGTCGTCTTCGCTCCTAACTGATGCGATTTTCTTGTACATCGCCAGCTTCAGCGACTCATTCTCAATGTATTGCTTAGGAATGTAAGCCGAAACAGGAAATTCTATGCTCGCCTCTTCATTCTCGTCGTTGATGATTTCGCCCTGCAGCGCGCGAACCGCGTTGTCTATCATCTTACAATAAAGCTCATATCCCACACTCATCATGTGCCCATGCTGTGCTGTTCCCAGCAAGTTACCCGCACCGCGAATCTCAAGGTCACGCATAGCAACCTTGAAGCCCGCACCGAACTCCGTAAACTCCCTAATCGCACGGAGCCTTTTTTCGGAGACCTCGGTCAGCACCTTGTCCTTCTGGTACATGAGGTACGCATAGGCGATTCTGTTCGAACGCCCGACGCGGCCCCTGAGCTGGTAGAGCTGCGAGAGCCCATACCTGTCGGAGTCCATGATAATCATCGTATTCGCATTCGGTATGTCGATTCCCGACTCTATTATAGATGTAGAAACTAGCACATTGCTCTCGCCGTTGATGAATCCGACCATGACGTTTTCCAGCGTATGCTCGTTCATCTGCCCGTGGCCGATCGCAACTTCTGCCTCTGGCACGAGCTCGGCGATTCTCTCCGCGATTCTCTGTATACCCTTGATTCTATTGAAAACTACGTAAACCTGGCCGCCGCGACCGAGTTCGCGCTCAATTATGTCCTTGATGAGCATATCATCCTGCTCGAGCACGTATGTCTGCACCGGGTAGCGCTCCTCGGGCGGCTCCTCTATGATGCTCATGTCCTTAATTCCGGTCATGGACATGTTGAGCGTCCTCGGTATCGGCGTTGCAGAGAGCGTGAGCACATCGACGTTTTTTTTCATTTTCTTGATGGTCTCTTTGTCCTCCACCCCGAAGCGCTGCTCCTCGTCGACTACGAGAAGCCCGAGGTTCTTAAACTTGATATCGCTTGACAGCAGCCTGTGCGTGCCGATTATCAGGTCAATCTGCCCCTTCGACAAATCCTCGATTATCTTCTTCTGCTGTGCAGGCGTTCTGAAACGCGAAAGCACCTCGACCTTGAACGGGAATTTCTCGAAGCGTTCTTTGAGCGTATAATAATGTTGATTCGCGAGGATCGTCGTTGGAACGAGCACAGCCGCCTGCATCCCGTCCGAGACGCATTTGAACATCGCGCGGGCCGCAACCTCCGTCTTGCCGAAGCCAACATCGCCGCACAGCAAGCGGTCCATGGAGAACGGCTTTTCCATATCCGCCTTGATCTCCGCAATCGCCCTGAGTTGGTCGCCCGTCTCCTCGTAAGGAAAAGCCTCCTCGAATTCCTTCTGCCAAACGGTATCCTCGGAGAAGCTGTGCCCAGCCTGCATCTTTCGCTCAGCATATAGATCAATCAAATCTTTTGCCATTACAGCGATTTCGGCCTTTGCCTTTGCCTTTGTTGCCTTCCACTCGCCGCCGCTGAGCTTGTTTATCTTCGGAACGGCGCCGTCCGAGCCTATGTACTTCTGGACGATATCCATCTGCTCGACTGGCACGTAGAGCATGTCGGCGCCTGCGTATTTTATCTTAATGTAGTCCTTCTTCTCACCTTGAACATTCAGCTGCTCTATGCCGATGAACTTGCCGATGCCGTGGTTCTCGTGCACGACGTAATCGCCCTCGTGCATGTCCGTGAAAGACTCGATCTTGCTGCCTTTGCTTTTGAACTTCTTGCGCTTGCTCGACTTGTGGCTCGCGAAGATGTCCGCCTCGCATATATAGCAAACCTTCTCGCTCGGAAAGTCGATTCCGCCAGTAAGGCTTCCCTTCTCGAACGCAACCTTCCCGTCGAGCCCGATTCTTTCGACAAATTCCTTCAAATTCGTCATTCTTTCGTCGGAAGCGCACACTATGGTTATGCGGTAATCCTTCTTCACGTAGGACTTGAGCTCGCTCTCAAGCACGTTCATCTTGCCGCTGAAAGCTAGCACCTGCCTCGTGTTCAGGTTATATACATTATCAAAATTCGTAATGCCCGCAATTCTCTTCGGGAACGGCGTAAACACCGCAACGTCAGGGTATTTATAGCAGGCGCGGAAATCGTCCTCGTCTGGGATGACGCTCGCATCCTTTGCTATCGCCTGCCCGCGTGAAAGCATTACCTTGAAGTCTTCTTGCATCTCGAGCGTCCTGTGCCCGAGGACTTCTTCTATTCTGTCTGGGTCATCGACCATGAGCGTGCCGCCCGTCATGTAGTCCCAGAGATATTCCGTATCATCGTAAAAATATCCGATGTAATTTTCAAGTAACTGAATGTTAGAGACCTGCTCTATGTATTCGCAGAGCTCGTCGCAGGTCTTCCTGATATTCGCCGCGAGCTCCTCGTCGCGAGATTCCGCATCCTTCGCTGCCTTCTCGTAGTCCCTCCTGAGCTTCTTCGCAGCCTTGGCGAACATGTCGTCGTCTCTGACGATTTGCTCGGCTGGGTAGACTTCGATATACTTCAGGTTCTCGACAGAGCGCTGGGTCTCCGCGTCGAACGTTCTGATGGAATCAACCTCCGTCCCGAAGAATTCGACTCTATACGGATAATTCGCATCCGGCGTGTATATGTCCACTATGCCGCCGCGCACGCTGAACTGGCCTCTCGCCTCGACTATGTCCGTGCGCTCGTAGCCCATCCTCGAAAGGCTCTTCGCGACTTCGCTGATTTCCACATCGTCGCCGAGCTTAAGCTTCAGCGAAGTTTCCTCGAACACGCTGTGCGGCGTGATCTTCTTGACTGCGGCGGAAACCGGTGCGATTACGATTACCGGCTCGCCCGTTCTGAGCGCCTTCAGCGCCCGCAGCCTCTCGATGAGAAGCTCGTGGTCTTTCGCTGCGAACTTCAGCATGAACTGGTCTTCGGATGGCAGCACGATTATCTCTCTATCCCTAACAAAAAAAGAAAGATCCAAGGCAAGTCTCTTCGCTCTCACATCCGTGGAGACGATGATAATGCTTTGACTCTTTTCTTTTGCGAGGCGCGCGGCAACTGGTGCCACGCGGCTTTCTGATATTCCGGAAACGTTAATCATGCCTGCTCGTCCTTCTTATCAATATTGTCTGCCGGCTTCTCTTTCTTGACCTTGATGTTAAACTCGTTCATGGCCCTGTCGATGCCTTTCTCAACTATGCAAGCCGCTGCGTCTGCCGCGCGGGTGAGTGCATCCTCGAGGAGCTCCTTCTCGCCCTTCGATACGCCGCTCACCACATAGTTGATGAGGTTGACCTTCTTGTCGCCCGTCGCTCCGATGCCGACTCTGATTCTCGGGAAGCCATCATCTCCGAGGAGATAGACGACATTGCGCATGCCGTTGTGCGTGCCTGCGCTGCCCTTTTTCCGTAAGCGAATAGTGCCCGTCGGAATGTCGATATCGTCGTAGATCACGATGAGATTCTCGATATCTTCCTTATAAAAATTCATAACCTCGACGACGCTCTGGCCGCTGAGGTTCATGAATGTCTGCGGTTTAACCAGCAAAACCTTTTGGCCGGCGATTCTTCCCTCGCCGACCAAGGCTTTGAACTTGATTTTGTCAATTTTGATGCCGTACTTCTCCGCCAGAAGGTCTACGGCTATGAACCCCATATTGTGCCGAGTGTTCTCGTACTTTCGTCCAGGGTTTCCCAGTCCTACTATTATGTACATGGGGTTTCTCCTATCGAATTATGCCCTGATGCGCAGGGCGATATTTTTATTTATCAAAAAGTACACTGATTGAGCCGTTCGTAAATACTCTCGTGATTGCCTCTGCGAACAGCGGTGCAACTGACAGGAATGTCATCTTGTCGAGCTTCTTGTCCTCTGGAAGCGGAACTGTGTTCAGGAGCACGAGTTCTTCGATTGCGGAAGCCTCGAGCCTCTCAACAGCTGGGCCAGAGAGAACTGGGTGAGTTGCTGCTGCGAAAACAGCCTTTGCGCCGAGATCCTTGATAGCGTTTGCTGCGTTGCAAATCGTGCCAGCAGTGTCGATCATGTCATCGATGATGATGCAGTTCTTGCCATCGATGTTACCGATGATGTTCATGATTTCGCTCTTGTTCGGCTCAGGTCTTCTCTTGTCGATGATTGCGATTGGGCAATTGAGGTATTCAGCGAGATTTCTTGCTCTCGTAACGCTGCCGTGGTCTGGGGAAACTACTACGAGATCCTCTATGTCCTTTTCGATAAAGTATTTCGCGATGATCGGCATGCCCAGAAGGTGGTCAACTGGAATGTCGAAGTATCCCTGAATCTGGTTAGCGTGAAGGTCCATAGTGAGGACTCTGTCAGCGCCAGCAGCTACGATAAGGTCAGCTACGAGCTTAGCTGTGATTGGGTCACGAGCCTTAGCCTTTCTGTCCTGACGCGCATATCCGTAGTATGGAAGGATTGCGTTGATTCTGCCCGCGGACGCTCTCTTCATTGCGTCGATCATGATGAGCAGTTCCATCAGGTTGTCGTTTACTGGATTGCAAGTCGACTGGATGATGTAGACGTCATCGCCTCTAACCGATTCCCAAATGTTGACGGAAATTTCGCCGTCGCTGAATTTGGTTACGGTAGCCTTGCCGAGTGGCTTGCCTAATTTGTCTGCGATTTCCTTAGCTAATTCAATGTGCGAATTGCCTGTGAAGATTTTGTAGTCAGAAAATACTCCGCTTCTCACTGTTTCTTACCTCGTCTTTCTTTTTTGCTTTTGTGTACTTTTTTATAATTAAATTTAATTAATTACTTCTTTTTCCGGATTAGCATTCCCTTGGCGGAAACCCAGCCAGGTTTCTTCGTGCCGCGAGCTCTCGCAATGTAGAGCTCATCGCCCTCGACATCCTCCGTGACCGTGCTGCCCGCTGCGATGTACGCACCGTCGCCGATGTTTACTGGCGATACAAGGTTGGAATTGCAACCGATAAAGGCATTGTTGCCCACAGTTGAGCGATATTTATCTCTACCATCAAAGTTGACAAATACCACGCCGCAGCCAAGGTTGACGTTATTGCCGAGATCCGAGTCGCCGATGTATGTCAGATGCGCAGCCTTCGTGCCGTCGCCGAATGTCGAGTTCTTGATTTCAACAAAGTCGCCGACCTTGCAATTAGCGCCGACTTTGCTGCCCGGTCTCATGTATGCAAATGGGCCGACCTTCGTGTTCTCGCCGATTGAGCTCTCTACGATGACCGAGTTCTCAATCTCTACGCCATCTGCAATCTCGGAATCCGTGATTCTCGTGTTCTGCCTGATTACGCAGTTCTTGCCGATTTTCGTGTTTCCTTCGAGCGTTACGCAAGGTCCGACGACCGTTCCCTCGCCTATCTCAACGCTCTCGTCTATGTATGCGTTACCCATGTCAACGAACTTCACGCCCGCTGCCATGTGCTTCAATACGATTTCTAGTCTCTTGTTCTGCTCAGTCATGTACGCGTTGAGCATAGCGTTTTTATCCATTTCTGCCATAAAAATTACCTCATTTAATCCTCGAGTAAGAGCTCGCCGACCTTATAAATGTCGCCAGCACCCATAGTGATGACCATGTCGCCCTTAATCGCGTTCTTCCTCACGTAATCTGCAATTTCCTCGAAATCCTTCATGAAGAGAACTTCCTTGTTCGGGTGCGTCTCCTTGATTTTCTCTGCGAGCTGTTCGGAAGAAATCTTGTAGATGTTCTTCTCTCTCGCCGCATAGATTTCTGCCAAAATCAGCTTGTCCGCCTTGTTGAACGCCTCAGCGAATTCATCGAAGAGTGCGAGCGTTCTCGTATATGTATGCGGCTGGAATATGCACCAGAGATTGTTGTGTGGCACGTTCTGCGAAGCTTCGAGCGTCGCCTTGATCTCAGTCGGATGATGAGCGTAGTCGTCTACAATCTTGATTCCGCCAGATGTTGTTCCGATTATGTCGAATCTTCTCTGCGTGCCCTTGTAGCTCTCGAGCGTTTCCTTGATTGTCTCTACGTCAACGCCGAGCGTGTGCGTGCAAGCGAATGCCGCAAGTGCGTTCAAGATGTTATGCTCTCCAGGAATCTGGAGCTGAATTCTCGTGAGAACCTCGCCCTCGTGCATCACATCAAACGAAGGCATTCCGTTCTCGTCGAATTTGATATTCTTACCATAATATGTGCAGTTCTCGTTAAGTCCGAACGTAACTACATTGTCGAGTCCGTGCGTCGCCTGACTTACGAACGGGTTCGCGTCGTATGCGATTATCGTTCCGTTTGCTGGCACGAGGTGCGCGAACTTGTCGAACGATTTGACGATATGCTCGATATCCTTGAAATAGTCGAGGTGATCCGAGTCAATGTTCAGGATTACCTCCATCTTCGGCTTGAGGCTGAGGAAGCTGTCCATGTATTCGCAAGCCTCCGTTACGAAATACTCGCTCTCGCCAACCTTCACGTTGCCGTTTATCTCAGAGAGATTGCCGCCAACCAAAATCGTCGGTGAATACTTCGCATGGTCAAGGATGAGCGAAACCATAGATGTCGTCGTCGTCTTGCCGTGCGTGCCAGAAATCGCGATGCTGTTTCTGTATTCGTCCATGAGCATTCCGAGCATCTGAGCTCTCGTCAGCACTGGAATTCCTCTCTCCTGCGCGCGAACGAGCTCAGGATTGTCCTTGCTGACAGCCGCCGAGTACACGAGAATATCCGCATTCTCGACATTCTCCGCTCTGTGCCCGATGAAAATCCTTGCACCAGCCTTTGCCAGCTTATCCGTCATCTCGGATTCCTTCATGTCGGAACCGGAAACGTTATACCCTCTGGACATCAAAATTTCTGCAATGGCCGAAAGACCTATCCCCCCGATACCTATGCAGTGAACATTTCTATATTTATCAAAATCAAGCATGTCTGCCTCCAAATCTTGGAAATTTGCGCCATGTACAAAGCCATATCGTGCGCGCAAAACTACATTTGCACATAGCCTTACTTAGTATAGCACATTTTTGCCGTTTGTTATAGTCAAAATCCAAAAAAATTATAAATATCGAAGTGATTTTTCTCGAAGCGATCTTTCTCACATAATCAAAAATCCAAGTCGCAGGGCGCCGCCTACAACTTGGATTATTTTGCTATTTCTTGCGTTTGGATTTTTTCGAATTGCTCGCAGGTCTTGCATTGCCAGAACTCTTGGGAGCTGGGTCGTGCGATACAATCTTGATCTCTGGGTTCTGCTCCTTGGCATAGGCACAGATTTCCTTGATCTGGCTGCGCTTGAAGAACAGAGCTTTTTCGAGACTCTTGTAACCGATGTGAAGGCGCACGTAATCATTGTGCTTGCGGTCCTCGATTACGATGGAGTTAATCTCCTCCCACGGATAAAAATCATATTGCGAAGTGATTTTCATGTCGAGGAAAATCTCCAGGCCGCGGCATGTAAGTGCTGCGTCCTTTGTCGTAACCATCGTGATGGAATACAGGACGGAAAACGCAAGCGAAATGAGCGCGAGCTGCATGTTTGTCTGGATAGTAGCGGCTCCATATATCAAGAGTGCGAATACGAGAACCCAGCCACCTATCTTGACCCATTTTTTCTTCGGTTTAAGTGCAAGTGCCGTGTAAATTGGCTGCGGCAGTGAATCCCAAGGTAATAACTTTCTCAATTTAAAACATTCCTTTCAGATTTAATTTTTTCTTAGAAAAAACATCTTCCAAATCCGAAATTCGAAGCTAGAAAATGTCTTTTCTAAAAAAGAGCGCGTCAGTTTCCCGGCGCGCCCAAAACTTCTTAAACGTCTATTATTGTTAATGTATTATGCGTTGATCTTTGGAGCCTTGCCAGCAGCACGACGTGCTTCGAGGCATTCAAGAGCTCTCTTGTGTTCTTCTTCAGGAGCACCTGCAGGCTTGCCAGCGCGAGTCTTTCCGAAGATGTTCGTGTAGGAACCATCAGCCCAGAAGATGTTGCGGCCGAATGCTGCAGTGATG
>CAVGSW010000028.1:0-12972 GCA_963631945.1 Flexilinea sp. | reverse complement strand
TTCGGGCAGTGAAGGAACCAGTAACCTTGCTTGGAACCTAAGAGAGAATAGTCCCAGGGCGCGAGCACAAGCCGCAAGAGCCAGCCGAAGGTCGAAAAACCAAGGCGAGCAGTAGCAGGCGGCGAGAGCAGAGCGCGAGGCTGGAAGGACTAAGGGAATGGCATGTGCGAATATCACTCTGGAGCCCAACACACTAAAGAGAGGCGGCCTTGATAGAGGCTCGCAATTAGGGTGGTACCGCGGTTAAATAATCGTCCCTAAATCAAGCAATTCATTGGTTTAGGGATTTTTTATGTATATAACCTTGAATAACCAATGTAGAAAGGAAAAGATATGTTCAAGAAATTATCAGAAAAGCCCGTTGCAGACGTGCAAAACGAGCAAGTCGCAAAGTGGAAAGAAGAAGACCTTCTCCACAAGTGCGTAACAGCAAGAGAAGGAAGCCCTTCGTTCGTCTTTTATGAAGGACCTCCAACAGCAAACGGCAAGCCAGGCATCCACCACATGATGGCAAGAACCCTCAAGGACTCCATCAACCGTTACAAGACGATGCAGGGTTACCAAGTAAAGAGAAAGGGCGGCTGGGACACTCACGGCCTGCCAGTAGAAATCGAAGTAGAGAAACAGCTTGGCTTCTCAGGCAAGCAGGATATCGAGGCTTACGGCATCAAGGAATTCAACGAAAAGTGCCGCGAGTCCGTATTTACATACACAAACATGTGGACTGAGATGTCCGACCGCATGGCATACATGGCAGATATGGATAATCCATACATCACGCTCGACAACAACTACATCGAGACGGGTTGGTGGATCCTTCGCCAGGCATTCGACAAAGGCCTCATCTACGAAGGACACAAGATTTTGCCGTACTGCCCACGTTGCGGAACAGGTCTGGCATCCCACGAGGTAGCGCAGGGCTACAAGATGGTCAAGGTAAACACTTTGACTTGTAAGTTCAAGAAAAAGGGCACGGATAACGAGTATTTCCTCGCATGGACGACAACCCCTTGGACACTTGCATCCAACATCGCACTCACTGTCGGCCCAGACATCGATTACGTCAAGGTCAAGATGACATCCGGCGATAACGAAGGCAACTATTTCTACCTCGCAAAGGGTCTTGCACCAAAGGTTCTCGCAGGTAACGAGTACGAAGTTGTAGAAGAGCTCAAGGGTTCCGAGATGGAATACTGGGAGTACGAGCAGCTCATGCCATTCTGCCAGCCTGACCCTAAGAAGAGCGCTTTTATTGTAACTTGCATGGACTACGTTTCCACAGAAGATGGTACTGGCATCGTCCACACTGCACCGGCATTCGGCGAAGACGACTATCAGTGCGGCCGCAAGTACAACCTCGCAGTTCTTCAGCCAGTTGACGAAAGAGGCAAGTACACGGAGACTCCGTGGGTTGGACGCTTCGTTATGGAAGACGGACTTGACGTTGATATCATCAAATACCTCGCAGAGGGTGACAAGATTTTCAAGAAAGAAAAATTAGAGCATAACTATCCACATTGCTGGAGATGCGATACACCGCTCGTTTACTACGCAAAGCCATCTTGGTACATCGAGATGAGCAAGCTGAAGGATGAGCTTGTAGCGAACAACAATACAGTAAATTGGTTCCCAGAGTATGTCGGCGAAAAGCGTTTTGGTAACTGGCTCGCAGAAGTTAAGGACTGGGCAATTTCGCGTTCGAGATATTGGGGCACACCTATTCCAATTTGGAGATGCTCATGCGGTCACCTGCACTGCATCGGCTCCCGCAAGGAACTCGTAGAGCTCGCAAACGAAAAAATCGACGAGAGCATCGAGCTTCACCGTCCATATGTGGATGACGTTACGCTCACTTGCCCAGAATGCGGCGGCGTAATGCACAGAATCCCAGAGGTTATGGACTGCTGGTTCGACTCCGGCTCAATGCCATTCGCACAGTGGCACTATCCGTTTGAACACAAGGACGACTTTGATAAGCTCTTCCCGGCAGACTTTATCTGTGAGGGTATCGACCAGACGAGAGGCTGGTTCTACTCGCTGATGGCTGTTTCCACAATCGTAAAGGGCTGCGCACCATACAAGAACGTCCTCGTTAACGACCTCATCCTCGACAAAGAGGGCAAGAAGATGTCCAAGCACAAGGGCAACACCGTTAACCCGTTCGAAATGCTCGACAAATACGGCGCAGACGCCCCGAGATGGTACCTGCTCTCTGTATCGCCAGCATGGACACCGACGAAGTTCGACGAGGAAGGCCTCAAGGATATCGTAAGCAAGTTCTTCGGCACGCTGAAGAATGTATATAATTTCTTCGTTCTGTATGCAAATCAGGACGATATCGATCCGCGTCAGTTCTCGGTTGACTACGCAAATAGACCTGAGCTTGACCGCTGGATCCTCAGCAAGTACAACCAGCTCGTTCACGACGTAACGGAGTACATGGACGAATACGACCACATGAAGACCGTAAGAGCAATCACGGAATTCGTGGCTGAAGACCTGTCCAACTGGTACATCCGCCGTGCTCGCCGCAGATTCTATGCGCCTGAGCTCACGGACGACAAGAAGAGCGTTTATGCAACGACATACGAAGTTCTCGTTGGCGTGGCAAAGATGATTGCACCAATCGCTCCGTTCATTTCGGATGAGATTTACACGAACCTCACTGGCGAGGATACAGTTCACACTGCATACTTCCCGAAGGCTAACATGGATCTCATTGACAAGGGCGTAGAGGAGAGAATGGATATCGTCAGAGCTCTCGTAGCGCTCGGTCGTGGTACTCGTGAAAAGGAGAGAATCAAGGTTAGACAGCCGCTTTCGAGCGTTCTCGTAGACGGCAAGTACGAGCACATCATGGGCGACCTCACACCGCTCATCATGGAAGAGCTCAACGTTAAGCAGGTAGTTTTCGAGAAAAATCTCGACCAGTATATGAACTTCTCGCTTAAGCCAAACTTCAAGGCAGCAGGTCCAGTGCTCGGCTCCAAGATTAAGGCGTTCGGTGCAGCGCTCGGAAAGGAAGATCCAGCAGCATTCGTTGCAAAGGTTGAGTCCGAGGGCAAGGTAGACATGGAGCTCGACAGCGAGACTTTCGAAATCACGAAGGATTACCTTGACATCAGAATCACTGCCAAGGAAGGTTTCGCAGTTGCGATGGAGAACAACATCTTCACAATCCTCGACACGACGCTCACTCCGCAGCTCATCGACGAGGGACTCGCAAGAGAGCTTATCTCCAAGGTTCAGCAGCTCCGTAAGCAGGCTGATTACGAGATGATGGACAACATCGTAATCACGGTCGACGCAGACGATGAAGTCAAGGCAGCTATCGAAAAGCACGCCGACTACATCAAGAGCGAGACCCTCGCACTCGAGCTGAAATACGGCGCATGCGAGCAGACGTACGACCTGAACGGCCACAAGACGGGCATCGCCGTTGAGCGCATCTAGCTGTTCCGGCGTCCGCGGGATCCTCGTATCAGTATGATTAGGTAAGAAGGTGGGATTTGCAGCGAATATTCGATGCAAATCCCACCTTCTTGAAGCAAAAACGAGTGAAATCGCAGATTCTGACTTGAAATCCCGTTTTTGAACGGAAAATTAGGTTTAAAATCCAGAAAATGTATGCAAAAACGTGTTTCAGCGGGTCAAAATGAAGAAAATCCCCACTTTTAGACTAAACCGCGTCCAAAAAGTGGGGATTTTGATTTGATTTTTTGAATTTCACTCGTTTTTGCACGACCACGCAGCTATTTCATGTATTGGGCGGCGTGGCGCTTGAGGGCCTCGAAGGATTGGTCGCTGATGTGGTGCTCCATTTTGCACGCGTCATCTGCAGCGACCTCTGGGTCCACGCCGAGGTTGATCAGAAACTGTGAAATCGTGGTGTGTCGTTCGTATATTTTCTCGGCTATTTCCTTGCCAGCGTCTGTCAGGGTCAAGTAGCCGTTCGCGTCGGAAACTACGTAGCCGTCGTTCTTCAGGATTGCGAGGGCGCGGCTGACGCTCGGCTTGCTGAATCCCATTTCTTCGCTCACGTCGATGGCGCGAACGGTCGGGTGCGTCTCCGATAAAACCAAAATTGTCTCCAGATACATTTCGCCGGATTCTTGTATTGCCATAAGCTACCTCCATAAAACTGCCTCTATGTTACCACAATGAAGTGCGATTTGCAAGAGGCGAATTTTATGGAGGGCGAAGCGCGGCCGCGGTCCAGCCGCCCGCGGAGCTGCTGGGCGGCGGCTGGACGCGGGCTGCTTGCTCACCTGGGAACTGAAGTAGAGCAAGCAGCCCGCACGGCGTTTGCCCTGCACGGAATTAGAGGGGGCAAACGCCGCGCGGCCGCGCCGGCGGGCGAAAGTTGTGCGAAATGTTGCAGGGGAGGCTTGCGCGCGCGGCGGGGAGTCGGTATAATGGTGAGTAGAGAGACTTCGCGTCAGTGCAGGTCGCTAATGTTGGGAAGTTGCAAATTGGCAGGAGAAAGCTGGGAGAATGAAGGACAGATTGAAGATTGGAATTAAGTATTGCGGCGGGTGCAAGCCTCAGTATGATCGCGGGGAGGCTGTGCGCCAGATTGTGGCCGCCCACCCAGAATTCGAGTGGGAGAATGTGAACGAGGATACGATGTACGATTTGCTGGTCGTTGTGGGCGGCTGCGCTTGCTGCTGTGCAGGGTACAGCCAGTATCAGTATGCCGCGCTCCGCAAGGTTTGGGAGCCGGTGCAGTTCGCGCGGCTCTCGGCGGAGCTCGCTCGAGAAGCTTAAGAGTGCGAGCTCCGCGGCGCGGTCGCGGTCCAGCCGCCCGTGAGAGCATCTGGGCGGCGGCTGGACGCGGGCTGCTTGCTCACCTGGGAACTGAAGTAGAGCAAGCAGCCCGCACGGCGTTTGCCCTGCACGGAATTAGAGGGGGCAAACGCCGCGCGGCCGCGCGTGAAAAAAAATCAAAAAAATTCGCAAAAAACAGTTGACAACCCCATCAACTGAGTGTATAGTATATCCGTGGTTAGCGAGAGCTAACCCAATTTTAAGCGCAAGGGTTAGCGAAAGCTAACCTACAAATTAGCGAAAATCAAGAAACAAAATAACAGTATGAAAGCAAAAACGGCTGGCTCGGTCAGCCAAAAAAATGCCTCAGAGGTTAGCGCTCGCTAACCTTCAAAAAAGCTCACAGGTTAGTGAACGCTAACCGCCGGGAGCCGCCAGCCGCCACACAGACGGCGAAGCCAAGCGGCAGGCGAGCTGAACGAGAGAGGCAGATCGGAGGAAAATTATGATGCCTTTAACATTAGCAAGTCCTGGCGAGACAAACACAATCCAGCGTATCGGAGGCAAGCCGGACGTCAAGCAACATCTCGAGAATCTGGGCTTCGTGGTAGGCGGCGACGTAACGGTGATCAACTCACTGGCAGGCAACGTCATCGTCAATGTCAAGGAAACGCGCGTGGCACTCAGCCAAGAGATGGCGCAAAAAATTATGGTTTAGAATTTGATAATATTTGCTGGGCAAGCCTGGCAACGGAAAGGATACAAGAAATGAAGACACTAAAAGATGTTAAGGTCGGCGAAAAGGCCGTAGTAAAAAGGCTCCATGGCGAAGGCGCAACGAAGCGCAGAATCATGGACATGGGAATCACCAAGGGCGTAGAAATCGCAGTTAGAAAGGTCGCACCGCTCGGTGACCCGATTGAAATGACCGTAAGAGGCTATGAGCTTTCCCTCAGAAAAGCCGATGCCGAAATGATAGAAGTGGAGGAATAAAGAACAATGAGTCAAGGAATTAGAATTGCTCTTGCCGGCAATCCAAACGCAGGTAAGACAACGCTTTTCAATGGCCTCACCGGTTCCAATCAATTCGTTGGTAACTGGCCAGGCGTAACAGTAGAGAAAAAAGAAGGTAAGCTCAAGAAGCACGATGACGTTATCATCACCGACCTTCCTGGTATTTACTCACTTTCCCCGTACACACTCGAGGAAGTAGTTGCAAGAAATTACCTCATCGATGAAAGACCAAATGCGATCTTAAACATCATCGACGGTACGAACCTTGAGAGAAACCTTTACCTGACGACACAGCTCACAGAGCTTGGAATTCCAGTAGTTGTAGCAATCAACATGATGGATATCGTCGAAAAAAACGGCGACAAGATCAACACTGCTGAACTTTCAAGACAGCTCGGATGCAAGGTTGTTGAGATTTCTGCACTGAAGGGCACAGGCATCATGGAAGCTGCAGAGGCAGCAATCGATGCAGCACACAACGCAAAGACGATTCCAATGCACAATTTCTCAGGTGCAGTTGAGCACGCAATCGCTCACATCGAGGAAGCCGCAGTTCACGGCCTTCCAGAAGAGCAACAGAGATGGTACGCAATCAAAATCTTTGAGAGAGACGAGAAAGTCCTCGAAAAGCTCAGCATTGCTCCAACAATCATGATGCACATCGAAAACGACATCAAAGCCGCAGAAGACGAGCTTGACGACGACGCAGAATCCATCATCACAAACGAGAGATATCTGTACATCAGCTCCATCATCAAGGCTTGCTATAAGAAGCAAAACGTCGGCGGAATGACGACATCCGACAAAATCGACAAAATCGTTACGAACCGTTGGCTCGGACTTCCAATCTTTGCTCTGATCATGTTCCTCGTTTACTATATTTCAATGGTAACAGTCGGAGCAGCAGCAACAGACTGGGCAAACGATGGACTGTTCGGCGATGGCTATCACCTCTTCGGAATGGGAACATCCGCGTATGAAGAGGCGGCTGAAACATACGGAGATACAGATCTCATCCTCGGCGCTTTTGCTGAGGAATACGGCACAGACGCTATCGCTAGTGCAATCGACCTTGAGTCTGAGGACTACAGCGATGCAGCAGCAAGCGCAGCACTCACTGAGCTCGACAGCCTCATCCCAGCAGATGCAAGCATCTCCTACGACGTTGAAGACGAAGAAACACTTGCTGTAGAGACAGTGGACGGCGTAACAAAGGCTGACTACGAAGATGCTATGGCACAGTTCTTAAATACAGATTATAAGGAAAGCTACGGTGCTCCGGACACTTCCACATATGGAACTTGGGTACCTGGTATCCCAGTGCTCCTGGGTAACGCACTCGAGTCAGCAGGCACAGCAGATTGGCTGTCAGGCCTCATCCTCGACGGTATCGTAGCCGGCGTTGGCGCTGTACTCGGATTCGTTCCACAGATGCTCGTACTGTTCCTGCTCCTCGCATTCCTCGAGGCTTGCGGCTACATGGCACGTATCGCATTCGTACTTGACCGTATCTTCCGTAAGTTCGGACTTTCCGGCAAGTCGTTCATCCCAATGCTCATCGGCACTGGCTGCGGCGTTCCAGGCATCATGGCTTCCAGAACGATCGAGAACGAGCGTGACCGTCGTATGACAATCATGACTACAACATTTATCCCATGCGGAGCAAAGGTTCCGTTCATCGCAATGATCGCAGGCGCTATCTTCGGTGGCAGTGCATGGGTTGCAACAAGCGCATATTTCGTAGGTATGGCAGCAATCATCATCTCCGGAATCATGCTGAAGAAGACAAAGAGATTCGCAGGCGAGCCTGCACCATTCGTAATGGAACTCCCAGCATACCATATGCCAACAGCTCTGAACGTACTCAGATCCATGTGGGAACGTGGCTGGGCATTCATCAAGAAAGCCGGAACAATCATCCTCCTTTCCACAATCTTCATCTGGTTCACATCCTACTTCGGATTCACAGACGAAGGCTTCAGAATGCTTAGCGAAGAAGAGCTTGACCAGTCAATCCTGGCAGCAATCGGCAGCGCAATTTGCTGGATCTTCGCACCGCTCGGATTCGGTACTTGGGAAGCAACGGTTGCATCCATCACGGGTCTGGTTGCAAAGGAAAACATCGTTGGTACGATGGGTATCCTTTACGGAGCTTACGGCGATGTTTACACAGTACTTGCAAACACATTTACAGGTATCTCCGGATACGCATTCCTCGTATTCAACCTGCTGTGTGCACCTTGCTTCGCCGCAATGGGCGCTATCAAGAGAGAGATGAACAATGCAAAGTGGACTTGGTTCGCAATCGGCTATCAGTGCGGATTCGCATACATCGTAGCTTTGATGATCAACCAGTTCGGCAATGCGTTCACTGGTAACGTAAGCGTTATCGGTCTCATCGCAGCACTTGCTTGCCTTGCATTCATCATCTACAACCTCGTAAGACCTTACAAGGAAGCTAAGTAAAAGCGAGCCGCACGGCTGGCGGAAAGAAGGAAATATGGGAACGATAGTAGTTGGACTGATTCTGGCTGTTATAGTAGCCCTGATCATAATCCAGTTAAGAAAAGACAAAAAAGCGGGTCGCTCGACCTGCGGTGCAAACTGCGCACACTGCGCGATGCACGGCAGCTGCCACTCCAAGGAGGGCGCCGATGCGATGGCGGACGAAATCTCCCGCCAGATCCGCGAAAACAAGTAAGCCAAACCCTATTACATCTAAAGATATATACTTTCATACATACTATAAAAAAATCGGAACCACTTGCCTTCGGTTCCGATTTTTTTCGCGCTGCTGCGGGCCAGAAATTTCATCTTCAAACTAGTATGAAATTTCCTAATTTTCATTGACAAACGCCCGCAATGCGAAGATAATTAAAAGTTAGGACTGAACGCACCTCGCCGCCTCTAGCTTCAGGCGGAGGATCCAGAAATCAAATAAAAACAGGAACAGAAAGCAAGAATGAAAAAGAAAAAAACAATCAAAGAAAATTTCATCTCAGAAATAAAATTATCGTGGCTATATATCGGCACGTTCCTCAAGTGGCTCGTCGTCGCCTCGCTCATCGGTTGCGCAGGCGGCATACTCGGAGCGATATTCCACCACAGCATTACGGGCGTAGAAGCCTTCAGAAATGCGAACCCGTGGATACTCTGGTTGCTCCCGATTGCAGGCTTAGCTATAGTAGGCTTCTACAAGGCTTGCAAGACGGACGGCCTGAACACGAACCACGTAATCCGCGCCGTGCACAAAGGCAGAAGGCTCTCGCCATTGCTCGTGCCATCAATCTTTATTGGGACGGTGCTGACGCACCTCTGCGGCGGAAGCGCTGGCAGAGAAGGTGCCGCGCTGCAGATGGGCGGCACCCTTGGGCAGTGGATCGGTCGCCAATTGCACCTTGACGATAGCGACCTTCGCATCGCGACGCTCGCGGGCATGTCAGCCTTCTTCTCGGCGATATTCGGAACCCCGCTCGCTGCCGCGGTCTTCGCAGTCATGGTAATCAGCATCGGAATCCTGTACCATGTGGCGCTCGTTCCGTGCCTGATATCCTCGCTCGTCGCATACTTCGTGGCGGTTTCGCTCGACGTAGTGCCAGTGCGCTTCAGCGTAGATGTGCCGACCGTCGAACCCGAAATGTTCTTCAAGGTCATGGGACTTGCTATTCTGTGCGCGGTCGTTTCGATCCTGTTCTGCGACATCATGCAATACGCCGAGAAGGCGCTTCGTAAATATATCAAAAACGCATATCTTCGCGCCATCGCAGGCGGCTGCATTATAATCGTTCTTACATTTATATGTGGCTCGAACGATTATAACGGCGTCGGCATGGACGTGATCTCCGCAGCCGTGGAGCAGGGCGAGGCCGAGCCTATCGCCTTCCTACTCAAGCTTGTGTTCACGGCGATAACGCTCGGCGCCGGCTTCAAGGGCGGCGAAATCGTGCCTTCGTTCTTCGTGGGCGCGACGTTCGGCTGCGTCATCGGGCCGCTCCTTGGGATTCCAGCAGGCTTCGCAGCCGCAATCGGCCTGACCTGCGTGTTCTGCGGCGTCACGAACTGCCCGATTTCGTCGATTTTCCTGTCAATCGAGCTCTTCGGCGCGAAGGGCATGCTGTACTTCGCGGTTGCATGCTGCCTCTGCTACATGATGTCCGGCTACAAGGGCATTTACTCCAGCCAGCAGATCATGTATTCCAAGCGCAAGGCGAAGTTCATAAACGCCTACACCAACGGCAAAAAAGGCTCCGACGCATAGCGTCAAGCCCGATTTTACCTTGACAACATAACACACAAGTGATATTATATAATGTCAAAATTATATCACACAAATGACACATTTTTTTGAAAGGAAATGGGTGTTCATCCGATGAATATTATCGCGATTATAAACATATACCTGTTCGTTTGCGCCTGCGCGGGACTGGTTTACGGGCTGTCGGTCATGTTTAAGAAAAAACAGCCGCTGTATTTCAAGCTTGCGATCTTTCCACTCGCATGTCAGGCGTTTTCAAGAGTGTTTTACATTGTAACGCTTTTATGCTACGGCGGTCTGCCCGCTACATTTAATATCGGACTTTTGGGCTTCGCCGCATTTTTCCTATTCTTGTATCTGCAGAATGTCGGCACGATCGACAATCTGCTGGATGACGAAGATAAGAAATTTACGAAGTACAAGCTGCTCGCGCTAATCGCACCAGCTTGCGAAATGGTAATCGCCGTGTGGGCGTTCAATTGCGGCACTGCATCGATTTCCGTCCGCCTCTCGTTTGTGGTTCTGGCGGCTCTGGCGGGACTTGCTGGATATTTCAACGTAAAGCATGCACTCGAACCGGATGTCGAGGGCGGCATAATAAGAGCGTTGAGAAGATTTAACATTCTTTGTTTTGTGTTAGAAATTCTTACGCTTGCTGAGGTGGGTCTGTACTGTTTCGGCCTAACAAACCCAATAATCATTCAGATTTTACTCGGTATTTTATACATTATGTATCTGCCGCTTCTCAATAAGGAGATGAAAAAATGGATTCAATGAGCTATATTCTGTTTATCTGCATCGCCGTTCCGCTGGCGATGATGCTGGTACCGATAGATAAAAAATCGAAAAAAGTAGTAATATCGCTTTTGGCGGGCATGTTCCTGTGCCTCTTTGTCAGCGAGGTGAACGGCTTGCTGTTGCGAGTGTCAAATGGTTCAATACTGTATGTTACGACAAATCTCACGCCAATCACAGAGGAATTTGTCAAGGTATTGCCAGTCATATACTATGCTTATTTCTTTTCCGACGACGAAAAGTCCGTTGTCACCGTTGCGTTTGCCACGGGCATCGGCTTTGCAATGCTGGAAAATATCATCATATTGATGCAGCATATATCAACGGCAAATTTCTTCTTTGCCCTGATAAGAGGCTTCAGCTCTGGACTGATGCACGGCATTACCACGGTGCTGATAGCGAACTTCGTTCCGTATATTCATAGGAAGAAGAAGCTGTTCTTGGGCGGAGTAATCTGTAGCTTTAACTTGGCTGTGGTGTTTCACTCGGTATTCAATTTGCTCGTTGAGGCAAGCTCGGACCTTGCAAATTATATCGGATACTTCCTTCCGATTTCAGTATATTTGGTAATAAACGTATTTGTACTCAAGAAAATCATATTAAAACCGAAAAAAACAGCTGAAGAGCTCAGCGATTAGGATGGTGTTCAAACATTGATAAAAAAGAAAGACAAAACACTTAAATTTGCATTAAAAACAGTCTGCATACTGCTGCTGGCGCTTGTCGCGGCGGGCAGTATGTACTTGTGCGCATGTGCAAGTACAAGTTATATCTCCGATATCACAGTCGCTTCCGGCGCAAAGGGAAGAGAACACTTGGAGAGCAAAGGCTACTCCGTTCTGTTCCAGGGGATGAACATGGTCACAGACAGTGATTCCGCCGTGTTCATCGGGTATAAGACAGGCTCGAGCGCTGTAACTGATCTCGTCGTTTCAACGCAGCGCAGCGACTCGCTTACATATAACGGCTGTAGCTATAAACTCGTTTCAAACACGAGCCTGAACAAGGGCACAAGCGGAACGCCGCTCTACCTTTACTATACGAAGGACAGTTCAGCAGGAAATAAGATAACATCGCTCGACACGGTGTCAGGCTTTTCCGATACGGACGAGGTCGTTTCGCTTAGAAATGACGGCTCTAGCCCAGTGCGCATGAGCGACGGAACGGTCGCGAATTTGGACAAGGGCGTGTCGAACAGCCAGATATACCTTCTGATGTACAGAAGAGCGAGCATTGAGAAGTATATATCCAATGTATGTCTCGTTACGGGAAGCACGAAGGCCAAGGCGATAAACAAAGCGGCTTCAAAAGGCTGCGATTATTATCTCGACAAAGATATCGGCGGAAGCAGCAAGATAGCCTACATCGCATACCAGAGAACATCGGATAAGAGCAAAGCGATAACGAACTTTACATTTAACGATTCCGAAGTTCAGTTCGATAAAAACGGGGACTCAGGCGCTCGGCTCATAGATATCACCTACGGCAGACTCTTCGAGAAGCACTTTGAGCTCGGCGAATGGGCAGGCGTATACGCATCGCACGACAAGGCTGTTTCGAGCTTAAGTCAGTATGATACACTTGAGAACAGCACGAAGGATGGCAGCTGCATCTTTGCTGGAGCTCCGAAGATATATGCCGTTTACGAAGGAAAATACACGTCGGCATCTGACGAGGAAGAAGAGCCTAGCGAGGAGGAAGCATCCGCTGAGGAGACAGAATCCTCAGAGGATGAGCTTGCTGCGGAGGACGCGGAAGGTGAGGCAGTCGACGAGTTTTACGATATAGACAAGACAGATGAAGAGCTGGCTACAGAAGAACAGACTGAGGAAGAGTCCGCAGAGGCAGAGACACTTACAGAAGCGGTTTCGGATGCAGTTGCTTCCGTAATTAACGACGGCGACATTACTATTATCTGTTGCTTTGCAATAATTCTTGTTTTGGCGGTAGTCGGAACGGGCGTTTATAAGAGAACCAAGAAAAGGAAATGATCCTAATGAAATTGAAAAAAATTATATGCCTTGCCATGGCACTCGCAATATCTGCGGCACCGTGCATCCCCGCTAGCGCAGCGGAGGTCTGCGCAGTAGTCAGCACGAGCAGATTGCAGATATCCTATACATCCTTCACGGATGCGTGGA
>CAVGSW010000027.1:0-13550 GCA_963631945.1 Flexilinea sp. | reverse complement strand
TATATGTGCATCTCGTTCTTCTTCTTGCGCCCCATGAGGATTTCAACCGCCTCGTTCGCGCTGATCTTGCCCTGAATCATGTGGCAGATGCAAGCCGTGATTGGCATCTCAACCCCGCAGCGCTCCGCGAGCATGTCCGCAGCCTCCGCAGTCGAAAGCCCCTCGACAACCATGCCGACTTTCTCGACCGCTTCGTCCACCGCAAGCCCCTCACCGATGAGGATGCCGCAGCGTCTGTTACGCGAATGCATACTCGTACAAGTTACAATCAGGTCGCCGATTCCAGCGAGTCCCGAGAACGTCTCCTTCTTCGCACCGAGCGCAATGCCCAGCCTCGTCATCTCAGTGATGCCGCGCGTCATCATAGCCGCCTTCGCATTGTCGCCGAACTTCAGCCCGTCGGAAATACCAGCTCCGAGCGCGATGATGTTCTTCAGTGCGCCGCCGAGCTCAACCCCGATCAAATCTTCATTTGTATATACGCGGAACCTGTCCGTGCTAAAAATCTCCTGGATTTCAACTGCGATATCGTGATCCTTCGCCGCTACAACGACAGTCGTCGGCAGTTTGCGAGCGACTTCCTCAGCGTGCGACGGGCCAGAGAGCGCAATGTAATTGCATCCAGGCGCGGTTTCCTCTGCGACTTCCGAGAGTCTGAGGAGCGAGCCCTTCTCAATGCCCTTTGCGACGTTCACAACTGGAATGCCTGCATCCGCGTGCTTCATCGCCTCCGCAAATACCTCGCGGAACTTCTGTGCAGGCACTGCAAACAGCAGAATGTCCTTGCCGCTTGCCGCATCCGCAATATCGCCAGTAAATTTTATTTCAGCGGGAATTTCTACGCCCGGCAGATAGTGCTCGTTCGTTCTGTTATCACGCATCTCCGCAATCTGCTCAGCGCGCCGCGCCCACATGGTAACGTCGTGGCCCTTGCCAGCTAGCGTCATAGCCAGAGCAGTTCCGAAACTTCCCGCACCAATCACCGCAATTTTCTTCATAATTTCACTCTCCACTCTCCAAACTCCACTCTAACCAAGTTATTTAGACTTGAAGATTCCCATAATCGGCTCTTCCCCTTTGAACAGCCTGATAATATTGTCCTTATGCTTCTTGAGCACAATCAGCGCCATCGCAAGCCCAACCCAGAAAAACCCTGGTTCTAGGAAATAGCAAAGAATCGGAAACGCCAGCGCTCCCGCAATCGAGCCAGCCGACATTCTCTTGCTTATGAGAAGCACGATAGCTGTGATTGCCAGCGCCGAAAGCCCGAGGATCCAGTTGATTGCGAGGATTGCCCCGAAGGCCGTCGCAACGCCCTTGCCGCCTTTGAAACCGAAGAAGCAAGGCCAGATGTGTCCGCAGAACACAGCAAGGGCACACAGGATGGCCACCTTATAGGTCATCAGATGCAATCCGAGCTCCACCGCCAGGACTCCCTTGCAAATGTCCACAACCAAAGTAATGAGAGCTGCTTTCTTGCCGAGCACACGAAGCACATTCGTCGTCCCAGCGTTTCCGCTGCCTTCTTTCTTGATATCGACGCCCATGATTTTGCCGAGGATAATCGCTGGCGAAATCGTGCCAATCAAATACGCAATTACCACCATCACCCAAGCCTGCGTCGTGTAATATTGAGAAATAAGTCCAATTGTGTCCATTATTCTACTTTTTCACCCTTTTCTCTGAAAACGAATTTTATTGAAGTTCCCTCGAACCCGAAGCCGTCTCTGATGCGGTTCTCAAGATATCTTGCATACGAGAAATGCATCAGGTCGCGCTTGTTTATCTGGAAACTGAACAGCGGCGGCTTTACGCCAACCTGCGTCGCATAGTAAATCTTCAGTCTGTGGCCTTTGTCCGAAGGCGGCTGCTTCATCATAACCGCATCCTGAATCAGGCTGTTCAGCTGGCCAGTCGGCACGCGCAGCGCGCGCTTCTCGGAAACGTAGTCCGCCATCTCGATGACTTGGTTCACCCTCTGCTTATCCTTAACCGAAATAAATACGGAAGGCGCATAGGACATGAACTGCATGTCAGCCTCGATGAGCCGCTTGAAATCGCGCATCGTGTTCGTTTCCTTATCTATCAAATCCCATTTGTTTACGACGATGACGATGCCCTTGCCCGCCTCGTGCGCAACACCTGCGATTTTCTTGTCCTGGTCTGTCAAACCTTCAGCCGCATCTATCATCAAAAGACATACGTCGCAGCGCTCGATGGATGCAACAGCACGCACAACGCTGTAACGCTCGATATCCTCGTTAACCTTTGATTTTCTGCGGATTCCAGCCGTGTCTATCAAAATGTATTTCTTGCCATCTTTCTCAAAAGGCGTGTCGATTGAATCACGCGTAGTTCCCGCGATTGGCGAAACGATAACGCGCTTTTCTCCGAGCAAGCAGTTGATAAGCGAAGACTTGCCAACGTTTGGCTTGCCGATAACCGCAATCTTCGTCACTTCCTCATCGTCATCGTAATTCTCGTCTGGGAAGCTCTCGACAATCTCGTCGAGCACATCACCGAAGTTCAGCATGTTTGCCGCGGAAATCGGAATAGGCTCGCCGAGCCCCAGCTCGTAGAAATCATAGAAATCATCTGGAAGATTCCACGGCGCATCGATTTTGTTGACCACGAGGATTACCTTCTTGCCCGTTCTGAGGAGCATGGATGCAACCTCGCGGTCCGCGTGCGTCAGCCCATCCTTGCCGTCCACGATGAAAAGGATTACGTCAGCCATGTCCATTGCGACCTGCGCCTGCTCCCTCATCTGCGAAAGGATTACGTCCGCGCTCGACGGCTCGATACCGCCCGTGTCAATCAGCCCGAAGTGCACGCCGTTCCACTCGGCCTCCGCGTAGATTCTGTCGCGCGTAACGCCTGGCGTATCCTCGACGATCGAAATTCGTCTGCCTACTATCTTGTTAAAAAATGTTGATTTTCCAACGTTTGGTCTGCCTACAACGGCAACGATTGGTTTACTCATCAAAAATTCCTCCTATGAAGCTCTTTGCATCGAACTCCTCCAAGTCCTCAATTCCCTCGCCCGTGCCGATGAACTTGATCGGCATATCGTATTCCTGAGCGATGGTGATTGCAATTCCGCCCTTGGCTGTGCCGTCGAGCTTCGTGAGGACTATACCTGTAATATCTGCAACCTGACCGAATTCCTGCGCCTGCGAAATCGCGTTCTTGCCCGTCGTCGCGTCGAGCACGAGCAGCGTCTCGCGGTCAGCCTCAGGATATTCGCGGCTTATAATCTTGTTCATTTTCTCAAGCTCGTTCATGAGATTTTTCTTGTTCTGGAGCCTGCCCGCCGTGTCGCAAATCAAAACATCTGTGTTACGAGCCTTTGCGGACTGAATCGCGTCGTAGATAACAGCGGATGGGTCTGCGCCCTCCTGGTGCCTGATGACGTTCACTCCGTTTCTCTCGCCCCAAACTACGAGCTGCTCAGCCGCCGCTGCACGGAACGTGTCCGCCGCTGCGAGCATAACAGTGTTTCCCTCGTTCTTCAGCTTGTGTGCGAGCTTGCCGATTGTCGTCGTCTTGCCGCCGCCGTTGATTCCAATCATGAGAATCACGAGCGGCCGCTTCTCAGAAAGCTTCTGCGCCTTGCCCTTGTCGACCATGAGCGTCATGATTCTCTGCAGGCCTTTCTTGACATTCTCAGGATTGCTCACGTATTCTTCCTTAACAAAATCGCGGAGCTTGTCCATAATCTTAACGGTCGTGTCCATGCCGATGTCCGATGTGATGAGAACTTCCTCGAGTTCGTCCATCAAATCCTCGTCGACCTGACCGCGCGCCATGATTACGTCAGAGATTCTCTCCGACAGCTTACCAAAAAATGACTTTTTCTCCTTAAATAAAGACATTGCGTCCCCCTTATTTTTATTCTAATTTGCTAAATATCAAAATCGTCGCCGAGTCTGAGCGAAAGCACTTTGGAAATTCCCTGCTCAGGCATCGTTACGCCGTAGAGCACATCTGCGTGCTCCATCGTCGCCTTCTGGTGCGTTACGATTGCGAACTGAATCTCGTTGAAATTACGGAGATACTTCGCGAATCTATCGATGTTCGCATCGTCGAGCGCCGCCTCAACCTCGTCGAGGATGCAGAACGGCGTCGGCTTCGTCTTCAGCACCGCGAACATGAGCGCAATGGCCGTCATGGTCTTCTCGCCACCGGACATCAGGTTGATGTTCTGAAGCTTCTTTCCTGGCGGCTGAGCGATGATCTCAATGCCCGACTCGAGCGGATTATCCTCGTTATCGAGTCTCAGCTCAGCATGCCCGCCCCCGAAAAGCTCAGCGAATATCGACTCGAAGTTTACAACGACCTGATCGAAATTCTCTTTGAACTTCGTCTTGATCGTCTTGTCCATGTCGCTGATGATTGCCTGGAGCTCGGACATTGCGGCCAGGATATCGGCTCTCTGCTCAGTGAGGAATTCGTACCTCGTGCTGATCTGCTCGTATTCCTTGATGGCGCCAACGTTTACATCGCCGAGTTCCTTAATTCTATTCTTGATTTCACGGCTCTCCTTGACAGATGAGGAAAGAACAAAATTCTCTTTCTTCATAGTCAGTGCCTGCGCGTATGATATCTCAAAATCATCCCAGAGATTTTGCTTGAAGTTTTCAAGCTGAGTCTCGTTCTTCGCAAGTTTGATTTCCATCTGGTACTTGCTGTCGCGGCTCTGGTTCAGACCGTCCACGAGGCTGTTCAGCTCGCCGGAAACCTTCGTGATTCTCTCAGCAAGCTCAGTCCTTTCGGATGCGATTTCATCGATATAGCCTTCGAGGCGCTCTTTCTCGGCTTCCATCTCCTCGAGGTTACCTGCCGAATCGTCGCCGCCGTAGATGATACTATGCTGCTCTTTTTCGAGGTCTATAGTCTCCTCCTTCTTCGCATCGATCTGGCTCTTCAAATCTCTGCACGCAGTCTCAATTCTATCTATGAGTTGCTGCGCTGATGTGCACTCGCCCTCGCAGCTCGTCTTCTTGATGCGAGCCTGAGTGATTTCTTCGCTCTCGGCACTTACCTTGTCGCGCGCCTTCTCGTATTCATCCGCGAGGTTAGTTGCGTTCTGCTCTATGCTTGCAATCTCGTCCTCTGCAGCCTTCGCCTCAGCCAAAAGTCCAGCGACGTTCTTCTCGAGATTAGCGAAGTCTTCTTCTATTCCTGCGAGTTCTCTCTTCTTCGTCTCGTCGCTATCCTTTGCGCCTTCGAAGTTCTGCTCTATGAGGTCTATGCGACCGGAAACCGTGATGAGTTCGCGTCCGAGCTCGTTGATCTTGTCCTCAAGCTGCGAGCAATCGCTTATGAGCTTCTGCGCTCTTGCCTTCTTCTGCTCGAGTTCGTCCTTGTTCTTCTGATAGTGTGCCTTCAGCTCCTCGATTTCGCTTGCGAGCTTATCGATTTCGCTCTTACGCGACAGCAGGTTCGCTGTCTGGTTCTTGTATTTACCGCCTGTGATTGCGCCGCTTGCGTTGATGATTTCGCCTTCGAGCGTTACGAACCTCAGCCCGCCTGTTGCAAGCTTAGAGAGGCTAACCGCTGCATCCATGTCCTCGACAACTGCAACGCGGCCGAGCAGATACTCGAAAATCCCCTCGTACTTTTCTTCATATTTAACTAGGTCGCATGCAAGTCCCTTAAAGCCGCTATTGCTACGGATTTTCTCTGGAACGTTTGCAACGCTTGCTCTAATGCTAGAAATCGGCAGGAACGTGAGTCTACCTGCGCGGTTCTGCTTCAGGAGCTTGATTGCGTGCTTTGCGTCTTCGTCGCTCTTGCAAACTATGTTCTGCATTCCAGCGCCGAGTGCCGTTTCAATTGCAGCCTCAAGTCCCGCCGGAACGTTGATAATATCAGCAACTACGCCCTCAATCCCAGCGATGCCCGCCTTCATAATAAAGCGAACCGCGCCGTTATATCCTTCGTAGTTATTTTCCATTTCCTCGATGGTTTTCTTACGGGAGTTCTTCTGGCCTGCTTGGATCCTCAGGTCTTCGTTCTCCCTCGTGAGGCTGTTCACGTCGCTCTGAAGACCTGTGAGCTCGGCTCTCGCGTCCGAAAGCTCCTGCTTCTTCGTAGCGATATTCTTCTCGATACGGTCTTTCTCCGCGTCCGCCTCGCGCTTTTCCTTCTCGTAAGCGAGCTGGCTCTCAGTGAACTCCTCGCCCTGGCTCAGCAGCGCATTCTTCCTATCTTCGAGCGACTTTCTGTAGCTCTCCAGGCTTCTCGCCTCGGAGCGCTTGCCCGTCGCGCTGTTCTGCAGCGAAATCATGCGGTTGTTCGCATCGTCGATTTCGCCCGAAAGCTCGGATGCGCGCCTTGCCGCTTCGCTATGCGCCTCGATTCTGTTCTGAAGCGCCTTCTCGGCCTCGTCCTTTTTCTTCTGGGCCTCGGCCAGCGTGCTCTGAACACCCCTCAGGTTCGAATTCTCGCGTTCTTCCTTCTCAGTAAGGTCTGCGATTTCGCCCTCGAGTCTCGCCAGGTCGCGCTCGATAGCGCTGAGCTTTTCCTGGTCTAACTGGCTCTTGTTTCTGATTCTATTTATCTCTTCTACTTTCTTAAGCAGGTTGTCTCTCGCTTCATTCCCGAGCGACTCGAGATTCTCGTTCTTGCCGCGAGCTTCCGTAAGCTCAGCGTTCAGAGCGTCTTTTTTCTCGGAATTATCGTCGATTGCGCATTCGAGCTCTTTGATATCGTCTTTGAGCGTCTCCGTCGCAAGGTCGAGCTTTTCGATATTTTTCAGCGTGATGTTAATCTCAAGCTCCTGGTATTTTTCTCTGAGCTCGAGGTATTCCTTCGCCTTGATGCTGTCTTCCTTGAGGCCGTCGATTCTGCCTTCGATTTCGCCGACGATATCGTTGACTCGCTCGAGGTTCGCATTCGTGTTCGCAAGCTTTCTCTCAGCCTCAGCCTTCTTGCTCTTGTACATGACAACGCCAGCCGCTTCCTCGAAGATCTCGCGCCTCGATTCCGGCTTATTGCTCACGATGTCGGCGATTTTGCCCTGTCCGATGATGGAGTAGCCGTCTACGCCGATGCCCGTGTCCATGATGAGCTCCTTGATGTCGCGGAGCCTGCACTGGTTGTTGTTGATGAGATATTCGCTTTCGCCCGAGCGATACATGCGGCGCGTAATCGCAACTTCGCTGTAATCGATTGGGAGTATCCCCGTCGAGTTATCGATGACGAGCGTTACCTCCGCCATGCCGCGGGACTTTCTGCTCGCGGTTCCAGCAAATATAACTTCTTCCATCTTGCCGCCCCTGAGCATCTTCGGGCTCTGCTCGCCGAGCACCCAGCGAATCGCGTCGCTGATGTTGCTCTTGCCGCTTCCGTTCGGGCCGACGATACAAGTCACGCCCTCGTGAAATTCTATTACCACAGGCTCAGCAAAGGACTTGAAGCCGTGCATTTCCAGTCTCTTAAAATACATTCGATGTTTCTCCGTTTTCAAAAATTTTCTCGCGCACTCTACTTCTTAGCGAGCATTTCCAGGCTTGCCCGAGCCGCATTCTGCTCAGCTTCCTTCTTCGTCTTGCCGCAGCCCTTGCCGTATTTCTTCCCGTCGCATTCGAGGTGAAGATAAAACGTCTTGTCATGCGCAGGACCTTCTTCTCTGTCGACGATGTAGCTGATGTTCACCGACTTGCCGCCGCTCTGTAGGCGCTCCTGAAGCTCCGATTTATAATCCGAGAAAATCTTTCCCGAAATCGCACCTTCAATCGTCTTCTCGAAGGCCTTGACTGTGAATTTCTGCGCTTCCTGGTAGCCGGCGTCGAGGTAAATCGCACCTATGAGCGCTTCGAACGCATCCGCCAGAATGGAATCTTTGTTCCTGCCGCCCGTCGAAGCCTCGCCATGCCCCATGAGCAGGTATTCGCCGAGCTCGAACTCCCTCGCAACTACCGCGAGTGCCTTTTCGCACACGACGAGCGCCCTCGTCTTCGTGAGCACGCCCTCCGTCACGTCGCTCATTCTAATGTAAAGCTCCGCGCCGACTATCGCGTCCAGAAACGCATCGCCCAGAAACTCCAGGCGCTCGTTATCCCTGTGCCGCGTGTTTCTCTCGCGGTTGAACGAGCTGTGCGTCATCGCCCTTTCTATCAAAGTTTTGTCCTTGAAGCTGTATCCTATTTTCGCTTCTAATTCTTCAATGTTATTCATTTTAATTCTACTCGCTCTCCATAATGGACTCAATCTCCAGCACTGAGTTCTGAATCGTTCCAACGACATTTCCTTCCACGTAAGGAATGCCCTTGAGAATCGTGTTCTTGACTGCGTTTGCGCTCGAGGAGCCGTGCATCTTGACGATCGGTCCCTTCACGCCGAGAATCGGTGCGCCGCCGTAAGACGAATAGTCAAATTCCTTCTTCAGGCCCTTCAGCTTGTCAAGCAAAAGCAATGCTCCCATCTTTGCCTTGACTCCATCCGTAAATCTCTTCTTGATAACCTGCAGGATGTTCCACGCAAGGCCTTCCGTGAGCTTGAGGATTACGTTTCCGGTAAATCCGTCCGCAACGATTACATCGCAAGCACCCTTCGGCACATCGCGCGCCTCGACGTTTCCGATGAAGTTCATGTTGCTCTGGTCGAGAAGCTCGTATGCAGCCTTCGTCAGCGTCGAGCCTTTCTTCGCCTCTGCGCCGATATTGACAAGTCCTACCTTCGGATTTGCGCGGCCGATAACCTTCTCCATGTATATGCTTCCCATCATGCCGAATTCGAGCAAATTGTTCGGCTTGCACTCTGAGTTCGCACCCGCGTCAACGAGCAGGCTCGCCTGTCCGCCGATGATTGGGTAAATGCACGCAAGCGCAGGTCTATCGATTCCCTGAATTCTGCCGAGGATGAAAAGTCCGCCCGACAGAAGCGCACCTGTGCTTCCTGCCGAAATGAAGATGTCCCCCTCGCCGTTCTTTACCATGTTGATTCCGCGGACTATCGAAGAGTCTTTCTTGGAGCGAACCGCCCTAACTGGCGCCTCGTCGTTCGTGATGACCTCGCGTGCATCCACGATTTCAACCTGATCTGCGTTGTATGTATATTTTGCTAATTCCGCCTCGATGAGCTCCTGCTGCCCCACGAAAACTATCGTGTGCGGCATTTCCTTCAGTGCCAGGATCGCTCCTTCAACAACGGACTGGGGCGCATTGTCGCCGCCCATAGCGTCTAATATGATTTTCATTGTATCCTCCTCGCGCAAACAGTTCGCATTGCAACTTGCCCCCTGTTTTCTGCGCTCATAATAACATACTCATACAGAATAGGATTATATCACAAATCGCCGCAAAATCCAAGTGCATAACGCATATTTCGCCCCGCAATTGCAAAAAATATTCCGAAATTTCCCCAACGAAAAAATCGCCCCATCCGCACATTACGGATAGAGCGACATTTTATTTCTCGCATATATTTTATTTGCCTTAATTTGCGACTGAAGCCTTCTCGTCCTTGTTTTCTTCCTCGGAAAGCTCGCGTTTTACCTTGATGAGCTTGTGTACGAGTCTGTTCAGGTCGTTTACCCTGCGAACTACAACGTAAGTGTTTTCTTCTCTGTGCATGAAAATCGTATTCAGCGTCTTGGCAAGGTCATCGCAAACCTCGTCGACTGCAGCCTTGAAGCTTGCGCGCAGGTCGCGCGTTCCATCCTCTGCAACCTCGCCGCCGCGGAAGAAGTCAACCTTATCAATAGTATAGTGATAGTCGATGCCGAACATGTCGGAAACCTTAGCCGACAAGCTGTTCTTGATATCGTTCATGTGAGCGTCGAGCATGCGCGGATTGCTGCGGAAGTGCTCTGCGAAGTCCGCCGCCTCCGTCTTGATTTCCTCGAAAAACTCGTTCAGCTCCTTGAACTTCTCGTCGAACTGTCTCGCTGGCATTCTGAGTGCCGTTGCGTACAGGTCGATCTGAGAAAGTCCACTCGCCGCGATGTCTCTCATCTTCAGCTTTGCGGAATGTTCGATGATGTCCTGAACTGTCGTGAGGCAGTCAACTTGGATTGCTTTCTTCAGGTATTCTATGCCCTCGCCAGTCCTTGCGCTGACTGGGAAGAGCTCGACATCGTCTTTGTCCATGAGCTTGCATATGAGGTCGTGGCAATACTGGAGGTATTCCTCGAGGTCGGACTCGTCGATTGTATCGATTTTGTTTACTACGAAATAGAATTTCGCTGCATATTCCTTCGCGTTTTCCAGGAAGTCGATTTCGATTTGGTTGATCGGGCTGTCCACGGAGAGCATGAAGATTACCGCGTCGCTCTCTTTGACGAACGAGTATGCCGCGTCGGAGTTTTTCTGGTGGACGGAGCCAACGCCCGGTGTGTCTACGAATGTGAGGCCTCTCTTCAGGAAAGGCGATGGGCAATAAAGCTGAACTTCTGAAACGCCGAGGTGGTTGTCGTTGTTCTCCTGCTCGTTGATGTATGAAGACATTTCATCGAAGCCGATTTGCTTGATGATGCCGTTGTCGAAGCGGACCGTTGCCGCTTTTTCGCCGTATTGAATCGATGTTACAACCGCCGTTACTGGAACGATTCCTACTGGGAGGATTTTGTCCTCGAGGATTGCATTGACCAGCGTGCTCTTGCCGCGCTTGAACTGGCCGATTACGGAAACCGTGATTTCCTGGTTCTCCAGCTTCTCGATGAGCTCGTTCGTTCTGGCAAGCTCGCCTCTCGTGATTTCGTATTTCTCGAATTCTGCAGCTGAATCCTTCAGAATGTCGAGGATTTCGCGTTTTTCTTCCTTGCCTCTCGAGCGAAGCTGAATGCACTCCAAGTTGCATCCTTCGACGCCGTATGGGCAGTTTGCACATCGTTTGTTGTTAAATGCCATTTTCTTTCTCCTAACAAATTTTATTACACGCTAAAAATCATACATCTTCTATATAAATAAATTTTTACTTCTGGTAGTCCGCGTAGAACATACATCCTGCGCACGCTGGGTCACCCTCGCGCTTCTCCTCTGTGCACCAAAGCGGCTTAACGATGAGGTTCGGGCGTAGCTTGTCTCCGGAAAGCGACTTGAGCGCCGCAATCTGGCACAGCGTTCCTACGAACTCTACGTGCTGACCTGCCTTCACGCCACGCATCGTCTGGCGGTAAAGCGCTGGCATGTCTCTCTCGTCGAATGATTTGTCGTACTCGAAGAACTCGTCGAAATGCGGGAGCTCCACTGGGTTGAAAAGTGGGCAGAAAAGCGAGCATGCATTGCACTTCATGCAGCCGTCGTTGTTGGCCCAAACGACCTTCTTCAGGCTCTCCTCTTCACGCGGAACTAACTTGGTGCATCTGTTCTTGCACGCAACTACGCAAGCCCCGCATCCGTTGCAATTCTTGACTCTATCGGTTACATTCATCGCTTTCCTCCTATTTGAATTCACATGTTATTTATACACAAAAATCCTTCTGTGCACACATCTAATAATTATAGTTTTTTTTGAGAAAATGTCAAGGGCGCTCGCTACAGTTCGAGCTCGTACATGATCATCGCGAGCGCTGCGAGTCCTGCGGTTTCCGTCCGCAGAATCGTCTTGCCGAGCGTGACGATTTCTGCGGCGATGTCCTGCTCTTCGAGCCTTGCGATCTCCGCATCCGCGAATCCGCCCTCTGGACCTATGATGAGGGCGATTCGCTGCGGGGCGCCGCCGCCCTGAGCAACCTGGCGCGGCGGCTCGCTGCCGCACAGCTCAGCGTCGTGCGGCAGCCGCAGCGCATCCTTGAGGCTCCTGCCCTCCTCGTTCTCGTAAGGGCAAATCACCATATCATAACCGCTCGCTGGCTTTGGATCTCCGTCAGTCCCTTGTCCGCCAGCGAGCTCGCTCGCCATCTCTGCGAAGCTAATCGGCTCCCTAACCTCTGGAATCCTGCTACGCTTGCACTGCTTAACCGCCTCGTCGCTGATCTTCTGCCACCGCGCAAGCTTCTTCGCGAACTGTCCTTTGTCCGTAACGACAGTTCGCTCCATGAACACAGGCACGATGCAGTCAACGCCCATCTCGACCGTCTTCTGGATGACCGTCTCCATCTTCTGCGCCTTCGGTATGCCTTGGTACAGCGTCACCCGCGTCTTCGGCTCGCGTGCAGGCTTTTGCTTATCGAGAATCCTCAGCGTCACGCACGCCTCGCCGATGTCTGCAATCTCCGTCTCGTATTCCCAGTCGCCGCCGTCCGATATGCAGACTTTGTCGCCGACCTTTGCCCGCAAAACCTTTGATAAATGCTTGATGTCTTCCTTTTTCTCTATGTAGATGTTCGAGCCTGAGACCGCCTCGGCTCCCACGAAAAACTTAATCATATTCCCTCAATCCTGTAATTTCTGAGTATCTGCGTCTAAAACTGAAATCGCCGCCTATATGGTCGCCGCAATCGCGCACCACATGCCGTCTTCCTTTATCTCGATAATCTCGAAGCCGAGCTCGCGGATCTTCTCCGCAACCTGCTCCTCTTTCTCGACCAAAATGCCCGAAGAAATGTAAATTCCGCCTGGCAGCAGGTGCTTCGCCACGTCCTCGCTGAGCATCATAACGAGATCCGCCATGAGGTTCGCCACGATTATGTCCGCCTTGAAATCTATGCCCTTCGTCAGGTCGCCGTATCTAGCCTCTGCCACATCTCCCACGTGATTCAGCTCGATGTTCTCCTTCGCAACGTCGACCGCCACAGGGTCGATTTCAACGCCCAGAACCTCCGATGCTCCGAGCAAAGCGCCCGCAATCGACAGAATGCCCGAGCCGCAGCCAACGTCGAGAACCTTGCTGCCCGCCTTCGTGTATTTTTCCATGAGTTTGATGCACAGCGATGTCGTCTCGTGCGTGCCCGTGCCGAAAGCCATGCCTGGATCGATTTCTATGACTTTCTCGCCTGGCTTCGGCTCGTATTCCTCCCACGTCGGCTTCACGACTATGGTTCCGCCGACCTTTGCTGGCTTGAAATACTCCTTCCAGTTGTCCTTCCACTCGCTATCGTCGTGCTCGCTCGTTGCAATCTCAATGTCGCCGAGGTCTATACCCTCACCGAACTCGCCCGCTTCAGCGCGCGCCTTCAGGCTCGCAATCGCCGTCTTTATCTCCGCGAGCTTAGCCTTGCCTTCGTCATCATCGTCTACGTAAACCGTAACCTTCGGAATCTCGTTCTCAAGGTCGAGCACGCTCTCGTCCACGTAATCCCAGTCATAGCTGTTCTTCTTCTGCAGCAGATCCGCCACATCCGCCGGATCCTCGACCACGCTGTCCGTAATCCCAATCTCGATGAGCGCCGTCACAATCGGCTCAATCGCCTGCCTGTTACCAGTAATGTCTATCTCTATATATCGCATTTTTGCCCTCCAACTATCTTTTCTTCTACTGCACTTTACCTAGCTCTCTGCATCAGCTATCAGTGACCAGTTCCGCGTCTTGTCTGCGGCTCAACTCCCTTGATTATACACTATTTTGCAAAATTTTGATAGAGTTTTGCGATAATCCGAAAAAAAATCCTTGCAAAATCCCGCCACCTGTGGTAATCTATTTAAGGTGCTTTTCGCAAGACC
>CAVGSW010000026.1:0-14270 GCA_963631945.1 Flexilinea sp. | reverse complement strand
GCCGCGCCGAAGCCCTCGCCCTCGTACAGGCTTCCATCTTCTAGATATAACTGTCCTTTCATGCTTCGTCTCCTTCTGATTTCTGTTTTATGCATAAATTCGTGCATATTCTGCATTTTTATTCACCATCTATGCATTATACACCCTTTCTTGGACTTATTCAAGCATTTTTATTCATTTTTATGAAAAAATATTTTCGAATTTTCTAAAAAAATCACAAAAACCCTATTGCATTTTTGTTATATCGGTGTATAATAGACCTTGTTTTTAATTGTTATACATTTTCAAGAATATTTATACACGGAGGAACTACTAATTATGGCTAAGGAAAAAATCGTCCTCGCTTATTCCGGAGGACTGGACACATCAATCATCTTAACATGGCTCAAGGAGCAGTACGATTGCGAAGTTATCGCTGTTTGCTGCAACGCTGGTCAGAAGGAAGATTTCAAGGAAATCGAAGAAAAGGCATACAAGACAGGCGCATCGAAGGCATACATCCTCGACATCCAGAAAGAATTCGTCGAAGATTACATTTGGCCGACAGTTAAGGCTGGCGCTATCTACGAGAACGCATACATGCTCGGAACATCCATGGCAAGACCGCTCATGGCTCAGAAGTTAGTTGAAATCGCTGAGAAGGAAGGCGCTTATATCATCTGCCACGGCTGCACAGGCAAGGGCAACGACCAAGTTCGTTTCGAGACTACAATCAAGGCACTCAACCCTGCTATCAAGATCATCGCTCCTTGGAGAAGCTGGGACTTCCAGTCCAGAGAGGATCTGATCGAATATGCAAAGGCTCATAACATTCCTATTCATCAGACAGTAGAGAAAATTTACTCCAGAGACGAGAACATCTGGCACATCAGCCACGAAGGCGGCAACCTCGAGAACCCTTGGAACCAGCACCTTAAGGACATCCACGTTCTCAGCTGCGAGCCAGAAGATGCTCCAGACGAGATTACATATGTAGACATCGATTTCGAAAAAGGTATTCCAGTTGGCCTCAACGGCGAGAAGATGGACGCAGTTAGCCTCCTCAACAAGCTCAACGAGCTCGGCAGCAAGAACGGCATCGGCACAATCGATATCATCGAGAACCGTCTTGTCGGCATGAAGTCCAGAGGCGTTTACGAGACTCCAGGCGGAACAATCCTGTACGCTGCTCACGAAGACCTCGAAAGACTCATCCTCGACAGAGACACGATGCAGTACAAGAACATCGTTGCTCAGAAGTTCGCACAGCTCGTATACGACGGACTCTGGTTCACTCCAGTTCGCGAGGCTATCTCCGCATTCGTTGACGTAACTCAGCAGCAGGTAACTGGTACAGTTAAGATGAAGCTCTACAAGGGAAACGCAACTCCAGTTGCAAGCAAGTCCGACTACGCACTTTACAGCGAAGAGTTCGCTACATTCAGCGCTGACGAAGTTTACAACCAGCACGATGCAGAAGGATTCATCAACCTGTTCTCACTGCCGCTGAAGATCAGAGCAATCCAGAAAGAGCAGCTTGAAGGTGGCTCCAAGTACAGCGACAAGCTTGAGAAGAAGGTTCTCAAGGGCGGAGAATTCATTATGTAATTGAGTTCGAATGTTCGAAAGATTGACGAAAGGAGCCAATATGAAACTTTGGCATGGCAGATTCGCTAAGGAGGAAAACTCCTCTGCGCACGAATTCAACGCATCGCTCCCGTTCGACATCAGAATGTGGGAGCAGGACATAACGGGCAGCATGGCACACGCCAAGATGCTCGCAAAACAAGGGATTATATCGGAGGATGATTGCAAGAAAATCTTAGATGGTTTGGCTGGCATCCTCGCTGACCTCGCCGATGGCAAGGACCTCTCCGAGCCTGAGGACGAAGATATCCATATGTATATAGAACGTGTGCTGACGGAACGAATCGGCGACGCAGGTAAGAAGCTCCACACAGCAAGGAGCCGTAACGACCAGGTTGCGCTCGATTTCCGCATGTACCAGAAGAAGATGATTACGGAAATCGACGAGAAGCTCACAGCGCTCATGGACGTTATCCTCACGCTCGCTAAGGAGAACAAAGAGACAATTCTCCCAGGCTATACACATCTGCAGAAGGCGCAGCCGGTGCTGTTTGCGCACCACATGCTCGCGTATTACAATATGATCAGCCGCGACAAATCTCGCTTCGCTGATTGCTATAAGAGGACGGACTGCCTGCCGCTCGGAGCGGGCGCGCTCGCTGGAACGACATATAACACGGATAGGTTTTTCGTGCAGGAGGAGCTCGGCTTCGCTGGAATCTGTACGAACAGTATGGATGCTGTGAGCGACCGCGACTTCGCGATTGAGTTCCTATCCTGCTCTTCGACTTGCATGATGCACCTTTCGAGACTGTGTGAAGAACTCATCCTCTGGTCGAGCCCAGACTTCGGCTACATCGAGATGGACGACAGCTTCGCAACTGGCAGCAGCATAATGCCTCAGAAGAAGAACCCTGACATGGCTGAGCTCATCCGCGGCAAGACTGGCAGAGTGTACGGCGACCTCGTAACACTACTCACAGTGATGAAGGGTCTGCCGCTCGCATACAACAAGGATATGCAGGAGGACAAGGAGCCTGTGTTCGACGCATTCGACACGCTGTCGATGTGCCTGGAGATGATGGCTGGCATGCTCTCCACTATGAAGGTTAATGTAGGTAGAATGGCTGAATCAGCGAAGAGCGGATTCATGAACGCGACGGATGCGGCTGACTACCTCGTTGGCAAGGGCCTGCCGTTCCGCGATTGCCACGAAGTCATCGGCAGAATCGTGCTCTATTGCATAGAGAACGGCAAGGCTATCGAAGACATGAGCCTCGCAGAGCTCAAGGAATTCTCGCCGCTCTTCGACGAGGATGTCTACGAAAACATCGACATCAAGACCTGCATCAAGGCCAAGAAGTCGTTCGGCTCCACATCCTACGAAAGCGTCGAGCAGCAGATCGCCGCAATCGACGCGCAGAAAGCCTCAGGAAAATAAATAATCAAAAAATAGTGAACCCTGCACCAAATCGGTGCAGGGTTTTCTGATAAATTTATTTGCGGTTTTTGCTTCTCTGGGTCGCTTCTTGCTGCGAGATTTTGCCAGCGCGAGCCAGGTTTGCAAGGGCTGTGTCCATGAGGATGTTGCCCTCTCTTGCGTTCATAGTAATGAAGTTGTCGATTTGCGGAGTCTTGCCCTCGCGAATCAGGTTCTGAATTGCAGCGCTTACTGTCATAACTTCGCAAGCTGCAACTCTGCCGCCGCCAATCTTCGGAACGAGCTGCTGAGCGAGAACCGCTCTGAGCGTTCCTGCGAGCTGCGTTCTGATCTGCTGCTGTCTACCAGACGGGAATACGCTGACAACTCTGTCGATAGAGTCGGAAGCCGAGTTTGTATGGAGCGTTGCAAATACAAGGTGTCCAGTCTCAGCTGCCGTGAGCGCCGTCTCGATAGTCTCAAGGTCACGCATTTCGCCGATGAGGATAACATCTGGGTCCTCTCTGAGCGCTGCCCTGAGTCCATCGTCGTAGGAATTCGTGTCTTTGCCGATTTCCCTCTGGTTGACGAGGCATTTGTCCGGTGTGTAAACATATTCTATAGGGTCTTCGAGCGTGATGATGTGCTTGCTCTCCGTATGGTTGATGCGGTTGAGCACAGCAGCGAGCGTCGTCGACTTACCAGAACCGGTTTCACCTGTTACGAGCACGAGACCCGACTTGTACTTCGGGAATTCGGCAACAGCTGGTGGAAGCGAAAGCTCCTCGATTTCTGGGATATAATCATTCAAAATTCTGAGTGCGAACGAAAGATGCCCTCTCGCCTTGAAGATATTAACTCTGACTCTGGCGCCGCAGTCCGCAGTCACCGCAAGGTCGAGCTCGCCCACAGTCGAAAGCTCTTCGTACTTCGGTCCTGCGAGCTCCTTCGCGAAGGTCTCGCAATCAGCATCAGTGATTGCGTCCTCCGTAATGCTCGTAATTTTTCCATCAATTCTGCACTTTACTGGCAAGCCATATGCAATGTGCAGGTCGGATGCTGATTTGCTTCTAGCCAGTGCAATCAAATCGTTTACTCTCAGCATAATTTTCTCCTTTTATTCAACCGTCGAGTTTACAGCCTTGATAGCCTCTTCAGCGGTAGTGATTCCCTTAAGCGTAAGTTTCGCGCAGGCTTTCTTCATCGGCTCGTAATTGCCCTGAAGCGCAATCGGAAGGATTTCCTCGGACGAAGCGCCCTTGGCGATTGCCCTTCTCATTTCCTTCGTGATTGTCAGGATCTCGAATACTGCCTGTCTGCCGTTGTATCCAGTGTGTCTGCACTCAGCGCAGCCAGCGCCTCTGTAGAACTGCACGCCCTGAGCATTTTCGATTCCGAGAGCCTTCAGCTCGTCAACGTCTGGCGTGTAAGCCTCTCTGCAGTTCGGGCAGATCTTGCGCACGAGTCTCTGCGAGATAACGCCCTTGAGCGCTGCCGATGTCATGTATGGCTCGATGCCGATGTCGGAAAGTCTGTCGATTGCCGAAACCGCATCGTTCGTATGCAATGTCGAAAGTACGAGGTGACCTGTGATAGCGGCTCTCATTGCAATCTGAGCCGTCTTCGCGTCACGAATTTCTCCGACGCCGATGATGTCAGGGTCCTGTCTGAGGATTGCAGTAAGTCCGCTCGCGAACGTCATGCCAGTCTTTTCGTTGATTTGGCACTGGTTAACGCCCTCGATTTCGTATTCAACTGGGTCCTCGAGCGTGATGATGTTGACATCGTCGCTGGCAAGCTGCGTGAGCATTGCACAGAGCGTGGTCGATTTACCAGATCCAGTAGGACCAACGAGCAGAATTACGCCGTTGCTGTTCTTCAGCAGATTATCGTACTTAACTTCGTCCTCGTCCATGAGGCCGATGCTCTTCTTCGTGATCTTGCCCTTGGACTGTTCGAGGATTCTGATAACCATCTTCTCACCGTAAACCGTCGGCATTACGGAAAGTCTCAGGTCTGCAGAAACGCCCTTGACATTTATCATTGAGTGGCCGTCCTGCGGAATTTTGTGCTCGGAAATGTTCATGCCGCCCATGACCTTCAGTCTCGAAATTACTGTGTTCTGAAGGTTCGATGGAACTGTGAGAATTTTGCGGAGCACGCCGTCTATTCTCATGCGAACGAGCATCTCGTCCTTGTGCGGCTCGAGGTGCACGTCGCTGGCTTTCTCTGTGATTGCTCTCTCTATTACGGAGTTAACGAATCTGATAGCTGGCGCTGCGTTCGCATCCTGCTCAGCGCTCTGTCTGAGCTGGGCAGGAACGATGTCGCCGCCTCTCTCGCCCATTTCTCGCTTCATATCCTCGATAGCTCGAGCGGTACCCTCGCTGCCGTACAGCGTCTCGATTACCTGCTCGCAGGCTTTGCGCGTCGCAATCATCGGGATAACTTTTTTCTTGGAGACGAGCTTAACCTCTTCCTGCGCGATGAAGTCGAGCGGGTCAGCCATCGCGATGTAAAGCGTGTCGCCAACCAACTTAACTGGTACAACGCAGTGCTTCTTCGCCGTTGCACGCGGAATGAATTTTGCTAATTCAACAGGCACGGAAATCGCCGTCAGGTCAACAAAATCAATACCGAGCTGCATCTGAAGTGCGTCTATCAATTCGTCGTTCGTTATGAAATTGTTCTCAATCAGAATATCGCCGAGTCTGTTTCTGGTTTTCTTCTGAATTGCAAGCGCCTCGCCGAGCTGCGTTTCGTTGATAACTCCAGCATCGATGAGGAGTTCGCCTAACCTAATGTGAGCCATTTTGTATCCCCTTTTCTGCTAATCTAGCCATTTTCTTTCCTTGATTCTATTTTGCTTTCTCTATTGCTCGTCCATGATAGCGTCGAACTCTGCTACTGCAGCCTCGAACTCTGCATCGTCCTCGATGTCGATGAGCTCGAATTCGTCCTCGCCAACTTCCTTGTAGCCGTAGATGTAAACATCATCTGTGCCATCGTCTGGAATGAGCGCGATGTATTCCTTACCGTTGCAGTCGAAAACTCCCATGATTTCGCATTCTACTTCTACGCCATCTTCAAATTCGAGAGTGATAACATCAGCTTCCTCAACAGGAGCGTTATTTTTCTTATCGTTTGCCATTTTGTTCCTCCACAAAATAAATATTTTCTAATTTTTTATTACGAAAAATGCCGAACAAATTGATTTGCACGCATTTATTCAAACTATTCTATCATAAATTTTTTCTGAAATCAACCAAAATATTCCTTTATAGCATGAGCATTTTTCTCGGTGATGCCGTGGACGCTCGTCAGTTCCTCGGTCGTCGCCTGTTTGATGTTCTCAATCGACTTGAATTTCGACAGGAGCGCGTTCCTCTTGGCTGGGCCGATGCCCTCGATATTGTCGAGCAGCGAGCCGATGGAGTTCTTCGTGCGGAGCGAGCGGTGGTATTCTATCGCAAAGCGGTGGACCTCCTCTTGGATGCGCCCGCAATACTTGAAAAGGAAAGGATTTTCCTTCAATAAAAATTCTTCGCCCGCACTGTTCACAAGTGCGCGAGTTCTGTGGCTGTCGTCTTTCGCCATGCCGAGCGTCGGGATGGAAAGGCCCATGGCGCTGATGATCTTCTCGGCTGCACTGACCTGCCCCTGACCGCCGTCCATGAGAATTAGGTCTGGGAGGTTGATGAATCCCGCATCGCCTTCGAGTGCCCTCTTGAAGCGCCTGTAGAGCATTTCCTGCAGGGCGCCATAGTCGTTCTGTCCGTCGATCGTCTTGATCTTGAAACGGCGGTAGTCCTTCTTGACAGGTTTGAGGTTGCTAAACACGACCATTGCGCCTACCGTGTCTACGCCGTTCGTGTTCGAAATATCGTAGGATTCGACGCGATAGGTCTCCTTGCGCTCGCCGAGGATTGCGGTCAGAGCTTCCCTGAGCGTTTCTTCCTTTTCGCGGGCGGACTCCTGCTTGATTTCGAGCGTCTTGGCGAGCTCCGTCACGTCGCGCTTGGCGAGCTCCAGCAGCGCCCGCTTCTCGCCCTTCTGCGGCACGTGGATTGAGATGTGTGCGGCCCTGCCCGCCGAGGAGGCGGGCCGGTCCTCCGCTCCACTGCCTACCTGAGCGGATGCCAGGTACTCACTTATCAGCTCAGCCTCCGCCAGCGGCCGCGCCACGAGTATCTCATGCACAGGCTGCGCGAACGTGCTGTAATATTGCTTGATGAACTCGCTGACGATAGTCTCACTGTCCTCTTCCGCGCCCGTGTGCATGTCAAAAATCTCGCGGCCGCTGAGCTTCCCGTCCCTAACTGGGAACAGCACAACGCACGAGTTTTCGCCAGAACCAGCGCTCAGAACTATATCGAAATCCTTGCCCGACGTAATCGTAACCCTCTGCGTCTGAGCGAGCGACTTGATGCTTGCAATCTTGTCACGGTAGACGGCCGCCTCCTCGTATTCCATCTTCTCGGCGGCCTCCGTCATCTTCTCCGTCAAATAGTCGATGACGGGCTGCTGCTTGCCATTCAGGAATTCGATGACGTCGGCGATGTTTTTCCTATATTCTTCTGCTGAGACGCCGCCTACGCAAACGCCCTTGCAGCGGTTGATGTGGTAATTGAGGCAAGGTCTGTGCCCCTCTGGGAAACTCCGCGCTGAGCAGCGCTTGAGCGTGTAGATATCGCTGAGCAGCTCAACCGCCTCGTTCACGGCTCCTGCATCGCTGTACGGCCCGAAGTACTTGCTGCCGTCCTTCGTCAGGAGCCTCGTCTTCAGCACACGCGGGAATTCCTCGCCCATGGTAACCTTGATATATGGATATGTCTTATCGTCCCTCAGCAAAACATTGTACTTCGGGGCGTATTTTTTGATGAGATTGCACTCGAGGATGAGCGCCTCCATCTCCGTCTTGCACGTGATGTATTCGAACTCCGCTATGTGCGAAACCATGGCTTTTACTTTCGGACTATGATTAGCCGAAGCTTGGAAATACTGGCGCACGCGGTTCCTGAGCGAAATTGCCTTGCCGACATAGATGACCTGTCCGAGCTTGTCTTTGTGCATATAAACGCCTGGGCAATCCGGCAGTTTTTTTAAATTTTCCTTAATGTCAAACATCGAATCGGCAATTCCTTTCATTAAATATAGCAAAATCAGCTGACTCTCGCTTGCTCATTCGATAAATCAGCTGATTGTCGCTCGAAATTTCGAGCAAATTCTAGGCCTAATACGGCCAGTCACGTTCTCTTACATCTCGCTCGCGCTCGAGCCTAGCCCTTGCGATTTCCTTCGCTCGCTCCTGTCTCTTGCGCTTAGCTTTTTTCTGGTTTCTCATTCTGACGATGGAAATCGTCATGAAAAATGCGAGGATTTGCAGCAGCAGCGCAAATATCAAAATCGTCTGCAAGTTGCTGATTCCAAGGCCTGAGAGGAACCAACCCTTCTCGATATCCTTGGTGGCAACGAGCGAAATTTCTCTGACCTTATCGTCTGCTAGGTAAATCTCGACTTTTCCTATTACATCGCCCTTGCTAATCGGAGCTTTCAAATCTTCTTTGTATGTGGTCTGCGTCGTCACGAGCGATGCGGATGCGCCCTCCGGAAGGTTGATAAATCCGTCCTCCGCAGCTGCAGCTTCCACATGGTTCGTCGCTCCGCCCTTCAGCTTCGCTTCGCCGAACACTGTGCCTTTCTCGAAGGCTGTGTACTTGGTAAGGCTCTCCTTCGCATAATTCAGTAGCTTTCGGATGTCGCCGTAACGGCTACGGAGCGTGGAGTTCATGATGACAGCATACACCGTGAAGCCGTCAATGTCGCAGGCAACGACCATAGTCGTCTTGTTCTCAGGCGTCGTGCCAGTTTTGCCCGCGAAAACTCCGTTATATTTCTTGACCGTGTACTTGCCCGTGAGCGTCGTCGCCTCGCCGCCCGCAAGGAACAAGTTCGTGCTTTCTATCTGCCTCTCGCTGTTTTTGTTCGTCGCGGCGAGCGTAATCTCGGCCGTTCCTGCGATGCGCTTGATATCCGCGTTCGCAAAAGCTTCCTTTGCAATGAGCACGATGTCGCGAGCCGTCGAATACGACTGGACCTTGCTGGTCTTGACTCCGCTAGCGTTCGCGAAGTGCGTGTTCGTGCAGCCGATTTTCTCCGCGCGCTCGTTCATGAGCTTCGCGAACTTCTTCTGTGTGCCAGATGTGGCAATTGCAAGGGCTTTCGCTGCGTCGTTTGCCGAGCAGAGCAGCGCCTCGTACACGAGGTCTTCTACGCTGATTTTCTCGCCTGCGTAGACCATGGACTTGGCTTTGTCGACCTGGGTGGCTGCCTCATCGACGGTCACCTCGTAGTCGAGCCCGAGCTCTTCGACCGCGATGAGGCAGGTCATGAGCTTGGTGATGCTCGCCAGGTTGTATTCCTTGTCCGCGTTCTTCGACCAAAGCGTCTCGCCCGTCGTGTCGCAGTAGATTATGGCTGCTGTGCCTTTGACGTCGGGCTCCGAGGCGGCGAAGGTTTCTATCGCCGTTGACGGGAGCAGGACTGCTACTGCGAGCAGGAGGCAGAGGGCCTTTCTGAATAAATTTCTCATCTAAATTTGTTCCTTTTGGAAATAATACCTCCCCTGGGTGCCCAGGGGAGGGGGACCAGCCTCTGAGTTAGCGGGGCTGGTGGAGGGGTCCCGCCAGCCTCCCCTGAATTTGCAGGGGAGGGGGACCAGCTCGCTAATGTTTCTCAGGAGCTGGTGGAGGGGTTACTGCTCCCCCTCTTATTGCACGCTCTACTTGTCGGCTACCTTGCGTTCGAAGAATTTATCGGACAGCGTTGAGCCTTCGTGGATGTAGTTGTTAGCCTCGTAGCCCGCACGCTCGTTGAACTGCTTCTTCGGGTCAGCTGGCAGCACGTTCCTGCTATCGTAAATCAGGAACGGTACCGGATCAGCCGAGTGCGTTCTAATTGCAAGTGGCGTTCTATGGTCAGGCACGATGAGAATCTTGAAATCCTCGCCCGTGCTCTCCAGATACTCGTACAGCGGCTTAACAACTCTGCTGTCGATATAGTGCGCACATCTCATCTTCGCCTCGAGGTTGCCCTGATGCGAGCACTCGTCCGTGCCCTCGATGTGCATATAAATCATGTCCTGTCCGCGCTCATACTCGCTGATTGCCATCGCAACCTTGCCCTCGTAGTTCGTATTGATCGTGCCATCTGCACCCTCAACCGTAACAACGTTAATTCCAGCAAAATATCCAATGCCGCGGATGAGGTCAACGGCAGAGATTACAGTCGCCTTCACACCAAATTTCTCGCAGAAATTCGGCAGCTCTGGGCGCGTTCCCTGTCCCCAAATCCACAAACTGTTCGCCGGGTTGAGACCTCTAGCGATACGAGCTTTGTTGACTGGATGATCCTTGAGAATATCGTAACTTTTCTTCATCATGTCGATGAGGAAGTCAGCGCTCTCGCCCTTTGGCAGATACTCTCTCGCGTGTTTGTCGAGAATATCGTGCGGTGGAACGCATTTGTATCTCGTGTGTGCGTGAGGATGTTCCTTGTGCAAGAGCATGCAATGTCTGTAGCCCGTACCCGTGTAAAAATACAGGTTTTCGTCAGCGAATGCCGCATTGATGTCCTTGAGGAGCTCCTCGCATTCTTCTGTTGTAATATCTCCAGCTGCGTGGTCGCGCACGATGTAATCCTCGTACTCAGCCTCGCCCGCTGGATCGATTGTGATAAAATTCGCTCGGAAAGAAATGTCTGTGCTCGACATGTCTACGCCGATTGCCGCCGCCTCTAGTGGCGAACGGCCAGTGAGGTAAATTCTCGGATCATAGCCCATGACCGACAAATTTGCCGAGTCGCTGCCTGGGCTGATGCCTTCTGGAACCGTCTTAACCGTTCCAATCTCGCCTTTGGATGCGAGCATGTCCATAACGGGAATGTCTGCTGCCTCGAGCGGAGTCTTCCCGCCCATAGAGTCGATAGGGTCGTCTGCCGAACCGTCAGGTATCACAATCAGGTATTTCATTATTTGTTCTCCTCTTCAAATGCCTTCATAAAATCAACGAGTGCGCGAACGCCTTCTTCTGGCATCGCGTTGTAAATGCTCGCTCTCATGCCGCCGATGGAGCGATGTCCCGCAAGGTTAATCATGCCTTTTTCCTTCGCTGCTGCGATGAATTTCTTGTCGAGGTCCGCGTCTCCCGTTACGAAAACTACGTTCATGAGCGAACGGTCTTCCTTTGCAACTGGGCAGCTGAACAGCTTGCTCGAATCGATATAGTCATAAAGCAATTTTGCCTTAGCGACGTTTCTTCTCTCCATCTCCTTGACTCCGCCGATGGACTTGAGGTATTTGAACACTTCTCCTGCTACGTAGATTGAGAAGCATGGCGGTGTGTTGTACATTGAGCCGTTTTCTGCGTGGATCTTGTAGTCGAGGTATGTAGGGACTTTTTCATCAGCAAAGCCTATCAAATCCTCACGTACGATTACGATTGCAACGCCTGCAGGTCCAACATTCTTCTGTGCACCCGCCCAAATCATGCCGAATTTGCTTACGTCTACTTCTTCTGACATGATGTTCGAGGACATGTCTGCTACGAGCGGAATGTCGCCTGTCTCTGGTACGTAGTTGTACTTCGTGCCGTAAATTGTGTTGTTAGTTGTGATGTATACGTAGTCTGCGTCTTCGCGGATGTCTTCCTTCTTGATCTTCGGTACCCAAGTAAATTTGTCGTCCTCGGATGAAGCGATTACGCGGATGTCGCCGAACTTGCAGGCTTCTTTATAAGCCTTCTTTGCCCATGTGCCTGTGAGCACGTAGTCTGCCTTCTTGCTGTTGCGAAGGAGATTCAGCGGTACCATTGCGAACTGCAGTGTGCCGCCGCCCTGTAGGAACATTACCTTGTAGTTGTCTGGGATGTTCATCAGCTCTCTGAGGTTGGCTTCGGCGTCGTCAATAATCTTTTGGTATTCTTTGGAGCGGTGGCTCATTTCCATTACGGATTGGCCGCTGCCCTCGTAGTTTAACAAATCCTTCTGGACTTTTTCCAGTACTTCCAGCGGCAGCATCGATGGGCCTGCTGAGAAGTTGTATACGCGATCGTATTTTTGCATGTTTCTTTCCTCCTATATTGTCAAAAGGCCTAGCGCTCGCACCTTGGCTGTCGCTCTGGGGCGGGCACCTCAGCATCACATTCTCGTCAGCTAGTGTACGGCGATATGTGTTGCCGTGGGATGCAAGTCCTCGTCGCAGGGCACTTTACGCACTTACCAGCTCGTATCGCGGGGCCGCGAGACAAACGTGATCCTTTGAACGGTGTCTCCGCGCCAACCGCTCCCCTTCGCTGCACGTGCAAAGTGCCTAGCTGCTCCTGCGGGAAAGCACCCACAACAACACATATGCGCCGCAGGCATCAAGGAAGTTCTTCGCGCTCTTGCGGGAAAGCCCCCACCGAGAGCAGCTAACATCCGCAGGCATCACGGTAAAGTGCCTAGCTGCTCCTGCGGGAAAGCCCCCACCGAGAGCAGCTAACATCCGCGGTCATCACGGTAATGTGCTTAGCTGCTCCTGCGGAAACCGCTCTGTGTTTGTGCCCGCCTCTGGAACGCGACTTCGCTAACTTGAAAATGTGTGCTCGCCTTTTGCATTTTTGTTTTAGTTATGCTAAGTATACCACTTTACGCGGCTTTCGTAAAGTGGTATACTGTCTGAAGGAGGTAAATATTTATGTATAAAATTAGTACTTTGAATAAAATCTCGCCGGTGGGTCTCAAGGAATTTACTAGCGCATATACAATTACTGAGAACGTCGCTGAGGCTGACGGTATCATGGTCAGAAGTGCGGATATGCACGAAATGGAGTTCGGCGACAAGCTGAAGGCAATCGCCCGCGCTGGTGCAGGTGTTAATAACATTCCGCTCGACAAATGTGCGGAGAAGGGTATCGTCGTTTTCAACACGCCTGGTGCGAATGCGAACGCTGTTAAGGAGCTCGTTATCTGCGGGCTTTTCCTCGCTGCGAGAAACATCCCTGCGGCGCTCGATTGGGCTTCGAAGTTAGACAGCAAGGATGGCGACGTTAGCAAAGCCGTTGAGAAGGGCAAATCTCAGTTCGCTGGTGGCGAAATCATGGGCAAGACACTCGGCGTTATCGGCCTGGGTGCTATCGGCCGCAAGGTTGCTGCTGCCGCTGAGGCTCTCGGCATGACCGTTATCGGCTACGATCCGTTCTACGTTCCTGGTTCCATGGAAATCAAGGCTTACGACGACCTTCACGACATGCTTCCGAACTGCGACTACGTAACGCTTCACCTTCCAGCAAATGATTCAACAAAGGGCATGATGAACGCAGATCTTTTCGCTGCAATGAAGGACGGCACTGTTCTGCTCAACTTCTCGAGAGACAAGCTCATGAACGAGCTCGACCTCGCAGTTGCAATCGATTCAGGAAAGATTGCTAAGTACGTTTCCGACTTCCCGAACGACAATGTCGTAGGTCGCAAGAACGTCATCCTGCTCCCGCACCTCGGTGCTTCAACTGCTGAGGCTGAAGACAACTGCGCAACTATGGCCGCAGACGAAATCCGCGATTTCCTCGAAAACGGTAATATAATCAATTCGGTTAACTTTCCTCGCCTCGACATGGGCAAGTTAGAGAAAGGCATCAGGATCGCCTTCATGGTTAGAGACATTGCGGATCCAGCAACTGAAATCATGGAAATGCTCTCTGGCATCGATGTGAAGTACACTCGCGTAATGGCAAGCCGCCGCGAAGACGGAATTTCCTACGTCCTCGCCGAAATCGATCAGCCAAACTTCCCATCGCTCCTCTTCAAGGGTGAAAAGGGCTCCAAGATTATCAGCTACCGCGCACTGGAGAATTAGCGTATGTGTTGGCGCGAGTGCAAGTCCTCATCGCTGAGAACTTCTAGCCACTCAAGGTTTGCTTCGCAGGGCCGCGAGACAAACGTGATCCATTGAACGGTGTCTCCGCGCCAACTGCTCAGACTGCACCTCTCGTGGGAAGTTCTTCGCGCTCTTGCGGGAAAGCACTCGCCCCAACACATATACGCTATAGTCATACTGTTAACTTAGAGATGTAGGAATTGGCGATTGCCAATTCCTATTTTTTATGTGCGCGCGTGCTAAATGTTGTCTAATTTCGGGTGAAGTCGGAAATTAGACAACTCGGATTTCTGCCAGTATTGGGGGTGGCGGGTATCGTGGTGGTTTTTGACCTCAAATTTGATGTCAAATGACACCACTCACACTCGAATC
>CAVGSW010000025.1:0-14685 GCA_963631945.1 Flexilinea sp. | reverse complement strand
TTTCGCAAAGTCAAGTCCTCGCAGTGTGCGACGATTGGAAGGTCGAGCCTTCTTGTGATTTTCATCGCCTCCTTCATCAGCTCGCGATCGTTTAGGCCGACGCCATCGTCGCTGAAGCCGATTACATACGGAGCCATCGCTTCGAGATCCGCAAGCTTTTGACCTTTCTCGCCAACGGTGATTGCTCCGTAAGGGCGGACATCGATGCGAGCATCTCTTGCGATAATCTCTCGTTCGACATTAAGGTTCTCAAGTGAGTCAGGCACCGGGTTCAGATTCGGCATCGCGAAGATGTGCCCGTAGCCTGCAGAAGCCGCAGCTGCCGTGCCGCTCGATATGCTTTCCTTATAAAAAAATCCCGGCTCTCGCAGATGTACATGCACATCCACAAAAGAAGGGACTTCAAAAAATAATTCACTTTCAGTTACTCTGTTGTTCATATTGTCCACCTTGCCGACATCTCTGTATCGATCTTAAAGATTTCTTTTCTCCGAATGAAATTCTACCATACAGGAGCGCCGGGTGTCAAGGACAAATGCATGGGTTTACGAAAAATTATTCGCGGTGGTAGCCGCGGGCGAGGTAGGAGTGGAGGTACATGCGCTCGCCTTCTGCGTGGAAGCTGAAGCCGATGTTGGAACCGGAGCTGGTCGTGTAGCCGCAGTCCTCGTCCTCTACGATGTAGCCCTTCATGTGCGACATGAAAAATTGCAGGCTGAAGTTGTTCTGCGAGCAGGTCGGGTACTCGGTGAGGAGCGTCTGCATCGATTTCTTGCCTTTGTCAAAGTAGAAGTATGTGCCGAGGAGCTGCGTTTTCTCGTTAAAGAACGGCGCGAGCTTGTCGTACAGGAAGCTGTCGTGGTAGAAGTTGTGCTCGTTCAGCGCGAAGTAGTCGATGTTCAGGTCCACGCAGCCGTGCTTCAGCGGCAAGCGGGTGCTGCTGTCGGCGATGAAGAGAATGTCGAGGTCGTAGCCTTGATTTTCCATGAGTTCCTTGTACATGTATAGCATCTCAGGGTACTTGTCGACGACGATGTACTTCGCCTTCGGGTTGAGATAAGCAAGGTGATTGTGCATGAAAAACCATGCATTGATATATGTTTCCATCACTACCTTGCCGTCCGTGTCCATGACGGCGAGCCTGTCAAGCATCCAGTTGTAGGATTTTTGGAAAAGGCTGATGAGCGATGGCGGCAGGTCTCGGTAGAGTTTGCGGTCAATGTCGGGCGTATCGTATTCGTCCTTGTTCTTGTTCGGGGTGATGAGCACGCCTTTTTCGATTTGGGCGCAGTAGCCGCAGTTGCACTTGAGGTTGCCCTCGAACAGGTAGCGCGAGTTCATGCTAACGTTCTCGAGGGAGAACGAGCCGCCGCAGTTCGGACAGCAGAGCAGTTCGAGCATGGAAAGCGGCACGCCTTTGGATGCGACATGTGCTGGGAACTGCTCGTTCAGATCACGGATTTTGCTCTCGAGGCGGCGGGTCATCTTGTCGAGTTGGTGGCGCTCGCCTTGGATTTCCGTCAGCTTGCCGTTGTAGATTCGCTTGAGATCTGCTACGTCCTGCGGTGCCGTGATGCCGGAGATTCTGTAGAGCGAAAGGATTTCGTGGATTTCTTTCAATGAGAATCGAAGGCTCTTGAGCTCGAGGATGATTTCGAGATCCTTCAGCGTTTGCTCGTCAAAGTCGTATTGCGAGTTTGGGCGTTTGGGCACGAGGAGGCCGTAGTTTATATAGTAGTAGAGATTGTCTACTGAGATGTCGTATTTGCGGGATACTTGGCCGATGCGCATGGCGGGGCTCCTTTCTGTTGCTTTGGGGGCACGGCTGGCACGGAGCTTGCGAGGGCCTGGGAGCCTGTGATTGCAAGCTCCGTGCCAGCCGTGCCCCTCAGGTTCCTTGCTCAGGTGCTCCGTACACCAGCACCCACTGATACTAGCATGCTACCACAAATCTGGAGTTAACTCAAGGTTTTTCGAAAAATTTCTGAAAAAACATGGTTGACAAGGAGCAAACTCCGCGGTGTATGATGACTTCGTTGCAATAAAGAAGTGAAGAATTGCACGAAAGAAAATACAAGGAGGAACATCATGAAAACATTAAAAAGCTCGAAAGTCCATACAAAGGCGGACATCGCCAACCTAAGGGACACAGTGGGCGCAATCATTGATAGCGTAATCGAAAGAGGCGATGCTGCCCTCCATGAATATAACCATAAGTTCGACAATTGCGATAGAGAGACGCTCAGAGTGAGCAAGGAAGAAATCGCAGAAGCATATAAGAAAGTTTCCGAAGAGGACGTTGCCGACATCAAGAAGGCAGCATCCAACATCAAGTCATTCGCTGAGGCGCAGAGAAAAACATTGGGTGAACTCAAGGATTTTTCACCGATGCCTGGCATCATGCTGGGACATAGAATTATCCCAGTTCAGTCCTGCTGCTGCTACGTTCCAGGCGGCGGATATCCGCTTTATTCGACGGCACTCATGCTCGGCATCCCAGCAAAGGCAGCTGGAGTTAAGCGCGTAGCTGCTTGCTCGCCGGTAATCAAGGGCACGAAGGACATCCACCCGAAGACGCTCGTTGCAATGGATATCGCAGGGATTGACGAGATCTACGCACTTGGCGGCGCACAGGCGATCGCAGCTTTCTCATACGGAACAGACGAAATCAAGCCAGTTAACATGATCGTAGGTCCTGGAAACAGCTTCGTAACTGAGGCAAAGCGCCAGTGCTACGGCAAGGTCGGCATTGACTTCGTGGCTGGACCGAGCGAAGTTCTCATCATTGCAGATGGGCAGGCGGATCCAGACGTGCTAGCTGCAGATATTCTGGCTCAGTCCGAACACGACAAGGAAGCAAAGGGAATCCTTCTCACGACGGACGAGGAGCTTGGAAACAAGGTAATCGCAGCGGTTGAAGCACAGCTCGAAGTCCTTTCGACGAGAGAAAAGGCTAGCGTAGCTTGGGAAAACAACGGTGAAGTGATTTTGATGGATAGCCTTGAGGAGGCAATCGAATACGCTAACAACTATGCGCCTGAGCATCTCGAGGTAAACGTTGAGCCGAGCAAGATTGACGACACAGTCGATAAGCTCTTAAACTATGGTTCGCTTTTCATCGGTGGCAACACGGCTGAGGTATTCGGTGACTACGCATCTGGCACGAACCACACGCTTCCAACGCTCGGAGCTGCGAGATACACTGGCGGCGTTTGGGTTGGAACTTTCCTGAAGACTTGCACGAACCAGAGAATGACGGACGATGCGATGATGAATATCGCACCGCTGGTTTCCAGACTCGCACAGGGCGAAGGCCTGATGGGTCACGCAAATGCGGCTGACATCAGAATCAAAAAACAAAACGAAAAACAGAAAAAATAAACATTCGGAGGAATTAATACAATGGAAAATAAAACTTTACAGCGTGCGTTCGGCATGCGTGAGGCTGTGACGATTACGGTCGGCACGGTCGTAGGTGTAGGCCTGTTCACGACGGGCGGCAATATAGTTGGAATGATGGGATATTCGGTAATTATCGCAACATTCCTGGCAATGGTTATCAGTATTTACCCAGCGCTCATGTACGCAGAGATGGGCGCGGCTCTTCCATATGCGGGCGGCACATATAAATACGCATCACTCGGCATGGGCAGACCTTTCGGTATGCTTGCTGGCTGGAACTTTATCATATCGCTCGTTGCGGTAACGAGCGGCGAAGCTCTGGCTTTCAGCTTTTACTTCAAGACGCTGGTCAGCGCACTGGGCTTCGAAATCCCTGGCGGTGACACGAGCGACATCATCATCGCCTGCGTCATGATCGCTGTATTCATGTTCTTCAGCGTTCGCGGCAATGAACTTACAGGAAGACTTCAGAATGCGTTCATGTTCTTCTTCTGGGGCGTTGCAATCGTTTGGTTCCTGACGATGATTCCGAACGTTCAGATTGGAAACTTTGCTCAGCTCCCAGCTGATGCTGACTTCTCGCCGAGCAATTTCATCGCGATGGTTGCCATGATTTGGTGGTGCTATGCGGGATTTGAGACCTGCTGCGCTATGGGCGAAGAAATCAAATATCCGCACATCAATATCCCGAGAGCGCTTTTCCTGGCTCCGTTCATCGTATTCGCAGTAAATGCGATTTTCCAGTGGTTCCTGGTTGCAATCGTGCCGACGGATCAGCTCACTGCAATCGCAGAGGCTTCCGCTCCTTATGCTGAGGCAATGCAGACGGCTGGAATCCTCGGTTTCCCTCTGATTATGCTCGCTGCTGGCGTTGCATTCGGCGGCGACTTCTCGACGCTGAACTCGAGCATCTCGGTTCCTCCTCGCTATCTGTTCACGATGGCAAGAGACGGCGCAATGCCAAAGGTTTTCGCAAAGATCGGCGAAAAGTACAAGACTCCGTACGTTGCAATCATCACGCTCGGCGTGCTCACGATTTTGCTGACGGCTACTGGCTCAATCAACTACATTGCATCGCTCAGCCTGTTCGCAGACCTGTTCTACTATGTAATCGGTATATTCGCTTGCATGTTCCTGCGCAAGAAATGTCCAGACCTCGACAGACCGTACAAGGCGCCTGGCATCAAGGTTCTCGGACCTGTCAGTGCGATTATCTATCTGATTATGATGACGCAGCTCGATTCGAACGCGTTCCTGACTGGTGCAATTTGGTGCGTGCTCGGCTTGATCATTTACTTCATCTGCCGCAGCAAATACGGCGACACGGATGATGAAGAGCTCGACGCAGCGGTAGTAGCTCGCGTAGAACCATCACCAGCTGAGAAGGCGAAGATGGACAAAGAGTTCAAGCTCTGGAGAAATGTCGTTATCGTAGCTGTTGTAATCGCACTCGCACTCTACGTAGTGCCATTCCTGTGCAACTAATTGAATTCAATCAAAATTTTTGATAGCCAATAAATAATATCAAAGAAAATGGCACCTGCGGACCCTGCGGGTGCCATTTTCGTGCCCTCTCGGCTGCCCTCTCGGGTTCGAACTTGGAATTTTGAATTAGCGGGTGGATCATCAGGGGTCCGACCGCCTGCTCTGCTGATTCTGAGTTTCGCAGGCTTCTTCCTCGGCTCCCCGTTCGGTCGCCTTCGGACCAGCCGCTATGGGAATGTTCACTGGACATTCCCATTTACGCGTCTGCCCTCTCGGGTTCGAACCCCTTCTTGGAATGCTTTAGATTAAAAAAAGAGATTTTCTTTCGAAAATCTCTTTTTACTTTGGTGGATCATCAGGGGTTCGAACCCTGGACACCCTGATTAAGAGTCAGGTGCTCTGCCAGCTGAGCTAATGATCCATATTCAGTTTCTGTGCCCTCGGACAAGTGTCTGTTCGCTTGGCACATTTGACATATTAACATTTTTTCGAGGACTTGTCAACAGGGAATTTTCAATTTTTTGAATTTTTTTTAGAATTGCATTTGATAGTGGTTTAGTATATAATAGTATGGAATGTAGGCACGTGCGAGTGGGCGCGGGCTTGCAGGCACGAATTATAGAGCATAGAAAGAAAAAGGAAAAGAGACGTGCAGGAGATTTTGAATCAGGTTATGATTGAGGCGGAAAGGATTTTTCTGATTGTGAAAGACTTTTGCGTCGAGAATTACATAGAGGTTTTGATCGGCATGAACGTGCTCGCACTTCTGCTGGCGATTATCGGAATTGCGAAGGCGGCGAAAGCACTGAAGGAGTCGCGCAAGAACGGTGCGATTGAAGTGCTCGGGACCGACAAGAAGGCTAAGCTTGAGAAACTGAAGAAGCAGGAAGAACTTTCGGAGCAGGCTGAGCAGGAGAAGCAAGACGAGACGGAGCCAGCGGCTGAAGCAACAGCGCAGAATGCGCCAGTAGCACAGGCCGAGCCAGCCGAGCAAGTAGCACCAGCAGACCCGGTTGAAGCGTTTGAACAGGCTGAGCCAGCTAATCCAGCTACTCAGACTGAGAACCAGGGAGGCTCAGCATTTAACTTCAGCATTGAAGGCGACGACAAGGCGACGCTCAGGCTCAATATCGAGCGAGCGGACATTTGCATCGCCAACGTCGAGCGGATAAACAGGCAGTTCGAGGATAAGCTCGTCAGCGAGAGCACGCCGGAGACGGCGAGCGAGGCGGCGATGGCAGAAATCCAGGAGCTGCACGAGGCGGCAGAAGCAGCGGGGCTGGGCGAAGAAGCAAAGCCGAGCGAGCCGGCTGCTAAGGAGGAGCAAGACATGCAGGGAGACGGACTGAACGTATTCGTTCAGACAACGGCTCCGGTTCAGAGCGTGGAAGCTCCGACTGAAGAGACGATAAGCGCTGAGGTTCAGGCGGCAGTGGACACGCAGCCAGCTGAGCCAATTGTAATCGAGAAGCTCATACCGATAGAAACAGAGAAAATCGACCCAGGTAAGTTCTACACGAGCAAGTCGGGCATAGTATATTCCGAAGAGGAAATCGCAAGCAAGATTAAAGACTGATAAGTTTATGGAGGCAATCAATGTTTTGTACCAAATGCGGAAAAGAATTATTCGAAGACGATAGGTTTTGTGCATATTGCGGAGCCGAGGTGAGGGTGCGCCCAGCATCCAAGGCGACCGAGGCAGTATTCAATCCGCCGTTCAAAATCGAAGCTCAGAAGAGAACGGAGGAGATTCTGAAGGCGACCGAGGAGCGCAAGCAAGAGGAGCAGGCACAGGTACAGGCGAAGGCAAAGAGCGAGAGCGTTGACTTCGACTGGAACCTCGAAGGTTTCCCGACAGCCAAGCCGAGGAAGACCGAGGACGTGGACTTCAACTGGGACAGCGTAGTCGAGAAGCGCAATAGGTACGAATCAGAGCCGACATATGGATTCGCAAGCGACCCAGAAGTTCCGCAAGGTTATGCGAACTTCCAGCCGAGCCAGGTGAGCGAGGCTGCGCAGGAAAGCGGATTCGTAGCACAGAGAAAGTCGGAGACGCTGACGGATTTCGAGATGCCGAGCTGGCTCGGCGGACAGAGTAATTTCGAGCCTGCGAGCGCATATCAGTCACCGGTCGAGTCAGACGCAACCAGCTGGGTTGAGAAGGTAAGTGCGCCAAGTGCACAATCCGCTGAGGCAGAGGACGAGGATGACGACCTGTCGATAGAAGAGCTTGAGAAGGAGCTTTTCGGGGACATGGAGCAGAAGCCAGAGAACCAGGACAACAGATTCTACACATTTAATAAGAAAAACGACGAATTCCAGGAGCTTCTTGACAAGGAAAAACAGCGCGTCAAGAACATGGAGGACGAATACAATAAGCAGTTTGCGGAGATGGACTATACTTGGGTGCCAGATGTGTTCCCGGCTATGAGTAAGCGCGAGGCGGCCGCACCAGAGGTGGCCACCACACAAGCGGCCGCCCCAGCAGCCGAGTTAGCACCCGCAACAGCAACAGATGCTGAAGCAGCTGAGGATGCACAGTGGCAGGATCTCGAGCAGGCACTGAGAGCCGCTGAGCCGCAGACAGATGCGGACGACACAGTTCTCATAGGCATCGTGCAGCCAGCTACGCCGCACACAGTTGACCTGACGCAGACGCCCTTTCCCAGCGGCGAGCCGGCAGCAGAACCAAGCAGCGAGCCAGCTGAGGCGGGCGAATCCGCCGCAACAACAGAGCCCGCAGGACCAGACACAGCACCAACAGCAGAAGAACTCGCTGGCGATACGCCCGCAGACAAGGAGAAACTCAGATATTCTGACATCTTTCCAAGGGCCGATTCTGAAGGTAGCAATAACTACGGCGGCGGCCTTGTATTTGATGAAGAAGATGAAGAACCAGCTAAGAAGCATGTTCTCCTGAAGATAATAATCACGATTCTCATAATCGCAGCACTTCTGGAGGGCGCAATCCTCGGAATCAAGTTCTTCGCACCAGACAGCGAACTTTCCGATATGATTGACAACTCGATTTTCAAGGTAGCAGACTTCCTCGCAGGCAACTCGAGCGAGCAAGGCGATGACGAGCAAACGAAGGTTGCACAGGACGAAGACGTGCTCGCAGCATATTTGTCGAACATAGTCACGGAGAAATCCGCAGATGTAGCGATGATCGGCACCGTAACATATAACCAAGAGCTCGTTTACGAGGACGGTAAGACCTACGCGTTCGAAGAAGTCTCAACGGCAGACGATTTTGTCGATGCAGATTGGGAAGGCATGGATGCCACATACGGCGAGAAGCTCCTCGAAGCAGTCATCAAATATTACGACAGCTGGATTGACACGAACAAGGACGAAAGCCTCGTAGGAATCAACACGCTGGAAATCGGTGAGATCAAGACAGGCCAGTCAGGCTTCTATACATTATGTAGGGTTACATACGCAGCGGCTGACGGCTCGGAAATCACAAGCGTTCAGACAGTATACACCGTTATCTCAGACGGTATGATGCTAATAAATGAAATCAAGGAGGAAAGTGTTTAATGGAAAAACTCGAAAAGAAGATCAGTTTAATAATCCTTGTCATAGTTTTGATAGCAGCATGCTTCCTCATGCTCATAGGATTTATCTCTGACTTCATGTGGTTCAAGGAAATGGGCTACGTTGCGGTATTCCTTACGCAATTAGTCACGATGCTCAAAGTCGGCATACCGACGTTCGTCGTTGTGACCGGCCTCGTGTTGCTCTACCTGAACCATCTCAGAAAAAGTTATTTTGCCCAGATTGCGTCCTCAGAAGCAACCGACATGAAGAAGCTGAAGAAGACGACAACGTGGCTCGCAATCATCTTCGGAGCAGTGGCAACGGTCATGGCTGTAATGGAACTCTGGTTCGAAATCCTGAAGTTCGCTAATTCGACAGACTTTGACATCACAGACCCGCTGTTCCACCTCGATATTTCGTTCTACCTGTTCAAGTTAGAATTCCTTAGCCAGCTGAACGAAATTTTGATCGGTGTAATCATCGGATTTGTCATTCTGACCATCGCATACTACATTATTTTAATGACGGTCAGAACACCAGATGTTTTCAAGGAAGAGGCGCCAGAGCCTGACGCATTCGACGAAGAGAGATTCTCAGGCAGCTCCGACCCGTTCGGTAGCAACGCATACGGAGAAAACCCATTCGGCGGCAACGCAAATCAAGGTCCGCAGGATCCATTCTCCAAGATGTTCGAGAACCTCACAGGCAAGAAGGTTAAGCAAAGACCAGTTCGCAAGAAGAAACAGTTCGACGACGGCAACTTCAAGCAGCTCATGAAAATCGCTTCCGGTAAGATTACAATCCTCGGATTCATTTTCTTCATCATGCTCGGAGTTAACTTCTTCCTTCGCCAGTTCGACCTGCTCCACGCACACACTGGTGCAGTTTACGGCGCAGGCTTCACAGACGTGAATGTAACGCTTTGGATGTATAGAGCACTTTGCGTTCTGTCCGTTTTGTCGGCAATAATGTTCATCATCCAGATGAAGAGAAAGAAATACAAGAGCCTGCTCACAGTTCCAGTAATCATGATCGTTATCGGTCTGGTTGGAACAGGCGCAGCGGCGCTCATCCAGAACTTCGTTGTATCCCCAGACGAAATCAACAAAGAAAGCGAATACCTCGAGAGAAACATCGAGTACACGCAACTTGCCTACCAATTAGATGACGTAGACATCAAAGATTTCGCCGCGGACAATACACTGACGGCCGACGACATCAACGACAACGTTGAGACTATAAACAACATCAGAATCAACGACTTCGAGCCAGCTCAGCAGTTCTACAACCAGACGCAGAGTATCCGTCAGTACTACACGTTCAATGACGTAGACGTTGACAGATACATGATCAATGGCAAGTACACGCAGACATTCCTGACAGCAAGAGAAATCGACGAAGAAAAAATCGACTCATCCTGGCTGAACAGACACCTGAAGTACACTCACGGCTACGGTGCAACTCTTTCTCGTGTAGATAAAGTTACATCCAGCGGCCAGCCAGACGTTTTGATTGGAAACATCCCGCCAGAGTCAGATGTTGAGGAAATCGAAATCACTCAGCCGGAGATTTACTTTGGTGAACTTTCCAACGAATATATAGTAGTAAATACTGACGAAAAAGAATTCGACTATCCAGATGGAGACAGCAACAAGTACACGACATATGAGGGCACAGCGGGCATCAAGCTCAACCTGTTCAACAGAGTGCTTTTCTCGATTAGAGAAGGCAGCCTCAAGCTCCTCGTTTCGTCGAACATCGACAGCGACTCCAAGATCATCATCTACAGAAACGTAATGGAAAGAGTTACGAAGATCATGCCGAAGCTCGCGTATGAGAACGACCCTTACCTCGTAACTGTGGACGGCAAGCTTTATTGGATGGTTGACGCATACACGACGAGCTCGTACTATCCTTACTCCGAGCCTTACGACGGTGTAACTGGCAGCACGAACTACATCAGAAACTCAGTAAAGGTTGTTGTTGACGCATACAACGGCGACGTTAACTTCTACATCGTAGACGAGGATGACCCAATTGCGGCTACGTACCAGAAGATTTACCCGACGCTGTTCAAGGACTTCGACGAAATGCCAGAAGGTCTCAAGTCGCACATCAGATATCCGAACTCGCTGTTCCAGATCCAGGCGAGCGTTTACGCGAAGTATCACATGGAAGACGTAAACGTTTTCTACCAGAGAGAGGATATGTGGGATATCGCATACGAGATTTACGGCACAGAGAAAAAGCAGATGACGCCGAACTACTACATTGCTAAGCTTCCAGGCGAGGATTCAGCAGAGTTCTTCAACTCGATTCCGTTCACGCCGAAGTCGAAGCAAAACATGACGGCGCTCATGGTAGCCCGCAACGACGGCGACAACTACGGTGAGCTTGTGCTTTATCAATTCCCGAAGTCAAGGACGATATACGGACCTGAGCAGGTAGAGGCTCAGATCGACCAGAACACCGAGATTTCCAAGGAATTCTCGCTGTGGACTTCCGCAGGCACGACATACAGACGAGGCAATATGTTCATCATTCCGATCAACACTTCGATTCTGTACGTAGAGCCAGTTTACCTGGAGGCAACGAACTCCAGTATCCCAGAAGTCAAGAGAATCATCATGGCTTACAACGACAAGATCGCATATGAGGAAACCCTCGCAGACTGTCTCGTTTCCTTGTTCGGCAACAAGGCTGAGAACGGTGTAAGCGGCGCAGGTAGCGGCGATAGCAGCGGTGATTCGGGCGACACAGGTACAGATATCAGTGGCTCCGAGACAAACGACCTGAGCATCACAGAAATCGCTCAGCTCGTTCAGGACTACTACGAGAAAGCTAAGACAGCACAGCAGAATGGTGACTGGGCTGAGTACGGCGACAACCTCGACAAGATGGAAGAGTACCTGAACATGCTCGTAGAGTAAAATATGTGCCAAAAAACAAAAAAACCCGAAAAAATATAGCGAAAACTATTGACGACGCTAAAGCGATGGGGTAAAATATCACTTTAATAAGAAATTAAACAGTTTGCCTGGGCAGCCTCGCGCCGCTCAGGCAAAACCGCTTAATTTTGAAATAATCAAAAAATAAACAAAGAAAAGGAGGTAATTTATGCTGGATTTTGATTTAGAAAAAATGCTATTCACAATCCCGCCCGAGAGTCACGAAAAGTCAGATCTCAAAAAAATCTTAGAGGAGCATCCTGAGGTCCAATTCGTCTCTTTCGCTGGTTTAGACATGGTGGGAAACGACACAGATGAAAGAATTCCAATCAAGCTTTTCCTTGATGACATGGATGCGATGCTCGCACACGGAGTTCAGACAGACGGCTCCAGTGTAAATTTACCTAAAATTGCAGAGCTGAACAACGCGAAGGTCGACATGATTCCTGACTTTTCCGTTAACTGGTATATTGATTACAACTTTGATAATATCAATGCGGCAGACGGGCTTCCAGTCGGAACTTTGCGTATACCAGCGTTCTTAATCCACAACGAACAGAACGAAGTTGGTTCGAGAGTAATTCTCAGAGACTCCGTTGCGAAGTTCAAGAAGGATTTGATGGCGCTCATGGCATCGCACCCATACGTGTTTGACTATATCGATGGTGTGGATAGCGTGGATGACATTGAAGAAATCAGGATTACCAGTGCTACAGAGCTTGAATTTTGGGTAATGACGCCAGACGACAAGGCTGACAGGGAGCAGCTGTCTACTTCCCAGGAGCTCAAGGAGCAGTACTGGAAGAGGACATACGGACCAGTTAGAACGGCGCTCGAGAAGAGCATCGAGATTCTGGACCACTACGGACTTGACATGGAAATGGGCCACAAGGAGGTTGGCGGTGTCAAGTCGAAGATTACAGCAAGCGGCACACATGACCACATCATGGAGCAGCTGGAAATCGACTGGAAGTTTGCAGGTGCAATGCAGACTTGCGACAACGAAAAATTAGTAAAATATGTAGTTCGCGACGTTTTCAATCAGTTCGGACTCAGAACGACTTTCATGGCTAAGCCTATTCCTGGCGTTGCTGGTAATGGCGAGCACACTCACATCGGCATTTGCGCTAAGCTGAAGAACGGCAAGATGGTTAACCTGTTCTCACCGAAGGAAATGACTGAGGAATTCCTCACACCGATTGGATTCGGCTCACTGATGGGTATCCTGAAGAACTACGAGTCAATCAATCCATTCGTAAGTTCGACGAACGACTCGCTGAACAGACTCAAACCTGGATATGAAGCGCCAGTATGTATCGTAACTTCGCTCGGCCACGGCCCGAAGGATCCTTCTAGAAATAGAACGATTTTGATCGGCCTGATCAGAAGCCTCGCTAGCCCGATGGCTACGAGATTCGAGCTCAGAGCTCCGAACCCGAAGAGCAACACTTACCTTGTTCTGGCGGCTTCCTACATGGCTATGCTCGATGGTCTGACTGCAGCTCTTGGCGCTGAGAAGAGTGCGAAGGAGCTTGAGGCTTCGCTTTCCAAGAAGCATGGCGAGGAAGATTTTTATCTGGAGACTGAGAGAGAGTACCGCAGCGAGAAGGATGTCTTCGAAGATTACACTGAAGATGAAAGAAAGACTTTGTTCGGGGTTGCGCCGAAGACAGTTTGGGATAACCTGAAGGGTCTGGACGTTGCTTCCGACAAGACGAAGGCTATCATGGGCGACGGAGTTTTCTCCGAGATTTCAATCGATTCCTACAAGACTTCAATCCTGCGTCAGTGGGAAATGGAACTTCACAACCGTATTCTCCCTGACAACATGAAATACGTAAGGGAATGCAAGAAGCTCCATGGCGACGATGCGACGGATTACGACCTTGAGAACTGGGCAGAAATCGACCGCCTGAGACACTATATCGCCAAGGATTCGCTCCACGAGAAGTCGCTTCTGACGAGGACGCGCAAGGCTCTGGACGATGGCGATTACGAGACGGCATCCGCTTTGCAGGTTGAGACAGCTCAGAAGATTGAGGAACTGCGTAAGCTTTATTTGACGTATAAGAGAAATTTGCTGTAGTTTGATTTTTAAGGAGAAAGAAAATGTTAGACATTAAGAAAATCAGAGAAGATTACGAGGGCATGAAGGCCGGCGTAGAGAGAAGAACGAAGGGCAGCTTCGGTATTGAGAAGATTCCTGCACTCGACGAGAAGAGACGTGCTGTGCTCGCTGAAGTTGAGGCTATGAAGAGCAAACAGAACGCTGTTTCTAAGGAAATCCCGAAGATGAAGAAGGCTGGCGAAGACACGACAGCTATCATGGCTGAGATGAAGGAGCTTTCCGAGAAAATCAAGGTTCTCGACGCACAGGTTTCCGAGCTCGACGCACAGCTCAAGGACGCACTTCTGAACGTTCCTAACATCCCTGCTGATTTCGTTCAGGTTGGCGAGGACGACAGCGCTAACGTTGAAATCAGAAAGTTCAAAGAGCCAACTAAGTTCGATTTCGAGCCCAAGGCTCACTGGGATATCGGTACTGACCTTGACATCCTGGACTTCGAGAGAGCTTCCAAGATCGCTGGCACGAGATTCACTGTTTATAAGGGCCTTGCAGCAAGACTCGAGAGAGCAATCGCTTGCTTCATGCTTGACCTGCATACGATCGACCAGGATTACACGGAAATCCTTCCGCCTTTCATGGTTAACCGCGCTGCAATGACTGGTACTGGCCAGCTTCCTAAGTTCGAAGAGGACATGTTCTATGTACCGCAGAAGGACTTCTTCCTCATTCCTACAGCTGAGGTTCCTGTAACTAACCTGCTCGCACAGGAAATCATCCCTGAGGCAGAGCTTCCAATTCACTATACAGCTTATACTCCTTGCTTCCGTGCTGAGGCTGGCTCCGCTGGTCGTGACACGAGAGGGCTTATCAGACAGCACCAGTTCAACAAGGTTGAGCTCGTTAAGTTCTGTAAGCCAGAGGATTCTTGGGATGAGCTCGAGAGCCTGACTGCAGACGCTGAGGCTGTTCTTCAGATTCTTGACATTCCGTACAGAGTTGTTAGACTTTCCACGGGCGACCTCGGATTCTCGTCCGCTTGCACATACGATATCGAAGTTTGGATGCCTTCCTACGGCAGATATGTTGAAATTTCTTCGTGCTCGAACTTCCTCGACTATCAGGCAAGACGTGCTAACATCAGATTCAGAAGAGAGGGCGGCAAGCCTGAGTTCGTTCATACTCTTAATGGTTCTGGCCTTGCAATTGGTCGTACAACTGCAGCAGTTCTTGAGAACTACC
>CAVGSW010000024.1:0-15186 GCA_963631945.1 Flexilinea sp. | reverse complement strand
TCGACTTCGACTGTGATCGGCGGGTCGATTTCCACTGGGCCGTCGATGTAGACGTTTGCGGGGCGGCCGTTCTTGATTTCTACGGTTGCGCCTACTGTGCCGCCTGGCTGCGGGAGCGTGAAGCTGTGGGTTCCGTCTTCCCCAGCCGCAGCCGCGGCCGCCAGGCCGAATGCTACAGCGCAGGCCGCCGAGCCGCTCGCACACGATCCCTCGAAGTACGTGCTGTCAACGTCCTTCACGTACACTACTGGCGTGAGAAACTTTTTCTGCGTGTCGTAGAACATCACGCCCATCGCAGGCGGATTCTGATTTGCGTAGACGAAAGACTTCACGCGCTCGAAGTTCTCAACGCTCGCCTCGATGTCCGGGAGGATCAGGTGGAGGATGCCGCCGAAGTTGACAGCCTTTACGGCCGTGCCCGAGAGGCTGATTTCTTCCACTCCCACGCACGCGGGCATCTTGACCCGTGCATACCCAGTATCCGTATTCACATCCACCGTCAGGATTTCATTCGTGCCGCTCACATCGAGGAACACATGCCCCTCGCCAGCGATTCCAAGCTCCCGAGCGACCATCAGCCCAAACGCACGCGTCGCGTTCCCACAGAACTCCAGTCCGCACATCTCCATTCTGCCCTCAGCTCGCCCGCACTCCGACGCAAACAAAATAAACGCGACCTGCTCAGCGGCAATGTCCTTCATCGCGAGCAATTGCTCAGCGACAGCCGCATAAGAATCGCGTTCAAAACTATCGTGTACAAATATCGTCTTGTTTCCCGCAGGGTTAGCCACGGTAATCTTTACATTTTTCTTCATTTTTCGGTATCCTGCTTCTGCTCTCTTTCGTCGTGAACCTTCAACATCGCCTCAATGTAATCAGCCAGCCAAGCCTGATCCTTCTCCGCGAGCGTGTTCACCTTCGAAAATGCCTTTGCAAGCGGCTCCACACCGCGCTTCTCCCCGAAGATCAGATAATCCGCGCTCGTATCCAGAGCCTGAACAATCTTCGCGAGCGTATCGACCCTCGTCTCGTAAACGCCGCGCTCAATCGCAGAAATGTGATTCACGGAAACGCCTATTTTCTCCGCCAATTGTCCCTGCGTATAGCCCGCCTGCAACCTAACTTCTCTTAGTCTTTTACCGAATTCTGCTGACAAATTTCCTACCATCCTTCGCAAAAATTCTATAAAAGCCATGTGCCCCCTGCCATGAACACAATATTGATAGGACAACATGTTTAATTGTAATGCGCGAAGTGATGATAGCCGCATTCCCCGCACAATTCGCACGAGAAATACGGCACTATTGTCAGTAGATTTCTTTCAGTTGTCCTGTCTTGAAAGCCTCTACGAGGTCGTTGAGGTCGCCAATTCTATCCGCGAAGTCCGCACCCTGATCGGTATCCTTGATGAGGAGTCTCTCCGGCATGGTCTCAACTATCTTCATAACAGGTGAATGGAATTCCTGCGTCCCGTCCGGCATGAGCGGGCTGTAAGGCTTGTGCTCAGCCAGTGCCATGAAACGCGAGTTGAATATGAAAGTATACCCAGCGATTCCAGTCTGCTTCTGGTACGCCTTCGATATTCCACCATCTATTACATACAGCAAGCCGCCGCCCTTGATTGGCGACTCACCGTCCTTGATCTTCACAGGAACGTGTCCGTTGAGGATCTTCGATGTATGCGAGCTGAGCCCGAACTCCTTCAGAATCTTCTCGCAGAACGATCTTTCATTAATAAAAGTATAATACGGCTTCGTGTACTCCTTATGCGAAGCTTTGTCCGCAATAAAGAGCCTCTCGAACGTCGTCATCTTCGCCTTACCGAACAAAGGCGAGCTTGCGCCGAGCCACAGATACCACATGATATCGCCCGAGCGACCGATTTCGCCAGACTTATTCGGCTCGAAATACGCCTTGCGCACCTCGTCATCGAGGTAGTCCATGAGCGCTTTGCCAGCGAGCTTAACACCGTTGATTTCAACCTCCTCGAACTCACCGTTTTCGTCAGTCGGGATGCAGCCGTGGAACAAGAGGTTCCCGTTCACGCAAGTGTACAGCGCGCCGTGGCTGTAGAGGAACTTGATGTGCTTCTGCAACTTTTCTGAATTCAAGAAAGAAGCCTCAAGCGACTTGAGCATGTCCTTTTCCTCAGGCGTCAGGTCGTACGGATGCGCAGGGTCAAGCGTCGGGAAGTTCGTGTCGCGGAGCTCCCAAGTTTTGCCCTCGATTTCCACCGTGCCTTTATCAAAATCGATCTTGTCCAGCAAAAGTCTCTTCTCAAGCTTATACTCAGGGTGAGCCTTAATTCTCTGCCCCTCGACCTTGAACTGGCAAATCGCAATCGCCTTGTGCATTCTCGCAGCCAGCTTCTCATCGACCGGGTCGTATTTGTTCCTGTCGAGGATGTGCGGCTTGAAGAACTCGCAAGGATCGTCGCCGTATACTTTCTCAGCAAATGTGGCAAGCGGTCTGAGGTTGATGCCGTAGCCGACCTCGAGCATGTCGAAGTTGTTGTAGCTGATGTTCATTCTCAGCAAATTCGTCATGCAAGCCCAGTTGCCAATCGCAGCTCCCATCCAAACGATGTCGTGGTTGCCCCACTGGAAATCCACGTCGTGGTAGTCCATGAGGAAGTCCATGATTTCGTCCGGATGCGCACCTCTGTCGAAGATGTCTCCGATGATGTGCAGCCTGTCCACAGCCAAACTGCTGATAGACTCCGTGAGCTGAATGATGTATTTTTCTGCTACTCCGCACTCGACAACCGAATGGATAATCTGTGCGTAGTAATTCGTCTTGTTTTCTTCGTCTTCAGCGTGCAAAAGCTCGTCGATGCTGTAGTCCATGTACTTCGGCAAACGCCCACGAACCCTTGAACGCGTGTATTTGGTGGAAACGGATTTGCATATCGTAATTAAACGATAAATCACTTTGACGCACCACTCATCAAAGTTCTCCTCGGACTTCTTGCGCCTTGCAATCTCAGCCTCAGCGTTGTATATCAAAGCCGCCAAGTCGTCCCTCTCCTTCGAAGTGAGAACCCCGCCGTAATGCTCGTCAATCTTCGCCTTGATGGTTCCAGACGCGCTCTTGAGCATGTGGATAAACGCCTCGTGCTCGCCGTGCAGGTCGCTGAGGAAGTACTCAGTCCCCTTCGGCAAAGCGAGAATCGCCTTAAGGTTGATGATCTCAGCCGAAGCAGCCATGATGTTCGGATAATCCTTCGATAAACGTCTTAAGTATTTCAGATCTGCCATTACGTTTCCTTTCGAGCGCAATCAACGCGCTTTCGATTTTTAATCAATTTTCGTTATGCTTGCACCGATTTTCGCGAATTTCTCGATGAACTTCTCGTAGCCGCGCTCAACGTGATAAATCTCGGAAATCTCCGTCTCGCCCTCAGCCACAAGCCCCGCCAAAACGAGAGCTGCGCCAGCGCGAAGGTCGGTCGCCATGACCTCACATCCACGGAGTTTCGAGTTTCCCTTGATGATAGCCTTGTTTCCCATTGCTTCGATGCTCGCTCCCATCTTGTTCAGCTGGGCAACGTGCATGAATCTGTTCTCGAACACGGTCTCGATTACGGTGCTCTGACCCTCAACCGTTGCCAAATACGTCATGAAAGGCGATTGAATGTCCGTAGGAAATCCAGGGTATGGGAGCGTCTTGATGTCGGTCGCCGTGTGCGGCCCAAGGTCGCCCCTGACGATCATGTCGTCGTCCCCAACTTCAATTCTGACCCCGCACTCACGAAGCTTGGCGATGATAGGCTTCAGATGCGCCGGTACGACGTTCGCAATTCTGAGCGACCCGCGAGTGATTGCCGCAGCCAGCATAAAAGTCCCAGCCTCAATTCGGTCTGGGATAACGGTGTGTTTGGCCCCATGCAAACTCTGAACACCCTCGATTTTGATGGTGTCCGTGCCTGCGCCCTTGATCTTCGCTCCCATCTTGTTCAGGAAGTTCGCAAGGTCGACAATCTCCGGCTCCTCAGCCGCGTTCTCGATAAAAGTCGTGCCTTGGGCCAGTACAGCCGCCATCATGATATTCTCAGTCGCACCCACGCTCGGAAAGTCAAGGTAAACAGAGTCGCCGATGAGCCCTTGCGGTCCTGCGACTGCCTCAACATAGCCTTCGTCGTCGTTCAGCGTGATAATCGCGCCCAGTGCCTCCAGTCCCTTCAGATGAAGGTCGATTGGCCTTGCACCGATCGCGCAGCCGCCCGGCAGCGGAATCCTAGCTTTTCCCTTACGCGCAAGAAGGGGCCCCATAATTAAAATTGAGGCCCTCATCTTGTTAACAAGTTCAAATTTTGCTTCCGTAGACGTGATATCCTCGGTTTCGATGGCCAAAATATTTTCTTCGAGTTCAGTTATTTTTGCCCCGTGCGAAATCAAAATTTCTTTCATGAATGCCACGTCGCGGAGCATCGGGACATCTCTGATGATGCATTCGTCCTCAGCGAGCAACGCTGCCGCCATAAGCGGAAGCACAGCGTTCTTCGCGCCGCTGATATAGACTTCGCCCTTCAAAGGTCCGCTTTGTTTTACAAGATATTTAGCCAATTTCAGCCTCCGTCAGCCTACAGTTTCTTCATTTCTTCGAGACACTTCTGGCAAACCTTCTTGCCCTTGATGTCTACAACGTCTCTTGCGTCACCGCAGAAAATGCATGCTGGGTTGTACTTCTTCAGCATGATGTAGTCGCCATCAACGAAAACTTCAAGAGCATCATCTGTCTTGATGTCAAGAGTTCTTCTAAGTTCTACTGGAATAACTACTCTTCCTAATGGGTCTACTGGTCTAACGATTCCTGTTGCTTTCATTTTTGATACCTCCACATAAAAATCTTTTTATTGCTCTGTGTTATAGCCTATTTTGTTTCGCTCTTTTGGCTCTCTGCCTTCTGAGCTTCTGCGGCCGCCTTTGCTTTTGCCTTCGCCCTCGACTTGTTCGTCGTAACCGTGATTCTCGGTTTTCTCGGCTTTCTTGCCTTCTTCGACTTCTTAGTCTCTGGCTCCGGTGCATCCTCGACCTTTGATTTTTTCTTGAAAATCCCGACAAGCGATGAGCCTGCATCAACGATGTGCGTCGCTGCGTTGACAGTGCTCTGGTTGCCCGCGATTGCGTTAACCGTCTGCCCGACAACGTCACCGATGCCGCTGACAATTCCGTCAACCTGCTCAACCCTCGCCGATGTAATCTCCGTCATCGACTTCGCGTCATCCAAGACTCCATCTAACTTCTTGAGACTTTCAATCAGCTTTCGTATGAGCACGATGATGTAAATTAGTGCGATGATTACCAGCACGGCGATTATCGCGAGTGCAACGCCCTTCGGCGTGACTGTAAGCGTCATTCTCATACCTCCTTTGCTGAAAATTCGGCTTTTTTATCTGCCATCCTTATTATACCCCATAAATGGAAATAATTGCAACCACTTTTTTATAGATTCTTATGTTTTTTCTAAATTTTTTTTAGACTGATAAATTTTAACTTGCAAGATTGGTTATATTTGGGAGCGGGAATGCGCTATTCATAGCACTTCCTGAGCTCCGCCGTGTACTCGCCATCCTCTTCATACACGAAAAGCGGGTCGAGCACTCTCAGCTCTTTGCCGCCGCCCTTGACAAAGTGCACGAGTATGATATTCGGTGCTTTCTTCACGTTCGGCGCCACGAAGCACATTTCCTTCGGCTCGAGCCCGTACTTCCGCCCATAGCAGCAGATATCTGCAAGCCTCGAAGGCCTATGCACCATGAAGAGCTCTCCGCGGTTTTTCAGCAAATCCGCTGCGCACGCGAAGAAATCCTCAAGCCCAGCGCTCGTCTCGTGCCTGGCGATGCTCTTTGCGGAGTTCGCGCACGTCAGACCGCCCTGCGCCTGCATGTACGGCGGGTTCGTCGTAACGACGTCGACCGTGCCCCTCATATCAAGCAAAACATCTCTTGCAGCAGTCTTCACATCGCCGAGGAAAAATCTAAGTCTTTCACCAACGCCGTTATTCTCAGCGTTCAGCTCGATGTTACGCAGCGCTCGCTCGTAGGACGCCTTCTGTAGCTCAAGTCCGCAGATCTTGGTGGCGTCCGTCTTCGCCGAGAGGATGAGCGGAATCACGCCCGTCCCGGTACCGAGGTCTACGATAGTCTGTGGTCTTCCCGCTGCGTGCTTCGCCGCGAAATCCGCCAGAATCACAGCATCCACGCCGTAGCAGAACTCGTCTGGATCCTGGATGAGCTTCAGGTCGCCGAAGCCTATATTATCTATTCTTTCCATTATAATATCACGCTAATCCTTGATGAGCTCTTCCATCTCGCGCTTCGTCTCAGCGTCCATGCCCTCGAAGATATTGTTGTCTTTGTCCTTATCCTTGTGGTTCTTGTGACCCTTGTGTCTGTCGAAACGCTTAATCTCTTCCTTTTTATATGTGTAAATGTCCGGTGAAAGCTTCTCCTCGCCTTCGGAATTTTTGTCGTTCTCCATGACGAGGCGGACTTTGACCTTGCTCTCGAGGATGTTCGTGTCAACAACCTTCGCAATGCCGTCTGGCGTCTTTACTTTCTCACCGGAATCCGGCATGCCCTTGCGGAGCTCGAGGTAAATGTCGTTCTCGTACTTGAGGCAGCACATGAGGCGCCCGCAAATGCCAGAAATCTTCGCTGGATTGAGCGAAAGTCCTTGCACCTTAGCCATTTTGATGGAAACAGGCTCGAAATCCGATAGCCACGCATGGCAGCAAAGCGCCTTGCCGCAGCTTCCGATTCCGCCCATCATCTTCGCCTCGTCTCTCACACCGATCTGTCTGAGCTCGATTCTCATCTTGAAAACCGCCGCCAGATCCTTGACGAGCTCACGGAAGTCCACGCGCCCGTCCGCTGTGAAGTAGAAGATGACCTTGCTGTTATCAAATGTATATTCCACATCGATGAGCTTCATCTCCAGGCCGCGCTTGTCGATTTTCTCCTGACAGAGCTTCATCGCCTTTTCCTTTTTCTTCGCATTCTCGAGGTGCTTCTTATAGTCGTTTTCGTCCGCAATCCTCATGATTTTCTTGAGCGGAGAGACGATTTCCTTCTCGCTGACCTCCGTCGGCTCCATGGTAATCGTGCCGAATTCCATGCCCCTCGCCGTCTCGACGATTACGTTATCGCCGACCTTCAGTTCGAATCCGTCCGGGTCGAAGTAGTAAACCTTGCCCGCCGTCTTGAATCTGACTCCTGTAACTTTAACCATATATTCCTCCGATTTTTATTATCAAATTTTTAAGTGCGTAGCCATAATTCACGTTCGCAATTATGTCGCGCCTTGCTTCCTCAATAAATTCTATGTACGAGAAAATCTCTTCACGCCGCACGAGGTTCGCCCTCTCGTCGCCGCCAATCGCAAAATTCCTGTAGATGATTTCCATGCCATCCAATAGCTTGAACGCCTCATCTCTGCTCTTGACATTCGAAGTCAGGAAATTTTTCAGATAAAAAAACTTCTCGCCGTCAATCAGCATATCCACCAAAGCGTTTGCCGTCTCATACTTTTCTTTGTCCGTCTTGAATCCGCCGATTCTGTAAGCTATGCAGCGGGATCTGATCGTCTGAAGCAGATTCTCCTTGTTGTCGCTCAGTAGCAGAATTACCGCGTTTCCCGGCGGTTCCTCGAGCGTCTTCAGCAAGTGATTCTGCGCTCTCGGCGTCATCGTGTCCGCATCGGCGATTATGGCCATGTTGCAATCGCCTGCGGGTTTGGACTTGAGATTATCGAGTAGCATCTCGATTTCCTTGTCCTTAAGCGAAGCGCCCTCTGCCCTGATTACGTACAAATCCTCTGAGTTGTTATGCGCTATCTTGCGGCAGTTCGCGCATTCGTCGCAGCCAATGCCTGGCCGCACCTTGCAAGTGACCGCTTTCAGGAAATCCCTTGCGAATGCTTCCTTGTCCGTCTGCGTGTCGCCCTCGATTATGTAAGCGTGAGAAACGTTGCCATTTCTGACTGCCGCAGAGATTCGATTTATTAAATTTTGCTCATCTCTCCAATCGGCTAATGACATTTTCCCTCCGCACGCTATTTCGAAAATCCGCTCAGCACCTCGCTGAGTTTGGCGTATATCTGCTCTTTGATATCGTCAACGCTGCCTGATGCGTCTATTCCGACGATCCTGTTTGAATATTTTTTCTCGAGCTCCAGATAGCCTTTGTAGACTTCCATGTGGAAAGCTTCCTTCTCGGCCTCGAGCCTGTCTTGCAGCTCGTCCTTGATTCTGCCCTTGCCAACCCTCGGGTCGAGCTTCAGCAGGAACGTAATGTCCGGCACGCACTCGTCTATCGCGTAACCGTTTATGATGGTGACAGCATCGCCGAGTCCGCGGCCGTAGCCTTGGTATGCGAGGCTCGAGTCCACGAACCTGTCGCAGATTACAACCTTGCCCGCCGCGAGCGCCGGCCTGATAACCTGTGCAACATCCTGCGCACGCGCCGCCGCATACAGCAAAGCCTCAGTCATAGAGTCCATTTCCTTGCAATTTCGGTCGAGTATGATCTCTCTGATCCTCTCGCCGATGGCCGTCCCGCCCGGCTCTCTCGTGAACACGAAATCAATCCCCGCCTCACGAAGAAAATCCTTGATATTCTCGATTTGCGTGGATTTGCCCGACCCGTCCGGTCCTTCTATTGAAATGAAAATGCCTTTGCTGCGCGATTCCATTGCCTTCACCCTCGATTTCTGTACTGTCTATCTATCTAATCTCATCCACCAATTTCTTCACGAAAAACCAGATGAGCGCCGCCAGCGGAATGCAAACCAAAACCGCGAGGCAAACCTTTGCAAATGTCATATTCGATTCCGCCTTTCTCTGCAAATTTACATACACAGATATTGTAACATACTCCGCCGACTTTTGGAAGATGTTAGAAGAAAAAAATAGCTTCCCCCGCCCGCAGAGAAAACTATTTATACGATATCATCAACATTAAAAAAGAAACGAGCATCCTTTTCCAGTCCGAAGACGTTACTCAGTAGCAAAACCCGCTTCTTGTTGCTATGATATATGAAAATTGAGCGCTTGTCAAGGCGTTTTTTCAAATTTTATAAAGAGAAGGCAGCTGGTAGTTGCCCTCCCACAGCGTCCCGAGGCGGGGCAGCTACCAGCTGCCGCCGCCTCCGCCGCCGAAGCCGCCGCCTGAGAATCCACCGCCACCAGAGAAGCCGCCGCCTCCGGAATCGATGGAACTGGAATCAACCATGATATTGCTTGCAAACGCGTGGTTGCAGTTTCTCATCATGGACGAGAAGAACCAAGCGTTGAATATGATATCCCCGTCATCGTATCCGCTGTACCACGACGGTTTTTCGACCTTGATATGCTCGAAATTCTTCGCCCACTTATCCGTAACGCCAAGCACATATGCGTATGGCAGGATGTCGTAGAAATAGCTCGGATTTTGCTCGACGAGCGCATTGATTCTGTCGACCTCCGCCGTCTGGATGAAGTTCCGCAGGCCGAGGATTTTACCCATGATCTCCGTCGCGCTCTTCGTGCGTCTTGCCATCATACAGGACGCGAGCTCACAGATTATCTCACACGCAGCGAATACGAGTCCTGCAGGGACGTTCTCCGTAGCTCCGATGATGCAAAAGGCCACAGCGAGTACTATGATTATGTTAATTGCCCAGAGAACCACATTTCTAACGGTCTTCTTGCCCTTGCTCAGCACGAACTCCTTGTCCTTCGTGGAGAATATGAACGGAAGTGTGATGACGGTGCCTATAACTGCCATGAACGCGCATAATATCGCACTGTCGTTTCCGCTGTATACCGTCGCGAATCCACCCGCAGCGAGCGGGAGCAGTGCGGACATCGCAAGCCCTATACCTCTGCAGATATCCGATGATAAAGTCGTGACCCTTTTATTTTTCTTTTTATACATCGAGCAAAGCATATTCCGCGCAGCATAATACGCATCGCCGAAGCCTTCGTCGAGGTCGTCGAGTTTCACGTACTCACCGTTTTCGAACAACCCATCAAACAGCGTCTTTGCGAACTTTTTCTCCGACTCGTCTATGTCGCGAATTTTCTTAAGCGCGAAGTCCTTCTTATCAAGCTGTTCAATCGACAAATAGCCCTTGCCCGCGAAATATATGATGAGCGAAACGAGATCGTTTTTGTCGGCATTTCCGTCCGCGATATAGCCAACTTCCGCCGGGTTCATCCCTTCTGGCGGATAAAACTCGACAGTCGGAACGATTTTCTCATCGCGACCGAATATGAACCACAGAAGCACGAGTATTGCCGCAAACGCCGCGCAGACGATTGAAATCGCTGGGAGATAGCCATCGTAATTCAGCTGATTCACCCAGTAACCCTCTGGCAGCTCGCAGTAAATCGTGATGCCAGTGCCCTTTGATAGGTTGGTGCCTTCAATATTTATCATCCTTGTATCTGAATCATAATCCCAATATACATCGCTTGAGTCTTCGACATCGCCGTAGACTCCGGTGTAGACATTGATTGCCGACTCGTCGATTGCCTTCGGCATTGCCACTGAGATGTACGTGCTGTCAATCGCAGTCTCCCAGCCCGTCGGCAATAGGTCGATGTACATGAAGTCCTTGCTCGTGTCGCGATCGTCGACGATTCTCATGCGGTAGCCGAGCTCGTATGTCTGTTCGCCGATTACGGTTTCGTCCTCATCACCGATTCTGATAATAGTACAGCCGTCTTCGCTGGAAACATCGTAGTTCCAGTCGTTTACCCACTCGTCGTCTATAATCGGTGCACGCTGGTCGGGCACGCTGAAGCTGTCCGTGGTGATTCCCTCCATGCCCTCTTCAGGGATGTAGACATAGATTCCGTGCTTGTATTCGTCGAAATTCACATTGATGCGCTCAGCAAATTCATAGCTGTTGTCCTCGTTTACCGTCACATAAACGTCGAAGCTGTCCGTCGTGTATGCGAAAGCCGAAGCACTGCCCATCACCGCGAATACCAGCGAAAGCACGCAAATCAGAATTCTCCGGGAAATTCCCAATTTACCCGATTTCTTAGAATTTAACCTGAACATTCTCCCTCTCCTCGGCACTTCCAACCTCGAACATCGGCTTTCTCTCGAAGTGGAAAAGTCCTGCGATGATATTCGATGGGAACACTTCGCACTTCGTGTTGAATTCCTTGATAACCGCGTTGTAGTACTTTCTTGCGTTCGCGATGTCGTCCTCAATCTTCTTCAGTTGCTCCTGCAGGTCAAGGAAATTCGTGTTAGCCTTCAAATCTGGATAGCCCTCAGCCACTGCAAACAGGCTCTTCAGAGTTCCCTGGAGCGCAGTCTCGCCTGCAATCTTGTCCTCGATGGTCTGCGCACCCTGCGCTGCATTTCTCGCTGCGATAACCTTCTCGAGCGTCTCCTTTTCGTGAGCCGCATAGCCCTTGACCGTCTCAACGAGGTTCGGAATGAGGTCGTATCTCTTCTTGAGGTAAACGTCCATCGTAGCGAACGCCTCTTCGCACTTGTTCTTCAGTTTAATAAATCCGTTGTAGCTCGAAATCACGAAAATCACGAGAATTACGACGATTACAGCAATAATAATTCCTATCATTTTGTTTCCTCCTTATCTATCTGAAACCGAAGCCCAGTCGATAGGCTCCTGGTTTTCCAACGCCAAAAATCTGTTCGCGCGGCTGAAATACGCCCCGCCGAAAAATCCGTTATATGCCGACAGCGGGCTCGGATGAGCGCCCGTGAGTATGAGATGGCGATTCTCGGTGATGAGCTCCTGCTTGGCCTTCGCGTTCGCGCCCCACAAGATAAACACCATCGGTTTCTCGCGCTCGTTCAGCTTGCGGATGATTTCGTCCGTGAAAATCTCCCAGCCTTTGCCTTTGTGTGAGTTCGGCTCGCCTTCCCTCACCGTGAGCACTGCGTTGAGGAGCAGAACTCCCTGCGCCGCCCAGGATGTGAGGCAGCCGTGCTGTGGCGGCTTAACCCCGAGGTCTTGCTCGAGTTCTTTATATATGTTCACGAGCGAAGGTGGGATCTTGACGCCGCGGTTTACCGAGAAGCAAAGCCCGTGTGCCTGCCCTTCCCCGTGATATGGATCCTGGCCGAGAATCACGACCTTCGTTTCGCTGTACGGGCAGGCCGCCAGCGCATTGAAAATATCGCGTTTCGGCGGATAAATATTGTATTTCTCGTATTCGCTCTCGACGAATGCTCTAAGTTTCGAAAAATATTCTTTCTGAAACTCGCCCGCGAGGACCTCGTCCCAGTCGTTTCCAATTGTCATGTGTCTTTCCTCCTGCGTCTGAATTGATTGTATCATAAAAATGCGTGGCGTGGGGATTTTCTTGCAAAATTTAACGCCGATTTTTGCTGAACTTTTCGCTGATTTGATGTATAATGTCTCTATTATGAAAACACATGCGATAATTCCGGTGTTCATCTCGCACCGCGGTTGCCCGAACGATTGCGTATTTTGCAATCAAAAGCGAATCACGGCGCGCTCTGGCGATGTCACGGTCGGTGATGCAAGGCGGACGATTGAAGAACACCTTTCTACAATTGAAAATATGGGGCTTGAGACAGTCGAGCTCGCGTTCTTCGGTGGCTCGTTTACTGGCATTCCGATTGAAGAGCAAAACGCGTTTCTCGCGCTCGCCAAGGAATACAAGGACGCTGGCAAAATCGACAAGATTCACCTTTCGACGCGGCCTGACTATATAAATGTAGAAATTCTCGCTAATCTGAAAGCTTACGGCGTGGACGTGATTGAGCTCGGCGTGCAGTCTTTCGATGAGGAAGTCCTCAGGCTTTCGGGGCGCGGGCACGACGCGGCGATTGTCTACGAGAGTTCGGCTCTCATCAAGGAGTACGGGTTCACACTCGGCATCCAGCTCATGGTCGGGCTTCCAGGTGACAGTCTCGAGAAGTGCATTTACTCGGCTCAGGAGACGGTGAAAATCGCGCCAGAGATTGCGAGGATTTATCCGACGGTCGTGATTCATGATACGGCGCTTTACGACATGATGGAGGCTGGCACGTACGAGCCGCTCTCCACTGAGGAAGCCATCCATCGTTCAAAGGCGATATACGAAATTCTTGATGGCGCAGGGATTAATATCATACGCGTCGGCCTGAAGTCGAGCGATATCATCGGCAATGAGACGGCGTTTCACCCTGCGTTTCGGCAGCTTGTCGAGGGCAGGATTGCTCGAGAGCGGCTCGAGGCTGGGCTTGCGACTTTGCTGAACGAAAATCTGGTGGCAGAAAACTCGGAAATACTTTTCTTTTCCAACGAAAAGTGCTATAATGACATGTTCGGTCACAAAGCTTGCAATCGGAAGTATTTTGCGGAAGAATACCCTGCGTATGCCTTCCGCTATTGCATAGACCCACAGCTAAAAAATAACGAATATTCAGTGAAACTTGCGAATGAATGCGAAAGCGATTCGCAGGGCTCGCAGAAATAAGATAAGGAGAAAGAAATGAAAGCAGTTGTAACAGTAATTGGCAAAGACATGGTCGGCATCCTGGCGAGCGTTTCGGCAGCTTGCGCTGACAAGAACGCAAACGTTTTGGAAGTAACGCAATCTATCTTGGATGGATATTTTTGCATGGTAATGATTATCGACATCAGCCAGATGACATGCGATATCGAGGGTCTGCAGAATGACCTCAATGCGGCCGTTCCAGACATGGTCGTTCACGTAATGCACGAGGACATTTTCAACTCGATGCACAGAATCTAGGAGGCAAATCAATGATAAATTTCAATGACATCATGGAAACCATCACCATGATTCAGGAGGAAAATCTCGACATCCGAACTATCACGATGGGCATTTCCCTGCTCGACTGTGCGGATAGCGATATCGACCGCTCCTGCGAAAAAATATACAACAAAATTTACTCGCACGCTAAGGATCTCGTATCGACTGGCGAATTTATCGAGAAAAAATACGGAATTCCGATTGTAAATAAGCGTATCAGCGTCACTCCGATTGCGATGCTCGTTGCTGCATCTGGCGGCGACCCTGTCAAGTACGCGAAGACGCTCGACAGAGTTGCTAAGGCAGTCGGTGTTAACTTCATCGGCGGCTACAGCGCGCTCGTGCAGAAGGGTTTCAGCGCTGGTGACCGCGAGCTCATAGAGTCAATTCCTCGCGCGCTCGCAGAGACCGAGTTCGTATGCTCGTCCGTGAACATCGGCTCCACGAAGGCCGGCATCAACATGGATGCGGTCAAAATCATGGGTAACGTCGTTCGCGAGGCGGCAGAGCTTACTAAGGACAATCAGTGCATCGGAGCCGCGAAGCTCGTCGTATTCTGCAATGCGCCAGAGGACAATCCGTTCATGGCTGGTGCTTTCCACGGTGTTGGCGAGCCTGACGTTGTGCTCAATGTCGGCGTTTCTGGGCCTGGCGTTGTTCGCTCAGCGCTCTCCAAGCTCCCTAAGGATGCGCCGCTGAACGAAGTCGCAGAGCTTATCAAGAAGACAGCGTTTAAGATTACACGTATGGGTCAGCTCGTTGGAACCGAGGCATCCAAGATGCTCGGTGTTCCATTCGGTATCATCGACCTTTCGCTTGCCCCTACTCCAGCGGTCGGCGACTCGGTTGCATATATATTGGAAGAAATCGGCCTCGAGCAATGCGGAACCCACGGGACGACCGCTGCTCTGGCTATGTTAAATGACGCGGTTAAGAAAGGCGGAGTTATGGCTTCGTCGTCCGTCGGCGGTCTGTCTGGCGCATTCATCCCTGTTACAGAGGACGCAGGCATGATTGCTGCTGCGAGAAGCGAATGCCTTTCGATTGAGAAGTTAGAGGCAATGACCGCAGTTTGCTCCGTCGGTCTCGACATGATCGTCGTTCCTGGCGAGACTAAGCCTGAGACGATTTCGGCTATCATCGCCGATGAGGCCGCAATCGGAATGGTCAACTCCAAGACTACCGCTGTCCGCCTCATTCCTGCTATCGGTCTTGCTGATGGCGAGGAACTCGACTTCGGCGGACTGCTCGGCCGCGGTCCTGTGATGAAGTTGCACTCGGAATCCTCAGCCACGATGATAAACCGCGGCGGCCGGATCCCTGCGCCGATGCAGAGCCTCAAAAACTAAATCCTTGGTTAGAATGGAGACACCTGCCGTAGGCAGGTGTTTTTTTCGTGTTTTTTCTGAAGATTTGCGGCGGGATATGTCGCGA
>CAVGSW010000023.1:0-15342 GCA_963631945.1 Flexilinea sp. | reverse complement strand
TGCACCGCGCTCTTGAGTTTGTCGGCGGTGTATTCCAGGTCCTGTATCGTTGTGAACTCTGAGAAGCTGAAGCGGATGGCGCCTTCGATTTCCTTTGGTTTGAGGCCCATGGCGTTCAGCACGTGTGAGCCCTTCTGGGATGCGTGGTTCGAGGCACATGCTGAACCTGTGGACACGTAGATGCCGTCCTGCTCGAGCGTGTGCAGCAGTACCTCGCCGCGCGTGCCGAGGAACGAAATATTCAGTACCGATGGGCACGCGCTCTCGTCCTCAGGGCTGTTGATCCTGATGTCTGGAATCTCAGCCTTGATTGCCTCGAGCAGGTATGCCCGAGCCGCTCTCATGCTCTCGATTCTCGCACCGAAGTTTTCGCTCGCCAGCTCCGCGGCTCTCCCGAATCCTACGATGCCCGGCACATTCTCCGTGCCTGAGCGCATGTGCCGCTCCTGCCCGCCTCCGAGCATGAACGCCGGCAGATTCCGCCCCTTGCGAACGTAAAGGGCGCCCATGCCCTTCGGTCCGTGGATCTTGTGCGCGCTCGCAGAAACGAAGTCTACGCCTCTGTATTCGCCCGCCAGGTTCACAGGAATCTTCCCGAAAGCCTGCACGCAGTCCGAGTGCAGCCAGATGTCCGTCCCGTGCGCCTTGTTATATTCATCTTTTATCTTAGCGATTTCTGGAATCGGCATTATCGTCCCAGTCTCGTTGTTTACGCCCATTATCGAAATCAGAATCGTGTCTTCCGTAATCGCGTTCTTAAGCTGCTCGAGGTTCAGCTTGCAAAGCCCGTCAACGCCGATATACTCAACTTCGTAGCCCATGTGCTCAAGCTTCTTGGCAGGCTCGAGAATCGCTGGATGCTCAACCGCCGAAACGATTATCTTCTTGCCCGTGCGCTTCTTAGCCTCGGCCGCTCCGAACATCACCGTGTTGTCCGACTCCGTTCCGCAAGCCGTGAAATACATTTCGTCGTCGGCCGCCCCGAGCGCCCGTGCAATCGAATGCCGCGCGGCCTTAACTTCTTTCTCCGCTGCAAGGCCCAGCGAATGCAGCGACGACGGATTGCCATACACTTCCTTCGCCATACGATACATAGCCTCCGTAACCTCGTCATACTGCCGCGTCGTCGCACTATTATCCAGATAAACTATTCTTTTTTCATCAACCTTCTTATCGTTCATACTACGATTCTCTCTTCTAACTTAATTATTCTCAACAATTGCTAACTGCTAATTGAATTTAACCTTGTAACTTCAAATTCAGAACTTGAAAACTCCGAACCTCAGGAACCTTGAACCTTAAAACTTAGAAACTCTTAAACCCAAGTAACTCTGAAACTCCACTCTCCACTCTTAACTCTTAACTCTTGAATGAACTCCACTCTCAACTCTCCAAACTCCACTCTTCCTCAGTAGGCATTCCCGTGAACACGTTCATCCACTTCTTCGAATAATACCTATAGTAGCAAATGAACAATTTTAGCAGATCCGCAACCGCCACAATCGCCATCGCCCAGTGCAGCGGCAAATCGAACACGAGCACGCTGATATAAGCCAGCGGCACCTGCATTCCCATGTTGAACGCCACGTCCACATACATGCAGAAAAGCGTGTCCCCGCCAGGTCTGAATATCGCGCAAATCATCATATACGATAGCATTTTCGGGGTTATCGCAATCGCATAAACAAGCAAAGCCTTCATGAGCATGTCCGTCGTCTCTGGCGCGAAATTATATATAGCCGCAATCGGCCCTCTCAGCAAAATTATCGCCGCAGTCATGATGACGTTCAGAGCCCAAGTGACATTCAGCACGTTCCTACTATATTGATACGTCCGCTCCTTCTTGCCCTGTCCGAGCACCTCGCCGAGGAGCGCCGCCGAGGCGTTACCCAGTCCGAAGTACACCGTCTGGAAAAAGTCCGTAACCGTAACTGCAACCTGCGATACAGCAAACGCCGAGGCGCTGATTTTGCCGTAAGCCGCGAATATACAGGACACGGACAGCGCCCAGAAGCCCTCCGTGATGATAACCGGAATCGCCGTCTTCATGACAGACACAAACATCTGGCGCGAGTAAGCCGTGAGCTCCTTGATATGCGCCTTCAGCGGATATTCCTTCCTGAGATAAACCGAGAGATGCATAGCCACGCACTCGATTACGCGGGCGATGAGCGTTGCAATCGCTGCACCCTCAACCCCGAGCTCAGGAAATCCAAACTTGCCGTATATCAGCAAATAGTTAAAGCAAACATTGATCATAATCGCGCAGGCATTGATGATCGTCGGGACTTTTACGTCCTGAATCGACCTTGAATTGTACGAGATGACGAAAGTCAGCCCCGCGAAAATATATGAAAATACGGCAATCCTGATGTACTTCACTCCGAGCTCGACAACTTCAGGCTCATCCGAGAAAAGCGCGATCAAATGCGGCGCCGCAAAATATACGAAAATTATTGCTGGCACGGCGAGCACGAGGCAAACCGTGTAATCTATACCGATGATTTTTCGAAGGCTTGCAATGTCGCGAATTCCCCAGTATTGCACTGCGTGAACGGCCGCACCGCTGAACACGCCGAACAGAACAACGCCGAAGATGAAATAAATCTGGTTCGCCGCACCGACTGCCGCGAGCGCATTTTCTCCGACCTTGCCTACCATTATGGTATCCGCCAGGTTAAGCGTAACTGCAATGACCTGCTGCAGAACCATCGGAATTCCCACAATCACCAGCTTCTTATAAAATTCCCTGTTAACTGTCTTGATATTCTCCATATCCCTCTTAATAATAACTCGCAAATTTTATGCAATTTGCCGAGAAAAATCCAAAACTTCTAACGATTTTCTCCTAGTAAAACGCAAATATGGGAGCAGATAAATTCTGCCCCCAACTTGTAACAAATTGTTCACACGGCTCTACCCGCAAAGTCTACTTCGCGTAGTCAACCGCTCTAGTCTCTCTAACGACATTGACCTTAATCTGACCTGGGTATTCAAGCTCAGACTCGATCTTCTTGGAGATTTCTCTAGCAAGAAATACGATATCCTCGTCGTTAACTTCATCCGGCTTGGCGATGATTCTGATCTCTCTGCCAGCCTGGATTGCGAAGGATTTCTCGACACCAGGAGTGGTGTTCGCAATCTCTTCCAACTTCTCGAGACGCTTGATGTATGCGTCCAGAGTTTCGCGTCTTGCGCCTGGTCTTGCAGCCGAAAGCGCGTCAGCAGCAGCGATGAGCACTGCCTCCATGCTCTTTGGCTCGTAATCGCCGTGGTGAGCCGCCATGCCGTTGATAACAGCCTCGGATTCCTTGTACTTACGCAGGATTTCGATACCGATATCTACGTGCGTGCCCTCGTACTCGTGGTCAAGCGCCTTGCCGATATCGTGGAGAAGACCCGCACGCTTAGCAAGCTTAACATCGAGCCCAAGCTCTCCAGCCATGAGTCCCGCAAGGTGCGCAACTTCGATGGAATGCTTCAGCACGTTCTGACCATAGGATGTACGATATTTCAGACGGCCGAGGATCTTGACAAGCTCAGGATGGATGTTGTGGATGCCAACCTCGAACGTTGCCTGCTCGCCTTCTTCTTTGATGATTGCGTTGACTTCCTTCGTAGCCTTCTCGACCATCTCTTCGATTCTGGCTGGATGGATACGGCCATCGACGATGAGTTTCTCGAGGGCGATACGCGCAATCTCTCTGCGGACTGGATCAAAGCCCGACAGGATAACTGCTTCTGGCGTATCGTCGATGATGAGTTCAACGCCCGTGAGCGTCTCAATCGCTCTGATGTTTCTGCCCTCGCGGCCGATGATTCTACCCTTCATCTCGTCGTTCGGCAGGGAAACTACGGAAACCGTGCTCTCAGCAACGTGGTCAGCGGCGCATCTTTGGATTGCACCAGTTATGATGTTTTTCGCTTTTTTGTCCGCTTCCTCCTTCGCCTTGCTCTCGATGTCCTTGATCATGAGCGATGCATCGTGCTTAACTTCCTTCTCGATGTTCGAGAGGAGAATAGCCTTTGCTTCCTCAATCGTATAGCCTGAGATTCTCTCCAACTCTTCCATTTGCTTGGAAATCACCTCATCAAGGTTTTTCTGCTTGTTTATCAATGATTGTTCTTTTTGTGTAATGCTTTCTTCTTTCTTTTCGACGTTTTCGATTTTTTTGTCAAGTGACTCTTCTTTTTGTATCAGTCTGCGCTCTGAACGCTGCAGCTCGGAACGTCTCTCGCGAGCGTCTCTCTCGGCCTCGCTTCTGAGTCTGTGAGCTTCTTCCTTCGCTTCCAGAATCGCTTCTTTCTTCATGTTTTCGGATCTGTTTTCTGCGTCTAAAATAAGGTTTTTCGCCTTTTGCTCGGCACTGCCAATGGCTTTCTCGCCGACCGACTTGCGGTAAATATATCCGATCAACGCACCTATTACTAATGCAACAACTGCGACGATAATTGGTATTATGATTTCTGTCACTCTAGCACCTCCTTTACTCTAAAATTTTTACATAAAAAATCTGTATATATTTCGCTTTGTTCTATCAAAAAAATTTGCATTACATAATTAAAACTTGATATATCCATACAATATATATTATAATAGGTAGATGAACAAAATGTCAAGGTAGAGAAAGGTAAGAAATGAACAAAATTTTCGATCCGCTACGAAATGCGGACAAATTCATATTTATAATAGTAGCAATTCTCGGAGTTTTGAGTCTGCTCATGTTAGAGAGCACGGTTTACGACGGCGGCATAGTCCTGTTTAGCACGGCGGGCAGACCAGTGTGGATTCAGGCGATCGCATACATTCTCGGGTTCGGTGTACTCGTTTTCATCCAGCAATTCGACTATAGGTTTTTCATGGGGATGGAAAAATTCCTCTACATCGCGGCGATTCTCGTTCTGCTGACCGTATACATTCCAGGGCTGGGCATAGAGCAATACGGCTCCCGTGCGTGGATAAACCTTGGAGTTACAACTCTCCAACCGTCTGAGTTCGTCAAAATCCTGTTCGTGCTGATCATGGCGGGGTATTTTTCGAGCCACAGAGACGACCTGCACACGTTCGTCGGCGTCATCAAATCCGTGCTGTACGCTGCTCCAATCATCCTCATCGTACTGAAGGAGGACCTCGGAAGCGCGCTCGTATATATCGTAATGTGGATTTTCATGGTGTTCTTCGCTGGAATAGATTACAAAATTTTCTTCCAGTCGGCACTCATCTGCCTCGCGTCGATTCCGATTATCTACAACTTCCTCGACGATTACCAAAAGGAGCGTATCGAAGCGTTCCTGCATCCGGACAATCTGAGCCTCTCAGGCAATTACCAGGTTTGGCAATCGAAGGTTGCAATCGGCTCTGGTGGATTGACCGGCAAAGGTCTCTTCCAGGGAACACAAAAATCGCTGGACTTCATTCCTGTCCAGCAATCCGACTTCATATATTCGGTTGTTGTTGAGGAGCTCGGCTTCCTCGGCGGCGCGTTCGTTGTCGTAATGTACGCGCTCCTGTTCATCCGCTTCACGAAGATCATCCGCGATTCCGTTGACCTGTACGGCGCACTCATCGTAATCGGCTTCACTGGAATGTTCCTGTTCCAAGTGTTTGAGAACATCGCGATGACGATGGGTCTCATGCCTGTAACAGGCATCACGCTCCCGCTGCTCTCTGGCGGCGGCACATCCGTAATCGCCAGCATGATCGCCATCGGCATCATCGTAAACGTCGGAGTCAACAGCAAAGCCATCAACTTCTAAAGCAGTAGCAAAAGAGCAAGCTTTCCAAACACTGAAGCTTGCTCTTAATTATTCTGCACATTTATGCAGGCCTGCCTGCCGTAGATAGGCCAGCCTGCCGTAGGCAGGTCATATTTTTTACATATTGTCGATGCGTGTTGCAATCTTGTAGAAGTTCTCGGCAATGTACGTTCTGTCTTTGAACACTACTGGAAGGCCGAGGTTCGTCGAAATGTGAATGTTCTCGTCTTCCTTGATCAGGCCGATAACCCTGTTCCTGATGCCTTTCGTGATCTCTTCCATGCTCGGCGCGAAGCCAGCATTGATGAGCTTGACATTTATCTTGTTGATGACATAATAGATATTTTCTACGCCCTTGGATTTCAGGACGCTCGTCACGAGCTCGCTATCTCTGATCGACGAAATCTCTGGGTTCATCACTACTACGACCTCGTCAGCGCCGCCGAGCACCATGTCTAGGCCATCGTCCACTCCGGCTGGAGCGTCGAGAATCACGTAGTCGTATTTCTCAGCGAGCCTCTCGCACAGGACTTTCGAATGGAGCGGCGTGAGGTTACCCTCGTCGCGTCTCGGTGATGCCGCCATGAACGAAAGTCCAGGGAACATCTTGCTCTTGATTATCGCCTGACGAATCCTGCAAACCCCGCCCATAACATCGTTCACATCGTAAACGACGCTGTTCTCGAGGCCAAGATACAGGTCAAGGTTCCGAAGTCCCGTGTCCATATCAATCAGGATTGTGCGCCTGCCCATCTTCGCAAACGTCGCACCCAGATTCGCGGCGAACATAGTTTTGCCCGTTCCGCCTTTTCCCGATACAATTGCAATAGTCCTACCCATTCTGCTTCTCTTTTCTTTTTCTAGTTCATTGTGTTGGAGAGCTCGAAGTCTCCCGTCTCTGCGTCAACCTGCAGATACTTGCCGATTACGTCACGCGCAACTGGCGCCGCATTCGACGAATAACCGCCCTGTACGAGCAGCACAACGACCGCAATCTTCGGGTCGTCTGCCGGTGCCATCGCAACGGTCCAAGCGAAGTTATCGTAAGTGTCCTTGTACGCATTTATATCCGATTGCGAAACCTTGCGGTCGCTCACGTTGATGAGAGCCTGGTCAACCGCATCGTTCTCCGTCGGATACGTCACAGGATCCTTCTTCATGAGTTTCTTCATCTCTTTCTTGACCTGCGACCATGTGATGTCAGGCGCGATAGCCGAAAGGTGATTCTTGACGTATTTTACTTCGTTCTTCGGGTTGATATAGCCGTCTCTCTGCGCTGTACCAGTCTTGCCAGCAACCTCAATCGGGAATCCCGAGAAAGTATAGGCAAGTGTACCTCTCTTGACTACAAGCTTCATGCCTTCGATGACGGTCTTCAAATCGTCTTTGTCGACATCGATTTCGTAGGAGTCTTCCTTCTTCGTCGTGCCGCTGTTCTCAATGCCCTTGACTACGCTTACCTGGTTGCGCACGCCCTCGTTTCCGAGCGTTGCGATGTAGCGAGCCATCTGAAGCGGCGTGTATGCGTTATCGCCCTGTCCGATGGAGATGTTGAACGCGTCACCTGTGCCCCATTCAGCCTGGTTGAAATACGAGTATTTGCAAGTATCCGCGAGCGTATCAATCTTCGAAGCCTTCACGGTCGTCTGCTCCTTCAACCTCGTAACGATCTCGCCTCTGTCTGGATTTTCGTCCATCCAGCTGACAATCGTATCTATTTCTTCTCTGAACTTGTCATCGTCCTTGGTCGTCGACTTCGGCCAATACTTGTTTCCGCTATAGTAAAGCGCATTCCACAGCGATGTCTTCATGGAAGAAAGCTTGCGCTCCTTGGATGCCAGCGGCGTCGTAACCTCGTAGAGCTCTACGCCAGTCTCCTCACCGAGGCCGAATTCCTGAGCAACTTCCATGATTTTCTCGATGGAAATGTCAGTCTTGTAGCCGAGCGAGGCGCCCGTGTTCCAGTCGATGCCCGTGCCTATACAGTAGAAGTAATAGTTACAGGAATTCTGGATGCCGACAACGAGCGATTCTGAGCCGTGCGAGCCGTAGCCGTTGTTGTAGTTACTGCAGCCGAACTTTCGTCCGCCGAGCTCGATGTAGTTGCCGTCGTAAATCTGGCGGTTCGGATTGAGTCCGCACTTGAGAGCAGTAACCGCAGTGATTGGCTTGAATGTAGAACCTGGCTGCACTGCACTGCTCGTAGCGATGTTATACAGCGGTGTTGGCGCCAGCGAATCGCGAGGGTTCGTGCTCTGAACTGACTCCCAGTCCTTCGTTGAAATTCCTTCAGCGAAGATATTTGGGTCGTAGTCAGGATAACTTGCCATCGCAAGCACCTGCGAAGTTTCAACATCTATTGCAACGACAGCGCCTGAGCCGCAATTCGAATATTGCATTAGCTTCCTGTTGCCGTATTTGCTCTTGTAAATCGAGCCCGTCTGAACAGCCTTGATACATTTCTCGAGGCAGCTCTCAGCGTATTCCTGAAGGTCGAGGTCGATAGTCAGGTACACGTCGTTACCCGCAACCGGCTCCGTCTCGCTGATCGTGTCAACATAGTCGCCAGAGCTGTTTACGAGAATGCTCTTGATGCCGTCCGTGCCTCTGAGCTCTGATTCCATGGATGCCTCGATGCCGTCCTTACCGATTAAATCGTCCGAGCTATAGCCTTTCTCGGTGACGTATTCCTCGTACTGAGAATCGGAAATGCTACCCATGTAGCCGAGCACGTGCGAAAGCGTGCTGCCGTTCGGATAGTATCTAACCGTCTCGGAAGCGATTTCTACGCCCTTGAGCACGTCGCCCATTTCCTCGATGTACGCAACCGTTTCGTCGCAAACATCGCTTGCAATCGTGCTGGAGCGGTACTTGTTATATCCTGTGTTCTTTATCTCTTCTCTAACGACAAAGATCTTACGAGCTTCCTTGTTGGAGAGCTCAGGGTCAATGCTGTACTTGTCGCGGAGTGCCATGAAAGCCTCTTTCGCGTTCAAATCAGTGCGTTTCACGGTCTTGCCGTTTTCGTCCTTCTCTGTGACTGACAAATCATATTTCTCGATAAAGCTTGCCTTCTTCGTGTCGTACGTGAACGTCATGCTCTTCGTATTTATCGGAGGCCAAACGCTGTACTTCTCCTGAAGTTCCTCAACTGCCTCGAACCTGTCGAGCTCCGCGCTAATGTCGTATTTCTTGCGGAGGACTTTCAAAGCGTCCTCTGCCGTCGCATCCTCATCGAGGCCCAGCGACCCGAGCCAGTCCTTTTTGTCGTGATCGTATGTGTAATAGAATTTGCCACTCTTTGTGATTTTTATTGGGAAATTGTCAACGTAATCGTCGCCGTTTTTCTCGAGAAGCTTGACGAGTGAGTAGCAAGAATTGTTGATTTCTTCAGTATCCATGCCGCTGACATTGAATGTCACGGTGAAAATTTGTTTGTTGCCTGCCAGGAGCCTGCCGTAGCGGTCGAGAATCTCGCCACGCGGTGCGGACGTTACGACTTCTTTCGTGTTCTGGCTCTCCGCAGACGCCTCCCACTTATCCTGCTGGACAATCGTCAGCACAAAAAGCCTTATGCAAAGCAGGAGCATAAGGATGATGACAAGCGCTATGACCTGATAATATCTGGAGTTTAGAAATTTTTTGTTCATCAAAAATACCTATCCGACTATCTAAAATATCTGTCCCTGCGGTGTCTGTCCGACAATCTAAGCAAAATTAAGTAAAGAATCGTGATGACTATGATTGAGTAAATATATTCGCCTGGGAGTTTGGTGAGCATGTAGAGTATGCCCAGCGGATTCCCCGTCAGGTGGATGAGCAGCCAGTTCAGCACGTAGTACACCGCGATGGAAATCGTCGCCACAACCCACATGTTGATGATGTTTTCGATGTTGACCGTCTCTCTAACCAGCAAAATAAATGCCGCCACAATCACCAAACAAAGCGCCGTCGGCCCGACAACCGTGCTAAAGCATATGTCATATAGCACGCCAAAAATCGCGCCCAGCACTATGCCGTATGTCTTGTTTTCGTAAAGGAAAGAAATCGTGACTACGAGGCACAGGAGGAGGTTCGGCGTGTAGCCTTTTATCATAATTACGTTAAGTAGCGATGTCTGCACGAGGAATGCAATCACGAACATCACAATCGCCTTTCGGTAGTTCATGCTCATATGATCACCGCAACCTTCTCTAAGCTCTTGAAATCAACGGCCGTCTCAACCGTGATTTCCTTCAGAAGCGTGTTGCTGTTATATGCAACTTCCCGAACCGTGCCGATTTCCAGACCTTCTGGGTATGAGCCCAAACCCGATGTCAGAATCGTGTCACCCTGCGAAACGAGAGATTCGCTGTCGAGCATGTAACCAGTCACATCACCAGTCGATGCGCCCGCTACAACGCCGAGCTGCTTTCCGTCTCTCTCGAGCTTGAAGCTTACCTTGCTATCGTCGTCCGTTATGGAGATAACCTTCGCCCAAGTTTTGCCGACTTCTTCAACCTTGCCGACGAGGCCCATGCCGTTTACGACCGCGTCTCCTACTTCAACGCCGTCGTTGCTGCCAATATTAATAGTAAACAAATTCGTCCAATTCGAGCCGTCGAGCGAAACTACATCCGCCGAAACAAGGTCAAATTCTTTCTTCGTATATTCGTAGTTCAGCACCTGCGAAAGCTCCTCTAACTCGTCGAGCTCCTGCGCTTCTAACTTTGCCTCTGCGAGCTCCTTCTTCAGCGTGTTATTCTCATCCTGAAGTTCATCGACCTGCTCCTGGAGCTGCTTATACGAGAAAATCCCCAGAACGTTGTCCCTGACTGTGCTCGCGCCAGAGAGCAACTTGCCTGATACTGTGCTCATGCCGCTCGTCAGCACATCTCCGACCGAATTGCCTTTGCCTGACCTAACGACTGACACGCCAAAGATGATAATCAGCACAAGCAAAATTATCAGGAAAAGCGTTAATACTTTGTGTTCTCTAATCCATCTCATAAATTTGGTACCCTATCTCTATTTTTATCTCTTCTTGCCGTTATCAGCGTAGATTTTCAGCTTCTCGATGTCGTTGAGGCTCATGCCTGTGCCGACTGCTACTGCCTCGAATGCGTTATCTGCAACAGCTACCGTCATGCCTGTTTTCTTGTTGACAAACTTGTCAAGGTTGTGGATCTTGCCGCCACCACCGGACAGGAGAAGTCCGTTTTCGGCTACGTCTGCTGCGATCTCTGGTGGAGCGTTTTCGACAGTCGCCTTGATTGCGTCAACGATGATGTCAATCGACTCTTGAAGTGCGAGCATCATGTCTTTGTTCGTAACAGTGATGATCTTCGGGAGGCCTGAGAGGATGTCTCTACCCTTAGCGTTCATCGTCTGGATGATTTCGTTGCCGTTTTCGTCGAGATCTAGGCATGCGCATCCGATGTTTATCTTCAGTTCCTCTGCGGTCTGCTCACCGATGAGGAGCGAGTGTCTTTTCCTCATGTATTGGATGATGGCTTCATTCATCTTGTCGCCAGCGTGTCTGATGGACGTACTCGTTACAGTGCCGCTGAGTGCGATGATTGCAACGTCTGTCGTGCCGCCGCCGATGTCTGCAATCATGCAGCCTTCCGTTCCGTCAACCGGCATTCCCGCACCGATTGCAGCTGCCATAGGCTCCTCGAGGATGAACACTTCCGTTGCTCCCATCTGTCTAACGATTTCCTCTACGGCTCTCTTTTCTACTTCTGTAACGCCGCTCGGTACGCCGACTACAACGCGGAAGTTTCTGATTCTCTTGACTTTGAGAGCAGTCTCCAGGAATGACTTCAGCATGTCCGCCGTTCTATCAAAGTCGGAAATTACGCCGTCCTGAAGCGGTCTAACTACGGAAATATGTGCAGGTGCCTTTCCGAGCATCTCCTTGGCGTGAGAACCAACTGCGATTGTCTTCGCCCTGCGCGTGTCAACTGCGATTACAGACGGCTCGTTCAGCACGATTCCGCTGTCCTTCACGTAGATGAGCGTGTTCGCCGTTCCAAGATCTATTCCCATGTCCTTTGCTCTAAATAAACTGCACATTTTCTTACCTCCGTTATCCTAACAAATTTATTTTCTTGTGTTTGCGTGCCTGTGCTTGCGCTTGTATTCGCGCTGCACGCAACTATTCGTATGCTTTCTTCTCTTGCTCTATGATGCCCGCTATGCTTCGGTACTGGTTGTCGCCGATTACGATGTGGTCGATTACCTTCACCCCGAGGAGATCCCCGCATGCGATGAGTCTCTTAGTAGTCTCGATGTCCTCTTCGCTCGGCGTTGGGTCGCCGCTCGGATGGTTATGAGCAAAAATCACCGCCGCCGCACTCTTTCTGACCGCCTGAGTGAATGACTCTCTCGGGTGCACCGTCGTCGTGGTGAGATTCCCTATGGAAATCGTCTCCAGCGAAGTAATCTCACCCTTGGCATTGAGTAGCACAGCCACAAAGTGCTCCTTTTGCTCGAAGCGTAACTCCTTCATGAGATAGATTGCAATGTCCTCTGGCGTGCGAATCGATGTCCTGCGGTCGCCTGGCGCTGAGGCAATTCTCATGCCCAGCTCTATGCCTGCGAGCAGGCGCACGGCCTTGGTACTGCCCACGCCTTTGATCTGCGTGAGGTCGTATGTTGAGCACTCCGCTAGGTACGAAATCCCCTTCTGGTCCGCCGAAATTATGTCCTCGGCAAGTCCGATTGCGGATTTCTCCTGCGTGCCCGAGCCCAGCAAAACTGCCAGAAGCTCTACGTTCGTCAGCGAACCGATGCCGCTGTAAATGGCCTTTTCTACAGGTCTTTCGTCCTGTGGAAGCATTTTGATTTTCATCTCTGGTTCCCCCTTTTTCTTTCGAATTTACTCTCGAATTTACACGAAAAAGAGAAACCCCTTGCCCATGGCGCACTTATCCCATCTCAAAAAGTGCATCATCTGAAATTATAGCATTTTTTCTTTGATAGTACAAGCATTCTGCGGGTTTTATTTTATGAAATTTCAGTGTGTTGAGTGCAAAATAAAAAGCCCGCTGGGCTTGCATGCGCTAGCGGGCTGGTCGTGCTATTTAATTCTGCTACAAATATAATCCGTCACTTCGTCGATGCTCATGTTCGTGCTGTCGATTTCCTCGGCGTCGTCTGCCTTGCGGAGCGGCGTGATTTCTCTCGTCATGTCGTTGTGGTCGCGCTCTCTGATCTGCGCCAGAACCTGCTCGAATGTCAGGTGTTCGCCCTTTGCCTCGAGCTCGACGTGGCGCCTTCTGGCTCTCTCCTCGTCGCCTGCTGTCAGGTAGAACTTGTACGGCGCGTCCTTCAGAACGACCGTGCCGATGTCTCTGCCGTCCATGATTATGCTCTTCTTGCCTGCCATGTTCTGCTGCAGCGCCACGAGCTTGCGTCTAACCGAGCCGAATGCTGAGCAGTCCGAGGCCGCCTTGGAAATCTCCTGCGTCCTAATCTGGTCGCTCACGTCCTCGCCATCGAGGTAGATGCGCTCGTTCGCGAAGTCTATGTCCGTTGAATCGAGCATCTCTGCGAGCGCCTCGTCTTCCTTCATCGGAAGCCCGAGCCTGAGCATCTTCAGCCCGATTGCTCTGTACATCGCGCCTGTGTCTATGTATTCAATTCCCAATTTCTTAGCAACAGCCTTCGCAATCGTCGATTTGCCTGCGCCGCTCGGGCCGTCTATTGCAATCTGAAATATTTTGTCTGACATTGAATTTCTCCTATTTCCCCTGCTTGCCGATTAGCTTTTCGATCTCGCGGATGAACGTATTTACGTCCGTGAACTGCCTGTAAACCGAGGCGAATCTAACATAGGCTACCTCGTCGACTTTCTTCAACTCTTCCATTACGAGCTCGCCGATGTAGTCGCTGGTAACTTCTTTCTCCATTAAGTTGTTGAGCTTCTTCTCGATTTCGTCGACCATCGCTTCCATCTGTGCCATGGAAACTGGGCGCTTCTCGCAGGCCTTGACGATTCCGTTCAGAACCTTGCTTCTGTCGAAAACCTCGCGTCTGGAGTCTTTTTTGGCTACCATGAGCATGTTCTCTTCGACCTTCTCGTATGTCGTGAAGCGCTTGCCGCACTTGTCGCAGCCTCTGCGTCGCCTGATTGCGTGGCCTTCTTCAGTCGGTCGCGAATCTATAACCTTCGTGTCTGCGCTATCGCAGAATGGACATTTCACAGGAAATCCCTCCTTTGCTATTTAAGGGTGGTGGATACGGCGGATTTCATGTCGGGGACGTCAACCAAACCGGTGTGGCGGATTGGTTTCTGGTCGAGGTCTTTGAGGCCGTATGGGACCTTGACGCCGGTGTGGCGCTCGAGGGCCTTGACGTATTCGAAACCGTCGCTGCACTTGCCGAGTTCGAGCGCGTTTGCTACGCTCTCTGCGAACTTATATGCGCTGGCGGTTGAGGCGATTACCGTTGGCGTCTTGTCGCCTGTTTCCTTGACGTAATCGCTGTAGACCTTGTAGGCTACGGCTGTGTGCGTGTCAATAAGATATTTCTCCTCGTTCCAAAGCTTAGCTATTGTCTCGAGCGTCTCTGCCTCTGTGCAGTAGCCGCCGTAGAAGTCCGCTAATTTCGCCTTGACTTCGGCGGATACGCTGTAGCTCTTGTCGCTCTCGAGCTGAGCCATCCAGCCAGCAACTGCCTTGCCATCTCTGCCATCCAGCAGGTAGAGCAGACGCTCTAAGTTGCTAGAAATCAGGATGTCCATCGATGGCGAGTTCGTGCAGTAGAACTTTCTCGCATCTGACTTGATGTTATATGTGCCCGTCTTGATGAAGTCCGTCAGGACATTGTTATCGTTCGATGCGCAGATGAGCTTCTTGATCGGAACGCCCATGAGCTTTGCATAGTAGGCAGCGAGGATATTTCCGAAGTTGCCTGTCGGAACCGTAACGTTCATCGGCTCGCCTGCCTTGAGAACGCCGTCTGCGACGAGCTTCAGGTAGCTATATACATAGTAGGCAACCTGTGGAACGAGTCTGCCGACGTTGATCGAGTTTGCCGAAGAAAGCTTGATTCCGCGGGTTGCGAGTTCCCTCGCAAAGTCGTCGTCCGCGAAGATCTTCTTCACGCCAGTCTGTGCGTCATCGAAGTTGCCGCGGATGGCGAAAACGTGCGTGTTGTCGCCTGTCTGCGTTATCATCTGGCGCTCCTGAACCTGGCTAACGCCCTCGGATGGGTAGAACACGATGATCTCCGTGCCCGGCACATCAGCAAAGCCTTCGAGTGCGGCCTTTCCTGTGTCGCCAGATGTGGCGGTCAGGATGCAGATTTTCGACTTTTCGCCTTCCTTCTTGCAGGCGGTCGTCATCAGGTACGGCAAAATCGAGAGTGCCATGTCCTTGAAGGCAGCGGTTTTGCCGTGGTAGAGCTCGAGGAAGTGGGCGCCGCCCGCCGCCGTGAGCTTGACTGCGTCTGGCTCTGTGAACTTCGCATCGTATGCGCCGTCGACGCAGGCCTTCATCTCGGCCTCGGTGAAGTCGTCGAAGAACGCGCCGATTACGCGCTCCGCGACTTCCTTATATGTAAGTTTTTCTGTAAGTTCTAGCGGCAGAGCAGGAACTT
>CAVGSW010000022.1:0-15400 GCA_963631945.1 Flexilinea sp. | reverse complement strand
CATGTGTATAAGAGTTATGGTGAGAAGGCGGTGCTGGAGGATTTTAGCCTGGTGCTGGGACCGGGATGCACGGGGCTGGTCGGGCCGTCAGGGCGCGGAAAGACGACGGTTGCGAAGCTCGTATTAGAGAAGGCTGACCGACCAGCAGCCACTCTGTTCCAAGAGGACAGGCTGCTCCCGCACCTGAGTGTGTATGACAATATTGCGTTGGCGGGAGCTAGCGACAAGGATATCAGGCAGATGGCCGCCGCCCTGGAAATCGATCAGGTGCTGGAGGAATATCCGGAATCGCTCAGCGGCGGCATGAAGCACAGGGTAGCTCTGGCGAGAGCTTTCCTCTGCCAGTCGAATTTGCTCGTGCTCGATGAACCGTTCCGCGGACTCGACGATGAGCTGAGGGACAGAATCATCGAAAGATTGTGGGACAAAGTAACAGCAGGCAGAACGGTTCTGCTCATCTCCCACGACATTGAAATTTGCAAAAAATTATCGGAGAGGATAATTTACATATGAAAAATATTTTTTACATTTTTACAAGAGATATCAAGAGGCTGGCAAGGAACTTCGTGGCTGTCGTCGTATCAATCGGCGTATGCTTCGTGCCGGCGCTCTACGCGTGGTTCAACATCGACGCGAACATGGATCCGTACTCGAACACGGGCGGCATCCACATCGCTGTGGCGAACTGCGACAAGGGCACGGTGAACGATGCGGTTGGCGAGCTCAACGCTGGTGACTCGGTAATAAGTGCCTTGGAGGAGAACGACTCGCTGGGCTGGGTTTTTGTCGATGAAGATGAGGCGATAAACGGCGTGCGCTCGGGCGACTATTACGCTGCGCTCGTCATCCCAGAGACGTTCAGCGAAGACCTCGTGAGCATACTTTCTGGGGACATAGAATCACCGAAAATCGAGTACTATGTAAACGAGAAAAAGAACGCAATCGCGCCGAAGGTCACGGATACGGGCGCGACGACCATACAGCAGCAGATCGACGAAACGTTCATTTCAGTGGCTTCTGAGGCTGTGACGGAAGTCCTGAAGCAGAGCGCGGGTGATGCGGCAAGCGACATATCGCAAATAGACGATGATGCGAACAACAAGGTCGACGAAATCGCTGAAAAGATTGCGGATGCAAGGACTTCGCTCGCTGAACACGCGAAATCCGACGAGGAAAACGCCGCATCGATTGCCGAGGGGCAGGATGCGGTGACGAGCGCCGAGAAGGCGACGAAATCCGCATCGTCGACGCTCAGACTGACAAATCAATCGCTGGCAATCAAGCTCGCGGACATGCTGGATGGACTCGCTCCGTCATATACGAAGATACACACTTTGCTCGACCAGACGGAGACCGCGCTCGACACGGCTTCCGACGTTCTGGAGCAGACGGACGATTTGCTCGGAAATGCTGAGAAGGAAATCGGCAAGGTTAGCGATGATCTCGATGTGCTTGAGAGCGCTTCCATCTACTCGACTTTGTCGGAAGTTGGCTACGGAGATGTAATCGACTCTGAGAAAATCTCGAGCTTTATCTCTTCGCCTGTCGACGTTAAGACCGAGAGCCTCTATCCTGTCAAAAACTACGGCACGGCCATGACGCCGTTCTACACGAACCTGGCTCTGTGGGTCAGCGGAATCGTGCTCGTTTCCGTGCTGAAGATGGAGGTCGACAAAGACGAGCGGCTCAAGAAAATGACGCCGACGCAATCGTACTTCGGGCGCTGGCTGACATATATGCTTTTTGCGTTCGTGCAGGCTCTCATCATCTGCGCGGGCGACCTTTTGATATTCGACGTTCAGTGCGAAAACGTGCCAGCGTTCTTCGGGGCGGCAATTATGGCTTCCTTCGTTTACGTCAACATCATCTACGCGCTGGCGATTACGTTCAAGCACACGGGCAAGGCAATTTGCGTCCTGCTGGTAATTCTGCAGATCCCAGGCAGCGCGGGAACTTACCCAATCGAGATGACGCCAGGATTTTTCCAGGCGCTGCATCCGCTGCTTCCGTTCACTTACGGCATCAACGCTATGCGTGAGGCAATGGTCGGCATGTACGAAAATTATTACGTGAAGTATCTGCTTTGTCTGGCGATTTTCCTCATTCCGGCGTTCATCATCGGCCTTGCAATTCGCCCTTGGATGCTGAATCTCAACAGGATGTTCGACAAAAAGTTGGAGGAGACAGGTCTCATGATTTGCGAGGAGACTGGCATGACCGTGGAGCGTGTCAAGCTTTCGACTTTGCTGGAAATCCTCAGTGGGCAGGATGAGTTCCGCGAGAGGATGATTAGGAGCGCTGAGCGATTTGAGAAAAACTTCGAGAAGCTTAAGCTTGCGGGCATTTGCACGATTGTTTTGCTGCCGCTTGTTTTCCTCATTTTGATGTTCAGTGTGAATTCGAAGATGGTTTTCCTCATTTTGTGGATTTCTTCGATTGTGGCAGTGGTGCTTTATTTGATAATTATAGAATTTATTCATGACAATATGGAGCGGAAGGTTCGTTTTGCTGGCAAGAGCAGGGACGAGCTTCTCAGTTCCGTGAAGGGAGGGCGTTAGAAAATGGTAGATAAAGGTGGCGCCTTCAACGTTTGGAAGATAATAAAAGGCGATTGGAAAAAAATCGAGAATAACACGATTGCGTGGATTGTGATAATCGGTCTGACGATCGTACCATCGCTCTATGCATGGTTTAACATCGCGGCCAGCTGGGATCCGTACTCGAACACGGGCAATCTGAAGGTTGCGGTGGCGAGCCTCGACGAGGGCTACGACGGGGAGCTGACTTCGGTGAATATCAATGTGGGTGAAAAGGTAATTTCTGCGCTGCGAGAGAATGATTCGCTGAATTGGGTTTTTACTGATGAAGAGGATGCGGTCAACGGCGTTAAGGATGGCTCGTATTACGCGGCACTTGTAATTCCAAAGAGTTTCAGCCAGGACATGATGAGCTTTTTCACTTCGGACGTGCATCGGTCGGAGCTGATTTATTACTTGAATGAAAAGGAAAATGCGATTGCTCCGAAGATTACGGACAAGGGCGCGAGCGGCGTGAAGAACCAGATTGATGAGGTTTTCGCAAAGACGATTACGGAGATTGCGCTCGATATCGCTTCGAGCATGTCCAATATTGCCAGCCAAGGGGATGCGAACCAGTATATGAATGCGTTCCTGACGAATTTCGAGACGGTCGGCGAGACGATTACGGAGGATGCTGGGACGCTTTCGAGCCTGGCTCTGCTGTGTGATTCGCTGGCGGACGTTGCGATGACTGCGTCTGACCTTGGGGCGGATGCGGTTGCGAATGCGGGTAGCGCGCAGGAGCTCATCGGCGAGACTTCAACTGAGGTTATCGATGCGAAGAACGAGCTGGAGAAGCTTGGCAAGGAAATCACATCGACGCTGACGGAAATCGGCAGCAAGTATGATACGGCGGTTGCGAAGATTGACGCTATTACAGCTGAGCTTTCTGAGAACGGCATTACGGTTGATACGATTGTTTCTGATTTGCAGGATTTGAAGACGGATCTTGACTCGATGACGGCTACGCTGAAGACGCTCAGCGAGAACGTGCAGAAGCTGTACGATGCGATTCCGGAGGACCAGACGGAGCTGCGCACGAAGGTGAGCACGCTCAAAACGCAATTGGACGATGTGGTAACGAAGATGGAGAAGGCTTCGGGCATGATTTCCGATGCGATTCCGAAGATCAAGAAGGCGGAGTCGACGGCAAAGGAGGTTCGCAGTATTTGCGATTCGCTGCGTGCGGAAATCGACGTAATTAACACGAAATATACGACGGAAATCGAACCTGCAATTGAGGAGATTTCGGCTTCTATGATTGAGACGAACGATTCGCTCTCGGAGGTCTTTGATAAGATGGATGTGCTTGCGGATTCGCTTGAGTCGGGCGGCGCAAGCGCGGCTGAGAGCCTGAAGGAGACGGCGGCTGCGATGAACGAGGCAGCTGAGGCGTTGGAAGAGTGCGGCAAGGAGCTTACGGATGCGGCGGGTGATCTGCGCGATGCGGTAAACTCTGGCGAGACGGAAAAAATCAAGGAAATTCTCGGCAGTGACAACATTTCGACGATCAGTGAATTCGTTTCCTCACCGGTCGAACTCGACAAGACGACGATTTATCCTGTTGCAAATTACGGCTCGGGCATGGCTCCGTTCTACACGGTGCTTTCGATTTGGGTCGGAGCAATCGTGCTGGCGGCTATGCTGAAGGTGAATTTGACGGAGGAGAGAAAGCGGGAGCTCGAGGATCTGCGCGACTATCAGATTTATCTGGGTCGAATGTTTTTGTTCCTCGTTGTGGCGTTGCTGCAGAGCGGGCTTGTGTGCCTCGGCGACCTGTATTTCTTGGAAATCCAGTGCGAGCATCCGATGATGTTCCTGTTTGCGGGTTGGTTCACGGGCATAGTGTTTGCGATTATAATGTACACGCTGACGATTTCGTTCGGCGATGTCGGCAAGGCGATTGCGGTCATCCTGCTGGTTATCCAGGTTGCGGGCTCTGGCGGCACGTTCCCGATTGAGATGACGCCGCAGTTCTTCCAGAATCTGGCGAACCTGATGCCGTTCACTTATGCGATGGCGGCTATGAGGGAGTGCATCGGCGGTTTGTACGAGAATACGTATATCGTTTCACTGGGGTATCTGGCGATTTATGCGGCTGTGTTCCTGCTGCAGGGAATTTTGCTCAGGAAGCCGATTATCAAGCTCAATGAGTTCTTTACGGAGAAGTTGGAGAGTACGAAGTTGATGTAGGGTGTCATATGAAAAGTAAGAATGTGACAATTGGAATATTGGCTCATGTGGATGCGGGCAAGACGACGCTGTCTGAGGCGATTTTGTACCGAACTGGTGCGATTAGGAAAATCGGCAGGGTTGACCATAAGGATGCGTTCCTCGATACGGACGAGATTGAACGCAGCCGCGGTATTACTGTGTTCTCGAAGGAGGCGCGGTTCGAAATCGCTGGCAAGTCGTTCGTTTTGCTCGATACGCCAGGGCACAGCGATTTCGGGAGCGAGGCGGAGCGAACGTTGCAGGTGCTGGATTATGCTGTGCTCGTGGTGAGCGGAGCCGACGGCGTGCAGGCGCACACTCACACGATTTGGAAGCTGCTGGCGCACTACGGTGTGCCGGCCTTCGTGTTCGTTAACAAGATGGATAGGCCGGCCGCGGAGCCGAGCGAGATCGTTCGGATGTTGAAGGCGGAGCTCGGCGGTGACTTTGCGGAGCTCGGCGGGCAGGCAGCGGAGGACGTTGCGATGGCGAGCCAGGAGCTCATGGACGAGTATCTGGAGACGGGTTCGTTCAGCGTGGAGAACATCGCAACGGCAATCGAGAAGCGCGAACTGTTCCCTGTGTTCTTTGGCTCGGCGCTGAAGCTCGAGGGTGTGGACGAATTCATCGATGGACTCGGCAAGTTCACGCGTTGCAAGGATTACGGAGATGAATTCGGCGCGCGCGTGTACAAAATCGACAGGGACAAGCAAGGAAATAGGCTTACGCATCTCAAGGTCACGGGTGGCACGCTCAGGAACAAGATGGTGCTCGATGGTGGCGAGAAGGTCGAACAGATCAGGATTTATAACGGCGAGGGATTTGAATCTGCACAGAGCGCTGGCTGCGGCTCGGTCTGCGCGGTTCTGGGACCGAGCCACACCTTCGCAGGCGGTGGACTCGGGTGCGAAGGTGGCACGGCGGCAGCCGTGCTGCAGCCAGCGCTGAGCTACGAGGTGCTTTTGCCAGAGGGTGTGGACCCAGTCGTAGCCCTTGCCAAGTTTAGAGAACTCGAGGAAGAGGAACCGAGTTTGCGCGTGCTGTGGAGCGAGGAGCGGAAGGCCATCAGCATCCAGGTCATGGGCGAGCTCGAACTTGAAATACTGAAAAATATCGTTTCCAAGCGGTTCGAAATGGACATTTCGTTCGGGAACGGCGGAATTATATATAAGGAAACTATCGCTAAGCCAGCGATTGGAATCGGTCACTATGAGCCGCTTCGGCATTACGCCGAAGTGCAGCTTTTGCTGGAACCATTGCCAGCGGGTAGCGGCCTTGTGTTCGATAGTCTAGTTAGCGAGGATAAATTTGCACGGAATTGGCAGAGGCTTGTGCAGACGCACTTGGCTGAGCGTGTGCATCGCGGCGTTCTGACGGGCTCGGAGATAACGGACATGAGGATCTCCATCGCCGCGGGGCGCGCCCATCCGAAGCATACGGAAGGCGGAGATTTTCGCCAGGCCACGTACCGAGCGCTCCGCCAGGGGCTTCGGATGGCGGAAAGCATACTGCTCGAACCAGTGTATGCTTTCCGCCTCAAGCTCCCGAACGGGAGCTTGGGGCGCGCCCTGACCGACCTAAGTCGGCTAGGCGCAGAAGCTAAGATAGAAGAAATAACTGGAGCTGACGAAGAAACATTTGCAACGGTATCTGGAACAGGCCCAGTGAGCACGCTCCGCGATTACGCGAAGGACGTAGCGGCGTACACGAAAGGCAGAGGGATTTTCTCGGCCGTCCTTGCAGGCTATGCACCGTGCAAAAACCAAGATGAGGTCGTTTCGGCAATCGGCTACGACCCAGAGGCCGACCTCGAAAATCCTACGGGATCTGTATTCTGTGAGCACGGTGCCGCTGTCTACGTTAACTGGGACGAGGTGGGCACGCTGGCTCACTTAGAACCTGAACCAGAAGCCCTGAGAGCAGTGAGCGGGGAGCCAGCCTTGGCTGCGGCCGCTCTTGGCTCTGAGAACTCAGCCCTCGGCTCCGCGGCCGCCCCGGCGGCCTCCCGAGCATCCTCAGCCCCGGCGGCCGGGGCCGCCGAGCTCGAAGCCATATTCCTAAGAACCTACGGCAAGAGCAAGCGCGACGAAGCAATCCGCCGAGCGAACCAGGCCTCGAAGACCAGAAAACCTGCAGCGAGCTCGGCGACCAGCGGAGCGCCTGCACAGTCAACATCAGCGCAGGCGGCAACGGGAACTAACACGACCCGCTCTCCTCGCCCGCTCCTCCTAGTCGACGGCTACAACGTAATCTTCGCATGGGAAGAGCTCGCCGACCTCTCGAAGAAGAACTTCGACTCGGCGCGAGAGGCATTGATAGAGCTCGTCCAGAACTACGCTGCCTACAAGAACACCGATGCAACGGTAGTCTTCGACGGCTACAAGCTCCCAGGCAACGCAGGCACGAACAACAGCTACGGTCGGCTCGGCTCAGACGCTCCAGCATTCGATGTTGTGTACACGAAGGAAGCGAAGACGGCTGACCGCTACATAGAAGAGACGACATACGCACTCGGCAAGAAGCGGAACGTCACTGTAGTGACATCCGACAGGCCAGTGCAGATGGCGGCCCTCGGCGACGGCGCGACCAGAATGTCCGCCCGCGAACTAATCGCGGACATCAAGCAGGCGCAGATCGACATAAACGCAATCCTCGCCCACCAGTCCGCCGCCACCCGCAACCGCCCCTTCGAAACCCTCCTCAACCCCGAGCAGTAGCCAGTCGGTCGTGCAAAATCGCAAAATCAGAGTTAAAATCCCGACTTTTTGGAGCCAGTTTTGTCCAAAAGTCGGGATTTTCATCATTCCTGAGCGGGTGAATCCTCCGCGCTCGCGCATGTATACACAATCTGAACAAAAAGCCCATTGAAACCCACGCAAAAATCATGTAAAATGATAGAAATGTGTGTTTACACCGAATGCGAACGCATCAGAAATGCATCAGAAATCGGAGGCAGAATTTTGAATAGACTGTACATCAAATCCCGCGACACGGTTCAGAAGACTGTGGACGGGCTCTATAAAGACCTCGAAAGGAGAATCATCGCCAGCCCGCCAGGGCAGTGTCCAGTGGACTTAACCGCATCGTTCCTCAGACTTTGCCACTCGCAGAGCTGCGGCAAGTGCGTGCCATGCCGAGTAGGGCTCGGGCAGCTCCAGCGCATCATCGACGGCATCCTGGACATCGACAGCGAGACGGATCCAGACCAGCTCACGCTTCTGGAGAAGACGGCGGAAGCGATAAGCGTATCCGCAGACTGCGCCATCGGAACAGAAGCCGCGAACATGGTTCTCAGAGGAATCAAAGGCTACAGAGAAGACTTCGAGTCGCACATCAAGTATCACGCATGCGACTACAGAATCAAGGAGCAGGCTCAGCCAGTGCCTTGCGTTGCGCTGTGCCCAGCCGGCGTTGACATCCCAGGCTACATCGCCCTCCTCAAACACGAAAGATACGCAGACGCAGTCAGACTCATCCGCAAGGACAACCCATTCCCGACGGTCTGCGCCCTCATATGCGAGCACCCATGCGAAAACAGATGCCGCAGAACGCTCGTCGACGCGCCGATCAACATCCGCGGCCTCAAGCGCTATGCAGTTGACAATTGCGGCGACGTACCAGTTCCAGAGAAAATGGACGACACGGGCAAGAAAATCGCCATCATCGGCGGCGGCCCATCCGGCCTCTCCGCAGCGTATTTCCTCGCAATCATGGGCCACAAGGTTACAGTATTCGAGAAGCGCTCGCAGCTCGGCGGCATGCTGAGATACGGAATTCCAAACTACAGACTCCCGAGAGAGCGCCTGCAGTGGGATATAGATGCGATCCTTTCGACCGGCATAGAAGTCAAGCTCGACTACGACGTTTCAACGCCAGAAGCCATGAAAGAAATCCGAGAAAATTACGACGCAGCATACATTTCTATCGGCTCGCATAACGCAAAGAGCCTTGGAATTCCAGGCGAATTCGCCAAGGGCGTCGTTCCAGCGGTAGAGATGCTCAGAGGCATAGGCGACGACGCGATGCCAGATTTCAGAGATAAAGTCGTAGTAGTAATCGGCGGCGGCAACGTAGCTATGGACGTAGCCAGAACAGCCAAGAGACTCGGTGCGACAGACGTTAGCATAGTTTACAGAAGAAGAAGAGACGACATGACCGCGCTCCCAGACGAAATCGGCGGCGCCATCGCAGAAGGCTGCAACCTCCTGCAGCTGAAGGCACCGGCGAGAATCGCAACGAACAAGCACGGCGAAGTCAAGGCACTGTGGGTAAAGCCGCAGATTGCAGGCATAGCGGACGCATCCGGCAGACCGCGCCCAACTGACTCATCCGAGCCAGAGCAGAAAATCCCTTGCGACATCATAATTTCCGCAATCGGACAGGCTACGGACATCGATTTCTTTGAGAAATACGGAATTCCAGTGTTCCGCGGCAATATCCAGGCGAAGAGAAGCAGCGTAGTCGCAAACGTAGAAGGCACATACGCCGGCGGCGACTGCGTAACAGGTCCATCGACCGTAATCAATGCGGTAGCGGCGGGCAAAGTTGCTGCGGCCAATATCGACTCCTACCTTGGTTTCAACCACGAAATAACGGTAGACGTGGAAATTCCGCTTCCAACCCCAGACGACAACCTGCCGTGCGGCAGAACTGAGCTGAAGGAACGTTTCGCTAATCAGAGAGGCAACGACTTTGATGAGGTCGAGCAGGGCATGAGCCTTGAAGAGGCTATGCAAGAGGCCAGCCGCTGCATGAGATGCGACTACCACGGCTTCGGATCATTCAGAGGAGGGAGGAACACGAAATGGTAAAGCTTACAATCAATGGACAAAACATCGCCGTCGAAGAAGGCACAACCATCATGGAAGCCTCCGAAAAAGTCGGCATCCACATTCCGCACCTTTGCTTCCTCAAGGAAATCAACGAAATCGGAGCCTGCAGACTTTGCCTTGTAGAGATAAAAGGCATGGAAAAACTCGTCACAGCGTGCAACACGATTTGCGAAGAGGGCATGGAAATCATCACGAACAGCCCACGCGTTAGAAGAACGAGAAGAATCAACACGGAACTCATCCTCTCCGACCACAGAGCGAACTGCGCAAGCTGCGTCAGGAGCGGAAACTGCACGCTGCAGTCCATCGCAAACGACATGGGCATCATCATCAGCGACTACGAGAACACCGCAGAAATCGACAGATGGGACAAAAATATGCCGATCATCAGAGACGCATCCAAGTGCGTCAAGTGCATGCGCTGCATCCAGGTTTGCGAGAAAATCCAAGGCGTTGGCGCTTGGGAGCTTAAGGGCACGGGCTACAGAACGACCATCGGCTTCAGAAACGAGATGTACAACAACGAGACGTGCACGCTCTGCGGCCAGTGCATCACGCATTGCCCAGTCGGCGCCCTCAGAGAAAGAGACGACAGAAACGAACTCAACGACGCACTTGCCGATCCAGATATCATCACGATGGTTCAGGTTGCGCCAGCTGTCAGAACGGCTTGGGGCGAGCAAATCAACCTCAGCGACAGAGACGCGACGATGGGAAAGCTCGTCTGCGCCCTCAAAAAAATCGGCATAGACTACGTTTTCGACACGGCATACTCCGCAGACCTCACCATTATGGAGGAAGGCAGCGAGTTCCTCGAGCGACTTAAACATAAGGAAGATTACAAGTGGCCGATGTTCACTTCGTGCTGCCCAGGCTGGGTTAGATTCATCAAAAAACAATACCCAGACATGGTCGGCAATCTTTCCACAGCAAAATCGCCGCAGCAGATGTTCGGCGCGATGTCGAAGACATTCATCGCATACAAGCTCGGCATAGACCCAGATAAAATTTTCTCGATTTCCATCATGCCATGCACGGCGAAGAAATACGAGATGGCGGTTCCAGAGGTGAACTCCGCAGAACACGGCAAAGACGTTGACCTCGTACTTACGACGAGAGAACTCGACAGATTTATTCGCAGCGACAGCATCAGACCGCAGGATCTCACGGAGATGCCTTTCGATGACATATTCGGCGAGAGCTCAGGTGCTGGCGTGATCTTCGGCAGCACGGGCGGCGTAATGGAAGCGGCGCTCAGAACCGCGTACAACCTCGCGACTGGCGAAAACCCAGATGCCGATGCGTTCAAGAAGGTAAGAGGCATGGACGGTTGGAAGGAAGCGAGCTTCGACCTTGCAGGAACGGAGCTGAAGGTAGCAGTTGCAAGCGGACTCGGCAACGCGCGCAAGCTCATAGAGGCAATCAGACATAAGCAAGTCGAGTACGATTTCGTGGAAATCATGTCCTGCCCAGGCGGCTGCGTCGGCGGTGGCGGACAGCCATTCAAGGACGGGCAGGAGCTGGCACGCCCGCGTGCGCTCAAGCTCTACGGCCTCGACAAAATCGCAGACATCCGCTTCTCACACGAGAACAAGGCAGTGCAGCTGACATACGAGGAATTCCTCGGCGAGCCGCTCTCCGAGCGCGCCCACAAACTCCTGCACACCGAACTCGACGAGTGGGACATGCAAATCAAGCGCTAAAAAATAAATTTTCTCTAAGGTCGCTCTTGGTGTCAGCAGGAGCGGCTTTTTTATTTGCTTTTAACCACAATCTATGATAAAATATTGTGTTAGAAATTAAGCGCGAAAGGAGGAGCAAGCATGGCAACCTTAGCTCCAATTAAATTCGAAGATTATAGACTTTACGTCCTCGACCAGACGCAGCTTCCGGGGCACGAGGAATACATAGAAATCATCACGAAGGAAGACCTGTACGACGCAATCAAGAAGCTGAAAGTCAGAGGCGCACCCGCAATCGGCGTAGCCGCAGCATACGGCCTCTTCGTAACGACAAAGGACTTCTCCGGCACACGCGTCAAGGAATTCCAACAGTACGTGGCAGAGACGGCCGCATATATCAACAGCTCCAGACCGACAGCTGTAAACCTTTCGGCAGCGCTGAGCCGCTGCGAGGCGATGCTCGACAAGTACATCAAGGCTTTCGAGAAGGCAGCAGAAGGCTTCCTTGGGTTCTGCGAACACTGCGCAGGCGACCAGGTGGACGACGCGAAGCTCCTCCTGCTCGACGAAGCGATGAAAATAGATAGAGAAAACGAAGAAGCCTGCCGAAAGATGGGCGAGTACGGACTGAGCCTGCTGAAGCCGGGCATGGGAATACTCACGCATTGCAACGCGGGAGCGCTCGCCACGGTCAAGTACGGCACAGCACTCGCACCGATTTACCTCGGCCAGGAGAAAGATTACAACTTCAGGGTTTTCGCGGACGAGACGAGGCCGCTCCTTCAGGGCGCAAGGCTCACGGCATACGAGCTGGCCAAGGCGGGCGTCGACGTGACGCTCATCTGCGATAACATGGCATCCATAGTGATGAAGAACGGCTGGGTCGACGCCATCATCGTAGGTTGCGACCGCCTTGCGGCCAACGGCGACGGCGCGAACAAGATCGGCACGAGCGGCCTCGCAATCCTCGCCAAGGAGTATGGCATTCCGTTCTACATGGCCGTTCCGACATCGACGATCGACATGAACACGCCGACAGGAGACGACATTCCAATCGAGCTCCGCGACGGCGAGGAAATCAGTAAGATGTGGTACGAGAAGCCGATGGCGCCAGAGGGAATCAAGACATACAACCCGAGCTTCGACGTCACGAATCACGAGTACATAACGGCGATAATCACAGAAAAGGGCATAGTTTACCCGCCATACGCCGATAACCTACAGAAACTCAAATAAATGGAAAGGATTAGAAATGTCAGAAATTCAAAATGAGAAAAAAGGATTCATAGACAAATACGCGAAAATCCTCGTAATAGTAGCCGTTCTCTGCGGAGCGACATCGGGCAACTTCGGAGCGCTCATCTCCGCCCCAGCGACGGTCATCGGATTCTGGAGACTGCTCATCGCACTGCCGTTCTTCGCAGTGCCGGTGTTCGCCAACAAAGAATCCCGCGAGAAGCTCTTCAGCGTCTCGAAGAAAAACCTGCTGCTTTGCTTCGTGTCGGGAGCGTTCCTGTTCGGGCACTACTTCACGTGGTACTCAGCGGTCAAGATTACGAACGTTGCAAGCGCATCGGTTCTGGCATCGTTCCACCCGCTGATTGTAATTTTCATCACGGTGTTCATCTACCGCAGCAAGGTTTCCTGGAAATCAATCTTAGCAATCATCGTCGCACTCTGCGGCGGCGTATTCATAATATGTAGCGACCTGTCCGCACTCTCTGGCGGCCGCCTCTCTGGCAACCTGCTCGCATTTGCAGCTGGCCTTTGCATGGGCGTGTACTTCGCAATCGGCGGCAAAGTCCGCAAAGAAGTCGACGGCGTTGTCTACGTGCTGCTCGTATTTTTCTCGTGCTGGATTTGCTTCTCACTTTCGAATATCATCCCAGGCACGAGCATCGTCGGCTACCCGATGATGGACTACGTATATATCATTTGCCTGGCATTTATTTGCCAGATTGGTTCGCACGCGGTTTGGAACCTGTGCATGGGACACGTCAGCTCGCTGTACGTTTCGACGTGGGAAACTGCAGACCCAGTGTTTGCAACGCTGCTGGCAGTTGTAATGGTTCACCAAATCCCATCGATGACAGAGATTATCGGCTGCGCAATCGTAGTCGCAGCCCTGCTCATGTATAACAAATTCGAGCGCGATTTCGAGGCCGAGCAGAACAAATAGGAGAAACAATGTACAAAGTCAAGCTGAAGTCCTTCGAGGGCCCATTCGACCTGCTGGTTTACCTGATCGAAAATGCCGAAATGAGCATTTACGACATCAAAATCAGCGAAATCACAACTCAATATTTGGCCTATATCAAGGAGATGGAAGACCAGGACGTGACGCTCGCATCCGAGTTCATGGTGCTCGCCGCGCAGCTCATCGAGATAAAGTCTAAGATGATCCTGCCGAGGGTCAGCGAGGAAGGCGAGGAGCTCATCGGCGAAGACCCGAGAACAGAGCTCGTCGAGAGGTTGCTCGAGTACAAGCGCTTCAAGGAGCTTTCGCAGATGCTGGAGGCGCGCGAGGAGCGCAGCCTGAACATATTCGAGAAGCCGCAAGAGGACATATCCGAATATCTCGAAAACCCCGACGAATATCTCAGCTTGGACATCAAAGAATTTGCTTCGGCGTTTAGACTTTTTATCCAGAAAAAACAGAGGGTCGAGGCGGTTCGCAAGCATTACACGAGAATCGAACGCGAGAGAGCCAGCATGGAGAAGCGCATTTCGTATATCCTGCAGGCAGTCCGCGCGAAAATCGGGAAAGTGTTTAGCTTTAAGGATTTTGTTAAGGACAAGAAGGACCGCTACGACGTCGTCGTGACGTTCATGTCGCTGCTGGAGATGGCGAAGGCGCGCGCGGTCAAGGTAGAGCAACATTCGACCTACGGTGACATCGAGGTCAGCGCAGGAGAAAATGTCGAAGAGGAGTGGAAAGATGACAGGAAGCAAGACAATTAAATCCGCCCTGGAGTCCATGATGTTCACATGGGGCGAGCCGCTCGAGGCGAAGATGGCGGCGGATGTTTTTAATATCAGCAAAGAAGACGCATACGAGTATTTCAAAGAGCTCCAGGCCGAGTACGAGCAGGAGGGACGCGGCATCCAGATTCGCGAGGTGAACAAGGCATTCCAGTTCGTGACGCGCGAGGAAAACGCTGACTATGTTCGCAGGCTCTGCACGCCTGTCAAGTCGAAAAAATTATCGCAATCCGCACTCGAGGTGCTCGCAATCATCGCATACAAGCAGCCAGTCACGAAGGGCGAGATGGAAGCAATCCGCGGAATCAAGTGCGACCGCGTAGTCGAGGGCCTCATGAAAAAGGATCTGATCCAGGAAGTCGGTCGCTCGCAGGCAATCGGCCGACCGTTACTGTATGGCACGACGGACACGTTCCTGAAGAACTTCGGCTTCAGCTCGCTCAAAGAATTGCCTGACATCGAAGATATCGAAAGCGTAATCAACGACGATATCGAGGCAGAACCAAACGGTGAGCCGATAGACGAAGTAGCCGCAAACCAGATGACGATAGAATTCTAATATATAAGGAAGAAAACATGAGAATCAATAAATTTATTGCGCAATCGGGGCTTTGCAGTAGGCGCAAGGCGGACGAGCTGATTCAGAACGGCAATGTCAAGGTGAACGGAGCCGTGCTGAAGGAGCCGGGCTACGACGTTGCAGAGGGCGACAGAGTAGAGGTAAACGGCCATCTGATTGACACGAAGCAGAAATTAGAATATGTGCTGATAAATAAGCCGCTTGGCATGGTGACGACCGTGTCTGACGATAAGGACAGGCTCACGGTCATGGACGTTGTGGCTGACATAGATGCGAGACTTTTTCCAGTCGGCAGGCTCGACTACAACACGAGCGGCGCGCTGATCATGACGAACGACGGCGAGCTCGCCTATCGCATCACGCACCCGAAGCACGAAATTTACAAGACATATAGGGCAAGAGTCGCGGGCGTGCTCTCAAACGAGCGAGCAGCGCGCCTCCGCAAGGGCGTAGACATCGGCGGGTTCATAACCTCGCCAGCCAAGGTGAACATCATCAAGGGCAATACGCACTCGACAATCGTAGAGATTT
>CAVGSW010000021.1:0-15518 GCA_963631945.1 Flexilinea sp. | reverse complement strand
CTGGCGGCTTATCTCGTCGCTGGGTTCAAGGTTCTGCGGAAGGCTTGGATGAACATTCTGCGAGGCAAGGTTTTCGACGAAAACTTCCTGATGGCGGTTGCCTCGCTCGGAGCTTTCATCATCGGAGAATATCCAGAGGCTGTTGCGGTTATGATCTTCTACCAGATCGGTGAGCTGTTCGAGGACTATGCGGTCGGCAAGTCGAGAAAATCGATCACCGAGCTCATGGACATCCGCCCGGACTACGCGAACCTGAAGCTTGAGAACGGCGACAGCAAGAAAGTCGACCCTGACGAAGTCAAGATTGGCGACGTTATAGTCATCAAGCCGGGCGAAAAGGTTCCGCTCGATGGCGTTGTGCTCAGCGGACAGTCCATGCTCGACACGGCGGCGCTCACAGGCGAATCCGTACCGCGCAGCGTTCACGAGGGCGAAGATATCCTCAGCGGCTGCATCAACCAGAGCGGTCTGCTCGAGGTTAGGGTTACGAAGCTCTTCGGCGAGTCGACGGTCAGCAAGATCCTCGAGCTTGTGGAGAACGCGACGAGCCAGAAGGCGCACATGGAAAACTTCATCACGAGATTCGCGGCATACTACACGCCTGCAGTTGTAGGCGCAGCTGTTCTGCTTGCGCTCGTTCCACCGATCCTCATCGGCACTGGTGTAATCGGTGCTGTAACCACGGGAACGGAGACCGCGACAATTGGCTTCTCCACGGAGCTTTTCGCTAAGTGGGTGTACAGGGCGCTCGAGTTCCTCGTAGTATCCTGCCCATGCGCTCTCGTAATCTCGGTTCCGCTTAGCTTCTTCGGTGGCATCGGCGGCGCATCAAAAATCGGCCTGCTCATCAAGGGCAGCAACTATCTCGAGGCGGCGGCTTACGCGGAATACGTAGTTATGGATAAGACCGGCACGCTGACACGCGGCGTGTTCGAGGTTGAAAATATTGTGCCGCAGAACGGTTTCTCGGAGGGCGAACTTCTGAAGCTTGCAGCATATGCGGAAAATGGCTCCACGCATCCGATTTCTCAGAGCCTGAGAGAGGCATATCTGGCGGGCGCAGGAGCGGCAGAAGCGAGCAAAGGCCAGGCAGAGGCAAAGATCGACGCATCGCTTATTACCGATATAACTGAAATCGCAGGCCACGGCGTGGAAGCGACGGTAGAGGGCCGCAAGGTTCTCGCTGGCAACTACAAGCTCATGGCGAAAGAAAGCATCCAGTGTGAGAAGCCTGATGCAATCGGCACGGTCGTTCACGTAGCATGCGACGGAGTCTATGCGGGCTACATCACGATTGCAGACCGTGTAAAGGACGATGCGAAGGATGCAATCGCGGGCCTCAGGAAGCTCGGCATCAAGACGGTTATGCTCACGGGCGACGCAGAGCCAGTTGCGAAGGCGGTTGGCGACTCGCTGGGAATCGACGAGGTTCACGCTGAGCTTCTCCCAGAAAACAAGGTCGAAGAGGTCGAGAATCTCATTTCGAAAAAATCTCCACGCGGCAAACTTCTCTTCGTAGGCGACGGAATCAATGACGCACCAGTTTTGGCACGTGCGGACGTAGGCGTAGCGATGGGCGGACTCGGCTCAGATGCTGCAATCGAGGCGGCGGATGTTGTAATCATGACGGACGAGCCATCCAAGCTCCTCTCGCTCATGGACATCGCTAAGCGCACGCTCAGAATCGCCAAGGAAAATGTCGTATTCGCGCTTGCAGTCAAGCTTGCGATACTCATCCTCTGCGCAGTCGGCCTTGCGAACATGTGGGCAGCGGTATTCGCGGATGTAGGCGTTTCCGTAATCGCCATCATCAACGCGATGCGCGCACTCAAGGTCAAAGAATAAGCCAAAAAATATATAGACGCAATCCGGCAAGTCGGGGCAAAAACCTCTGATTTGTCGGATTTTTATTTGCGAAATATTTCACTTTATTCGCGGAAACGCTTGGAAAGTGTGCTTTTTTGTGTTACAATTTTGTAAAGAATTAAAGAGGGGACGAGAAATGAGACGGTGTGTGATTGTCGGAAACGCTGATATTGGCGATTACGGCAGGACAAAAGGATATTTGCGGGAAGACGATTTCCTGATTTTCTGCGATGGCGGGCTCAAGCATGTTGGCGAGCTCGGCAGGAGACCAGACCTCATCATCGGCGACTTCGACTCGTACCCAGAGGAGCGTGCCCGCGAGCTCGGCGCGGAGATGATAGTTCTTCCGTGCGAGAAAGATGATACCGATACGGTCTTTGCGACGAAAGAGGGCATGAAGCGCGGATTCAGCGAGTTCCTGCTCATCGGAGTTATCGGGCAGAGGCTCGACCATACGCTCGGAAACGTAGCAATATTGGAAATGTTAGAGAAGGCTGGCTGCCGAGGCACAATCGTGGACGATTATTCGGAGATGACGCTCGTCGGCGCAGAGCCAGCATATATAGATAGTAGCTTTTCGTATTTCTCACTGCTGAACATCGGCGGCAGAGCGGAGGGCGTTAGTATTGAAGGCGCGAAGTATCCGCTGCACGACGCGGTGATTACGACGGATTACCAGTACGGAGTCAGCAATGAGGTTGCCGGCAGGCAGGCCAGAGTTAGCGTGGCATGCGGCAAACTCCTGCTGATCAAAGTTTTTTAGTGGTTCGACAAAGTTCGACAGGATTCGACAAAATTCGACAAAATCCGCACAGAGGCACAGAAGTTAGAGGCATAATGGAAAAAGGACAAATAGTAGAACTGAAGATAGAAGATATGAGCTCCGAGGGCCAAGGCATAGGCAAGGTTTACGCGGACCTGCCTGCCGCCCGCCTGCCGGACGGACAGGGCAGGCAGGTGAGTGATCAACGCGGCTTCGCGGTTTTCGTGAAGGGCGCGGTTTACGGCGACAGGGTCAGAGCAGAGCTCACGAAGGTCAAGAAAAATTACGCATTTGCGAAGGTTACGGAGGTAATCGAGCCTTCGCCCTATAGGCAGGAGCCAGTCTGCCCGTACAGCGGGATTTGCGGCGGGTGCGCATATGCAAACCTGAGCTATGAGGCAGAGCTCGAGCTCAAGGAGAAGCAAGTGCGCGAGAAGCTCATCAGGCTCGGCGGGATTGCGGAGCCGGTGGTTAGGGAGATTGTGGGCGCGAGCGACGAGCCGAGCACCGAGGTTACGGTGAGCGAGGCGAGGAGCGAGCGCGCGGCTAAGGCTCGCCCCCAAGAGGCACCGATTCGCTACCGCAACAAGGCGAGCATGCCTGTCAGCACAGGCGGCTTGATCACAGAGAAGGGCGGCATAGTTAAGCCCGTCCATGAGCCGCGAATCGGGTTCTACCGACCAAAGAGCCACGACGTAGTTGATTGCGAAGATTGCCTATTGCAGTCCGAGCCAGCGATGGCGGCGGCGCGGGCCCTTAGACAGTTCATGGAAGAAGACCACATAACATCGTACGACCCGCGCTGGGACAAAGGCCTCATGCGCCACATGATAGTCCGAACGGCAGCAGGCACGGGCGAGGTCATGGTAATCCTCGTCATAAACGGCAAGGCGATTCCGAACGCGCAGAAACTGGTTGAAATGCTCGATGACGCGATATACAACGTGCCGGTCTACGAAGAAGGACCGCTCGCAGGCGTAGAGTTCAATCTCGAAAGCGTGGTTCTGAACATAAACAAGTCAAAAAAATTGGAAGGCCAGATCCTCGGTGAGGAATGCATAACCATCGCTGGCAAGCCGACGATCACGGAAGAGGTTGGCGGACTCAAGTTCGAAATCTCGCCGCTTTCGTTCTACCAGGTGAACCGCGAGCAGATGATTCGGCTCTACGGCAAGGCTCTCGAGTACGCATCGCTAAAAGGCGATGAGACAGTCCTTGACCTGTATTGCGGCGTTGGAACCATAGGGCTCTTCGCTGCGGCACAGATGCAGGGCGGCCGCGTCATAGGCATCGAGTCCGTGAAGGGCGCTGTGCTCGATGCGAACCGCAATGCGACCATCAACGGCATAGTGAACGCCCGGTACGTCTGCGGCAAGGCTGAAGAGGAATTACCACGGATGGTCGCAAACCCGGCAGGCGGCCGCGAAGACATAGACGAGAAAGAACAAAAATATATACAGAAATACATAGAACAGGATTTGCACATCGAACATGCCGATGTCGTAATTCTCGACCCACCTCGGGCTGGCTGTGAAACGGCTTTGCTGGAGGCGGTGACGAAGACTGCACCAGACAGAATCGTATACGTATCCTGCGACCCCGCGACCTTGGCTCGCGACATCAAATGGCTCGGCGAACACGGCTATGAATTCATCGAAGGAACGCCATTTGACATGTTTCCAAGGACCGCAAGCGTTGAGTGCGTAGCCTTGCTCACAAGGAAGGAACTAGAATGTTAGACTTAAAAGAAGTATTGGTGGTTAATTGCATCGCAGTCTTGATGATGATTTTCCTGCTGCGTTACAGGTATAAGCATGGGAAAAATCCGCATGCTGACAGCAAAATCTACAGCTTGATGGCATTCATAACCATGCTCGGAGCGATTGCTGAGACGGGAGGATTCCTCGTGGACGGCTGCACCATGGCATGCGGACGGTTCCTGAACTATCTGTTCAACAGCCTTTCGTTCCTCGGGACGTCGAGCATCGGCCTCCTGTGGTGTTACTATGTGGATCTCCATGTCAACAAAAATTACAAGCGGACACTCAGAATCGGAAAGTACCTTGCAATTCCGTGGCTCCTCGAAGTTGCGGCAATTATTGCGAATGTAGCAGGCGTAGAGATTTTGTTCACAATTTCGGACGATAATGTTTACTCGAGAGCGACGTTCGTTGCACTTGGATATCTGACTTTGATATTCTACTTCGCTTGCAGTATGTATATCGTAAACCGCGCGGAGAAACAGGTGCTGCACCTGAACTTTTTCCCGATTCAATACTTTCTCCTGCCGTGTCTGGCGGGCGTAATCACGCAGTTCATCTGGTACGGAATCACGACATCGTGGATTTCGGTTGCGATTGCGCTGACGTTCGTGCAGATGCAGTCGGACTCGGAGAATTTGCTGATGGACGCGCTTTCGGGGCTATATAATAGAAGGTATCTCGACGGAATCCTCAAACAAAAGGATATAATCCAGGGCCGTTCTCTCTTCGGCATCATGTTCGATGTCAACGACTTCAAGTCGATAAATGACAATTTCGGGCATGCAAAGGGCGACCAGGCGATTCGCGTAATCGGAGATATTTTGTTTAGGTCCATGCCGGATGGCGGAATGCCGATTAGATACGCGGGCGATGAGTTCGTAGTTTTGCTTTCGAACGTGTCACAGGAGCAAGTAAATGCAACGATTGCGGAGATAAATGCGAATATCGCAGCCTTCAATGCGTCTGACGATGAGCCGTTCAAACTCAGCATAGCAATAGGTCAGGCAAGGCTTGGCTTGGACGAGAATGTGGAAGAGTTCCTCTCGAACATGGACGCAGCAATGTACGCAGAGAAGCGCAAATACCACATGGAACACAAGTAAAACAACAAACAACATAACGCTAAATTGGGGCAAATCTGAGGAATCCTTGGTTTTGCCCATTTTTTTTTTTACTTATATAAAAATGTCGCTTCCGAGGCGACCATTCGCCCTTCAGATTTCCGTATAATAGGGTCACAGTTAAGAACTGAGCGGAGACGCTCGAACCGAAATTATGAGATCAGGAGGACGAAAAAATGACAGACATCAACAAGAACGCAAACGTAAACACTGAGGCAAACGCAAGCACAGCACCGAAGAAAACGGAAATCGTTTTCATCTTGGATCGCAGCGGCTCGATGGGAGGACTTGAATCTGACACAATCGGAGGATTCAACTCTTTGCTTGATAAGCAGAAGAAGGAAGCGGGAGAGGCACTCGTATCGACAGTGCTCTTCGACGATTACTCGGAAGTTATTCACGACAGAGTTCCGATTGACAAGGTAAAGCCTTTGACCGATAAGGAGTATTATGTCAAAGGCTGCACGGCACTTCTGGATGCGGTCGGCGGGGCAATTCATCACATCGGCAATGTCCACAAGTACGCTCGCAAGGAAGACGTGCCAGATAAGACGCTTTTCATCATCACGACGGACGGCTATGAAAATGCTAGTCGCAACTACACCTACGAAAAGGTTAAGAGCATGATCGAGCGTCAGAAGGAAAGATACGGTTGGGAATTCATGTTCCTCGGTGCGAATATCGATGCAGCGCGCGAGGCTAGACGCTTCGGAATCAGTGCAAGCATGGCTGCTGACTATTGCTGCGACGAGGTAGGCACCGCGCTCAACTACGAGGCAATGAGCTGTGCAATCAGTGAAATGAGGGAGAGCGCCTGCATCAGCCCGAAATGGAAGGACAAAATCGACGCCGACTACAAGAGACGCGGCCGCAAGTAAAAAAATGAAGCACACCCCGCAGATGCGGGGTTTTGCTTGCCCAAAATCAAAGGCAATTTCTAGCAGATAATGTCATGCGAAACTCTTTGCATACGTGCTTAAGCTATGGTAAAATAAGTCTAAAAGAAGCAGCTATTTGATTAGAGAAAGGCGGGGAAACCATGGATAGAGATGAGTATTTGACACCTGAACAGATTTTGAAGAAATACTTCGGCTATGATAGCTTTAGAAAAGGACAAAAGCAAATTATTGATGCAATACTTGCAGGCAGAGATGTCATGTGCATCATGCCAACTGGTGGTGGCAAGTCACTTTGTTATCAGATTCCTGCTTTGATGATGCCAGGGACTACGATTGTTGTTTCACCGCTCATTTCCTTGATGAAGGATCAGGTGGATGCGCTCGAGCAGATGGGGGTTCCTGCTGCGTGCATCAATAGCTCAATGGAGCCCGACGAAATTAGAAGAATTACGAATAATGCGACAAATGGGGAATATAAATTACTCTACGTTGCACCCGAGAGGCTCTTGACAGGTGGATTCTTGAATATTTGCGACAGGATTGAGGTTCCGTTCGTGGCAGTAGATGAAGCCCACTGCGTTTCACAGTGGGGGCAGAATTTTAGACCGCATTATTTGGGGATTGCGGATTTTATCTCTCAGTTGAAGGCTCGACCGGTGGTGGGCGCATTCACCGCAACCGCTACAGATAGAGTTAAGGATGACATTGTAACGCTTTTAGCATTGAAGAATCCTGATATTGAGGTAACGGGATTTAACCGCGAAAACCTGTATTTCGAAACGAAGCGTGTGGAATGCAAGGACAAAGGCAATGAACTTTTGCGAGATTTGCAGAGATTCCAAGGAAAATCGGGAATAATTTATTGCCAAACAAGAAATGACACGGATGAAATGTGGGAATTGCTTTGTTCCCATGGGATAAAGGCAACTCGATATCACGCAGGACTCGACGATATGGAGCGCATAGAAAATCAAAACGACTTCGTATATGACAGAAAGCCTGTAATCGTAGCGACTAACGCATTTGGAATGGGAATTGACAAGTCAAATGTGTCTTTTGTAATTCACTACGGAATGCCGAAAAGCATCGAGGCGTATTACCAGGAGGCAGGCAGAGCTGGACGAGATGGAGAAAAAGCGGATTGCATTCTTTACTATGCCAAGAAAGATGTTAGAACGGCCGAGTGGCTTATCAATAATTCCGAGAGAAATGAAAACTTTACTTATGAAGAACAGCAAGCTGTAATTGAAAACGACCTTGAACGCCTGAAACATATGACATATTATGCGACGACGAATCGCTGCCTTAGGGAATTCATATTAAAATACTTTGGCGAGCGTACTGAGGCATATTGTGGGAATTGTTCGAATTGTCTGACAGAATTTGAGGAAAAAGATATTACTGAAGAGGCAAAACTAATTCTAGATTGTATTTGCGAAACACGTCAGAGATTTGGTAGAAGCAAAATTACAAAGATTCTGAAGGGCAGCAAGGACAAAAGTATAGTGAGTTTGGGACTGGATAAGCTTTCATCCTATGGTTCCATGCAAGGATATAGCATCAAACGCATAGAAGATTTAATTTCAGGATTAGTTCAGGAAGAATATCTCGTTTCAGTAGGAAATGAATATCCAATTTTGCGGCTCGCAAGGAAAGGTGCAGATTTCTTGAAGAATGGCGGAGTTGTGTCGATTCGCGTGCCAAAAGAGATTGCACCTGTTAAATCACGAGAAGGTGAGGAGAAGGGTAGGAAAAATAATACAAGTTCGGATAGCGAAGAGAATATAGATATGGAGCTTTATGATGTGTTGAGACTTGAGCTTGCAAAAGCGAAAAAGGTATCAGCTTTTATAGTTTTTACCAACGCTACGCTTAGAGAACTGTCCATCAGGAAGCCAACGACCATGGAAGAACTCTTTGAAGTTCCTGGCATCGGCGAGAACAAGGCAAAGAATTACGGAGAAGCAATTCTCAATGTAATTGGGGCTTACATTGAGAGCGAACAAAAATTGAATGCAGAGAATGAAGAAGTCTCAAATTCAGAAACATCTGAGAACTCGACGGACGAAGACGGAGGCTATATCAGGAATGCAGAATCGATTGGCAAGGGCTATGCATGGAAGACGGCGATTGGTCTACAGGCGGTGGATGGACTCAAGCCTTCGGAATACCTGATTGACACAGCCATCAAGAACATTGAAGGCAAAATCACACTGAAGGAAGCCCAAGAGCTCATCGAGAGCTACTACGAGGAGAAAACCTCGCACGTGGCAGATGGAAATCGCACGGAGGAGGCAGACAAAGTATCTGCACGCATTGCCGAGATTCTTTCAGAATCCGCGTTTTCGTTCTCTCCAAACGAGTACATCGCTATCCATCGCAAGCTTTTCCAAGACATTTACGAGCATGCAGGTGAGATTAGAGATTACAATATCACTAAGAAAGAATGGGTGCTCGACGGTCAGAGTGTAATGTACGGTACAGCTTCGGAGCTAGCAGCAACGCTAGAGTATGATCTTTCGCAGGAGAGAAATTTCAGCTACAAAGGACTTTCGATGGACGAAATTATTAGCCATCTTGCGACATTTGTTTCAAGACTTTGGCAAATTCATGTGTTCGGAGAAGGCAATACTAGGACGACAGCTGTTTTCTTCATCAAATATCTGAGGATGCTCGGATTCGACGCGACAAACGACATATTTGCTGACAACGCTTGGTATTTCAGAAATGCACTCGTTAGGGCAAACTACACGAACCTGCAGAACGGCATCTGCGAAACGACAGAATATCTCGAGCTTTTCCTCAGGAATCTACTTCTAGGAGAGAAGAACGAATTAAACAGTAGGGATTTACACATATAATCGAATTTGGCTTGTGAAAGGAGGATGCGCATGCCTTTAGAGGTTGTAAGAAACGATATTACGAATATGCAGGAATTGCTCAACTCTGTCAAGAGCTATATAGACGAGCGGTATATCGAGGAGAAGCCGCTCAGAGAATTGCGCGACCTGAGGAAGTTGACCGAATCGGCAAGTATAGACGAAGAAATCTGCATGGAGTCCCGCGAACTTCCGCCAGACGACAGCCTGGAATTTCTTTTGCTGAACCTCGACGCAGGCTTTTCTGAGACATTGCTCACGCTCATCGACCTTTCTGGCAAGAAGGACTCCGAGATTTACAAGAAGGCAAACGTCGACCGCAAGCTTTTCTCGAAGATCCGCAACAATCCTGAGTACAAGCCGTCGAAGCCGACAGCGCTTGCATTCGCATTCGCACTGGAACTCGACCTTTACGAGACAAAAGAATTTATCGCTAGGGCTGGATATGCACTCTCACGCAGCAGTAAATTTGATATTATAGTCGAATATTTCCTATTGCACAGAAACTACGACATATTCGAGCTGAATAACGTGCTGTATGAGTTCGACCAACCTCTGATTGGAGCCTAAACTTTGTTAGATAATGTTGCACAGTTTTTATTTTGAAAATCTTTGCATACGTGGTGGAACTATGGTAGAATGGCTGTATCAAATTGAGGGGTTAATCGAAGATGACAACGAACGAAAAAAATTACGACAAATCACTTTTTAGAATATTTTTATCATATTTCCCAGCGCATAAGAAACTGTTCATTCTGGACATGTGCTGCGCGTTTATTGTGGGCGCAATCGACGTGGCGTTCCCGCTCGTGTCGCGGTATGTGATGTACGATTTGCTGCCAGACAAGGCGTATCAGGCGTTCTTTACGGTGATGGCGGTTGTGACAGCGGCATTCATCCTGAGAGCCTTCTTTAACTACATCATAACTTACTGGGGGCATCAGTTCGGCATCCGCGTCGAGGCAGACATCAGGCGAGATCTTTATCTGCACTTCCAGGAACTTGACTTTGACTTTTTCGACAAAAACAGGACAGGCAAGCTCATGAACAGGCTGACGGGCGACTTGTTTGAAATCACGGAGCTCGCGCACCATGGTCCGGAGGACTTGCTCATATCCACGGTCACGATAATCGGGGCGCTGGCGGTGATGTTTGCGGTGGAATACAGGCTTGCGCTCGTGGTGCTCGTAATCGTTCCCGTATTTATTTTCATCGTCGTGACATGCAGGAAGGACATGATGGATTCGTCGGTGCTCGTCAAGAAAAAGATGGCGGACATCAATGCGGATATCGAGTCGACGCTTTCTGGCATGAAGACGTCCAAGGCATTCGACAATAGCGAGGTTGACTTTGAGAGATTCGACCGCTCGAACGAGACATACAAAGGCTCAAAGACGGGATATTACAAGGCAATGGGCAGGTTCAACGCTTCGATGGAGTTCTTTATTTGCTTCCTGCAGATTGCAGTTATCGCGGCGGGCGGCTGGCTCATCATGAAGGGTAGCCTTAACTACATCGACCTTATCACGTTTACGCTTTACATCACAGCGTTTGTGACTCCGGTCCGCAAGCTGGCGACGCTCGCGGAGATTTTCACTAACGGAATCGCAGGACTTAGACGGTTCGCGGAGATTATGCGGATAAAGCCGAGCATCGAGGAAGCAGAGGATGCGGTTACGCTTGACTCAGTCAAAGGCGAAATCGTCCTCGAAAATGTCGCATTCGGATACAATCAGGATACGGATGTGCTTCACGATGTTTCGCTGAAGATAGAGGCGGGGCAGAGCGTTGCAATCGTCGGTCAGTCGGGCGGCGGTAAAAGCACGCTGTGCCAGCTCATCCCGAGGTTTTACGATGTGGAAGCTGGGCGGATTTTGATAGACGGAATCGACATTCGAGATGTCACGAAGAGCTCGCTTCGCCAGAACATCGGAATCGTGCAGCAGGATGTATTCCTGTTTGCGGACACGGTTTATGAGAACATCCGCTATGGCAAGCCGTCAGCGACCTACGAGGAAGTCGTCGAAGCGGCAAAGAAAGCCGAAATCTACGATGATATCATGAAAATGCCAGACGGATTCGACACATATGTAGGCGAGCGTGGCACGCTACTTTCTGGCGGACAGAAGCAGAGAATCTCGATTGCGAGAATTTTCCTGAAGAATCCACCGATTTTGATTTTGGATGAGGCAACATCAGCACTCGACAGCGTGACGGAAGCGCATATCCAGAAGGCGTTCGACGAGCTCTCCGAAGGCAGAACGACGCTGATGATTGCTCACAGACTTGCGACGATTCGCAATGCCGACAGAGTCGTAGTCATAGAAGAAGGCAGAATCCAGGAGGAAGGCACCCAAGCCGAGCTCCTCGCCACCGGCGGCGAATTCGCCAAACTCTACAAAACCCAGATGGACTTAAACTAGAAACTGATAATGTTGAGCAATGTCTCTGCAATGTTCGTGTAATGTTCCGCAATGTTAAATAATGTTCTTGCAATGTTCGATAATGTTTGGTATAGTTATATTAGGTAAATTAGATTTTGTGGCAACATTATGAGAACATTGAAAGGGTGAATACGACATGAAAATAAACGAACTGTATCCAGATGTGATCACAGAGAATTTAGATTATGAGTACAAGGCTGTTTTGAACGCGGATAACCCACTCAAGTGGGCGAAGACAATCATAGGCTTTGCGAATGGCAAGGGCGGAACGATGTTTGTTGGCGTGTCTGACGCTGGTGAGGCATTCGGACTTGATATTGAAGAAATCGATAAGACGAAAGTCCTTATCTCAAAGATAAACGACAGGCATATATTCCCGCATGTGAGAATTTCGTATATGATGCGTAGCGTGGATGCCAATGCTGAGCATTTTGTTTTGGCGGTCAAGGTCGCACCTGCGGACTCTGTAATCCGCTATAGAGAAGGCGATTACAACGAGACAGTGTATGTCAAAGGTGATGGAAACGCAACGCCTGCAACCCCAGAAGAAATAATTTCTTTGTCAAAGAGAAAATACGGAGTTGATAACGAGACTAGCGAGACGGAATATAATGAGAAAAGCTGGAGCGAATACATAGATGTCTGCAAGACATACAGGCAGGATCAATCCGCCCCAACGACAAAGGAACTACAGAACGAAGAAATAGTCTCCAAAGATGGATACGCCAAGTCAGGATTCCTCATGTTTGCCGACGGATATGACAAGGACGACACCATGATTTGCTGCAGGCTCTGGAAGGGTCTGAACAAAACAGGAATTGTCCTCGACAGCAGCAGGTTGAGGGGATCCTTGGCGAGAGTATTTGTGGATGCATTGAACTTTATCGAGAGAAACACGAAATCAGGTTGGTTCAAGACAGAAAATGGCGGACGCGAGGAAGTTAGATCTTATCCGCGAGAGGCGGTCAGGGAGGCTTTGGCCAATGCAATTGCTCACAGAGACTATTCCATATCTGGAACGCAAATCGATGTAGATATTTATTCAGACAGAATAGAAATCGTATCGCCAGGTTCGTGGCTTTTGCCAAAGGATTATAACGAGTATCCCGCAGGCTCGATCCCGTCAATCAGACGCAACTCGATTATCGCGGCTTGCCTAGATGTAGCGAATTTGATGGAGCGAGGCGGAACGGGCTTCCAGACAATGATAGAAGCTTACAAGGATAGTCCTGATGAGCTGCAACCTGTAGTTTCGATATATCCAGGCTTCCTTAACCTCAAATTATACGACAGACTTTATCGCAATGAGTCAATAGAAATTGACTTGGAAGGGCTCGATGACCCTGAAAAAGTAGTAGCAATCCTCAAGATGGAAGGGCCGAAATCAGTAAAGTCCCTTCAGGAGTCGATAAATTATAACAGCAGAAGCAGTTTCCTGAAAGAAGTCATCAACCCACTGATAGAATCAGGCGATATTTTCAGGGACGGCAAACCAAAATCCCCAACATCGCTCATCAAAATAAAGAAAGCCTGATTTTCACCAGAAAGTTTCGTAGAAATCGTATGTAAAAAATGATAACTCTAATACTGCATTGTAACGTTAAGAAAGTTATAATGCAGCAGAAAAGTTGAGACCTTACGCAATTCGCAAGGTCTCGATTTTTATTCTTTCAGTGCTTTAAGGAGTTCCTCTATGCTAGAGTATTTCTTTACATTTGGGTTGCTAGATAGGCGTTTGGCTTCTTCCATTGCGGCTATGGTTTCGGCATTTGGTATTTCTGGATAAATCATAGCCATGAGAGATTCAATGGCGTACATTATGTCATCATATGAGATCCCTGCCGCATACGGGTATTTCTTTTGGTATCCTTGCCAATGAGACTGCAGTGAAGCGTCATTGCATAGCTTGCCGAAGATAATATATCTTTCGTCCTTTAGGGTTTCGGTGCCCCGCTTTTTGCAAGTTGCAATGAAGGCTGTTTTCAAGATGTTTGTGTCTATTTTTTCTCGATAAACCGACAGAAGAGTGTATATGTCGTAAAAATCCCTCATTCTTGTGTTTACAATGCCTCTGGAGAGAATCGTCTGAAGCTTTTCTGCTAATATGGTCTCCAAATTGTATGACCAAAGGCTTATGTATCGGTCTTCCAACAGTAAATTGTACCTATATTCGATGGCGCGGGGTGTAATCACATCTCCAGTAGAAATATCAATTTTCATAGGCGTTACCATCTGCTCCATATGTGCATCAACAGAAAAGCGAATCCCAGGGTACTCCATTTCGTCCATGATGTGAGAGACTTCTTTGGTTTCGAGTTTTACTCCGTCGTCAATGTCAATTCGGCAGATTTCGCTTACTATTTTCTTTGCCTCATCTTCGGACAGGTTCTGATTTCTGATAGTAGTGTCAATATCCATGGTGGAGCGAAGGGCAACTCCGACCATTGATGTGATTAGCATTCCACCTTTGATAACAAAATTATCTTTGTAATTAGAAACGGAAATGCGTTCTAAGAAGCGTTCCATCATGTAAATACGCATTAAGGTTCGTGCATCCGCATTATTCTGCTTTGCTATATTTCTGATGCGTCCTTTTACCTGTTCGGCTGTGAGTCTATTCATAGTAACACCTCCATATATTTTCGCATGATGTTCTGGACGCGGAACTGGGCGGCATATTCCATCAAAAGATTGAGATCCTTGTCTTTCCTTGCAACGTATGACTTCAGGACAGAGTTGAATTCTTGGATTTCGATGGAGTTACGGCTTCGAATCAAGTCGCAAATTGTTCGTTCTAAGTTATACATCGGGATTTCGTTACCGCAATTGTCTACGACCATAGTCTTGCCGAGGTCGAGCAGCTCCTTCTTGACAGTGTAAACCTTGCATTTGCCGTCAGCCACCAAGCGATGAGCGTTGTAGCCGCTGTACAGAGTTATGGTGTGAACGAGCGGCTCCCTGTCGGTAAGCCCGTGATAGTAAAACGCCTCGTCGTGGGAGAAGACAGCGTTCGGACAGCGCAGATGCAGCATAAAGAGCTCGTCAAGCCAAGTATCCTGCGAAGCATAGACACCGTGCCCCACATGCTCCAAGCTATTCTCACGCACATAGCTATAAAATTTGTACTTAGAAATGTCGTTCTCCCGTGCAATCTCTGGCGTCAGGATATCATATTCTTTCAAAATAGATTCACTCATGCTATTACCAACCTTTCGTGCTTATATTATATGCGAAATACGCACAAAAGTCAAACAAAAATTATCTGCAGTAGCAACACAATTCCGCTGAAAAATCTTTGCGTACTGTCTTGAACTATGCTAAAATGTAGCAGAGGAGACAAGATATTGTCTTGCAATGTTCGAATAATGTCAAAAAGTGCTTGATTTCCGCCAGATAGTTGCACGAAACTATACTTAGCGGCGGAAATATGACAGACTAGCGAGCACCTACTGAAAACGGTAGGTGCTTTTTTGTCGAAACTTTTCCTCAAGCGAGCGGCATTTTCCTTGCAGATTGACGGGTTTTAAGATATACTATACATAGGCAGAAACTGCTCTGCCGACATCAAGAAAAAAGACTAACGAACTCAAGTGAGGAATGAATTTTGGATAAACAAAAGTTGACATGTGTAGATTTATTTTCAGGAGCCGGCGGATTATCAAAAGGCTTCTTGGACGCGGGATATGATGTTGTAATCGGAGTGGATTTTGACGACGCTGCGTTGGAGACCTTTCAAGCCAATCACGGAAATTCGGAAGCACTTAAGTTGGACTTGTTTAATCA
>CAVGSW010000020.1:7815-15838 GCA_963631945.1 Flexilinea sp. | reverse complement strand
TTCTTATCCATTTTTTCTCCCTTTCTATATTTATTCGATATCAGATTTTTCACATGGAAGTACATCCCATTACTGGAAATAGATATCTCGCTCTGTGAGAAGATTATACATGGTTTGCAGAGCATGTGCAAGACCTTTTTTGTTTAAACCCGAAGTTAGTTTTGCAATGAAATTATTTTTGTTTTGTGTAACTTTTGCGAGGTGAAGTTTGAGTATATTATGTAAGGGCGATGAACGCCTGCGCAAATATAAAAATCTACATACACAAAGGAGGAATTTGAAATGAAAAATTTATTGCCATTAGCTTTAATCTCGTTTATTATGCTTGTTTTCTCCGCTTGTGGAACTTTGTAATAAAGTCACAGAAGGGGAATTGGGTATAACGGATCAGAACAAAAGAGGCCGACAGAATCGTCGGCCTTTTTTATTGCGCAAAAATGCAGGCTTTTATTGTAAAAATTCGGGGTTTGTGTTAGAATGGTGTTGAGGTATGATTAAATGGCGGGAAGTAACGATAAACAGGTCTTTAATAAAATTTCAGAAGAGATAGTTTGCAAGACTGCTGTGAAGGCGGTGCTTGACGTGCCAGGAGTTGCGAGGCTGAGCGACAGCTTCACGGACAACCTCAGCAAGATGCTATATAACAAGGATACGGAGAATTCTGGCGTTAAGGTCAATGTCGGCGACGACGGGCTTACGATCGATGTGTTCGTAATCGTGGACTTCGGGGTGAAGATTCCGCAGCTCGCATGGGATATCCAGAATGCGGTCAAGGCTTCCGTCAGCAAGATTACGGAGATTGAGCTTAATGCGATAAATATACACGTCCAGGGTGTCGGTCGCTAGCGATTAATTAGCAATGAGCAATTAGAAATTATATAGATAATAGAAAGGCATATTTGATATGAACAGGGAAGAGGCAAGAGAAAAACAGCAGGTTGTTAAGATGACGAGAAGGGATGCGAGGGTTTTCCTGATGCAGACTGTTTTCCAGATGGATGCGCAGAAGGAACTCGACGCTGAGCATAGAGATCAGTATCTGAAGGGCCATAGATTCGGCGGGCAGACGAAGTACGTGAACACGGTATTTGACAATTTGCTTGAGAATATCGAGACGATTGACGAGGCGATAAATTCAGCTAGCGAGGGCTGGCCGACGAGCAGGATGGCTAAGCCTGACCTTGCAATCAGTAGGGTTGCGGTTGCTGAGATTCTGTATGCTGAGGATGTGCCGGCAGCCGTTGCCGTTAACGAGGCTGTTGAGCTCGGGAAGCTGTATGGGACGGAGCAGTCAGCGAAGTTCATAAACGCAATCTTAGGCAAGGTTGTCAAGAATCATGAGAAGTAAGTAGATTTTGAAGTGTGGGGTGTTAAGAGTGGAAAAAAATCTTTTGTCGTTGGGGATTGATACTAGCAATTACAAGACTTCGCTGGCGGTTGTGGACTGCGAGGGCGAGGTGCTTTATAACTATCAGGAGTTTCTAAGTGTGAAGCATGGCGAGCGCGGACTGAGACAGTCGGATGCGTTCTTCCAGCACGTGCAGAAGCTCCCAGAAGCCGTTGAGGCGGCTTTTTCGGATGAGAACATAAGAAATCACATCGGTGCGGTTTCCGTTTCGTCTCGGCCGCGTCCAGTCGAAGGCTCATACATGCCTGTTTTCACGGCGGGACTTGGCTATGCGAGGGCGATTGCGGCGACGCTCGGACTGCCTCTTCAGCAGTTTTCACACCAGGAAGGGCATATCGAGGCGATTAGGCATTATACGGAATTTAAGGATGTAGCGCCGCTCATCTGCTTCCACTTCAGTGGAGGCACGACGGAAGCGCTGCTAGTTGACGAGAACAATCATATCGAGATTGTCGGCGGCAGCAAGGACATCGCTTATGGTCAGGTGCTCGACAGAGTCGGAGTTGCTCTCGGCTTTGATTTTCCTTGCGGAGAGGCGCTAGATAATATCGCGCATTCCGCTTCTGGCCACAGAAGCCGCCTGACGGAGATCAAGGTGAAGGATGGCTATGTTAACCTATCAGGAATCGAGACGCAGTGCCAGCGCATCATGGAAGAATGCCCGCAGGAAGAGCTCATTTGCGAGCTTTTCGAGAAACTTTGCAAATCCATTGCAGACATGACTCTGCAGCTTTCCAATAAATTCGACATCAATAACTTTATCTATGCGGGCGGCGTTTCCTGCAGCCATTTCATGAGAAGTTATCTGTCGGAGCACATGTATAAAGACGTGAATGTCGTGTTCGGCAAGCCACAACTTTCGGCGGACAACGCGATTGGAACGGCTTTACTCGGAGGTAGGAAGATATGGCTCTAAAGCCCGTCAGCGTAACACAACTGAACGAATACATCAGCCGCGTGCTGACGACGGATCCGCTGCTCGGCAACATCAGGGTCACTGGCGAAATCACGAATCTGAAGTATCACAGCACAGGGCACGTGTATTTCTCAATCAAAGACGAAACGAGCAAAGTAAATTGCTTTTTCCCTGCGAGCTACGTGAAAACATCCAAGGTCAAGCTCGAAGACGGGATGAAGATTATCATAAACGGCTATATCAACGTCTACAAGAAAGGCGGCACATACACGCTTTTCATCAGAAGCGTTGAAGATTGCGGCGCGGGCGAGCTTGCATCAGCGTTTGAGATCCTCAAGCAGAAGCTGGATGCTGAGGGCCTGTTCGCACCAGAGAAGAAAAAGCCGATTCCGAAATTCCCAAAGAAAATCGGAATCGTGACATCCGAGACAGGCGCTGCGCTTCAGGACATTTTGAAGATTATCAAGAGCAGGACGAACCTTGTGGACATCGTGATTTTCCCAGTGCTCGTGCAGGGCGCAGGGGCCGCCGCGGACATTGCAGGGATGCTCGATGTAATAGGCGAGAATTTCGATGATATAGATACTTTGATCGTAGGCAGAGGCGGCGGCGCAGCTGAGGACCTGCAGGCTTTCAATGAGGAAATCGTCGCGAGGGCGATTTATCGGTGCAAGATTCCAGTGATTTCGGCGGTGGGGCATGAGATTGACTTCACGATTGCCGATTTCGTGGCTGACAGGCGCGCTGAGACGCCTACAGCGGCAGCTGAGATGGCGGTGCCCGACATGGCCGAGCTCCGTAGCAAGGTTGAAATGTTCAAGAACAATCTCGTGTCGGAGATGAACGGCAAAATCAAGTTAGATGAGCTTACGGCGAGCAACTACCTCATGTCGATGCAAAATGCGCTTCGCAACATCATGGCGAGCGCTGAACATAGGCTGGAGAAATATAGTTTAATTTTGGGAGAGAACAATCCGACGAATATCCTCAGCAAGGGCTATTCGCTCATGCAGGATATGGATGGCGGCGTGATTAGCTCGGTTTCGACGGTTAAGGCTGGCGGCGAGTACATGGTTCGCCTGAAGGATGGCACAGTAAAGGTGTGCGCGACAGAGATAAACTCTGCGAACTAAGATTTTTATTGGATGAAAAGTTTTGCTGAATGATGAGGTGTGAGTATGACATTCGAAGAATCAATGAAAAAATTGGAAGAGATGTCCGAGAAAATTCGTGACGAGCGGACGAGCCTCGACGAAGCCGTGAAGTGCTACGAAGAGGGAATCAAGTGTTACAAGGCTTGCGAGGAGATTTTGAACTCCGCCAAGCAGAAAATAGAGATTTATTCTGAATAAGCTGGAGGTTTTGACTTATGGAAAGAACTTATCAAGATTATAAGGAAATTATAGACGCGCATCTTTTGGATTTCATTCCAAACATAGACAACAAGAGCATTTCGCTGTACGAGTCGATGAAGTACAGCTTGACGGCGGGAGGCAAGAGAATTAGGCCAGTTCTGCTGCTGGCGGCTTGCGAGTTCGCGGGCGGCGACATCAGGGCTGCGGTTCCTTATGCGTGCGCGCTTGAATATATTCACACTTATTCGCTCATTCACGACGATCTTCCGGCGATGGATAACGACGATCTTCGCCGCGGGCTCCCGACGAATCACAAGATTTACGGTGATGCGATTGCGATTCTGGCAGGCGACGGACTGCTGACGACAGCGTTTGAAGCTATCAGCAAAGACATGATGCTCTACTTCGACGAGCCGGAGAAGCTCCGCAAGAGAATCAATGCGATGTATGAGATTGCAAAGGGTTCCGGTTGCAAGGGCATGGTCGCTGGACAGGTTTCCGATATCGAGGCTGAGTCGAACGACTGCTCGAGCGAGATGCTTGAATACATCCATGCGAACAAGACGGGTGCACTGATTAAGTCTGCGATTATGGCAGGGCTTTACCTCGGAAATCCAGACTCAGACATGCTTACACAGCTCGGCAGATACGCAGAGTGCCTGGGGCTTGCTTATCAGATTGCGGACGATATCCTCGATGTTGTCGGCACTCAGGAGGAGCTCGGCAAAAATACTGGCGTAGACCAGAAGCAGCACAAGACGACGTATCCGAGCATCAATGGTCTCGATGCTGCAAGGAAGAGGCTCGATGAGCTTACAGAAGAAGCAGTTGAGGCAATTGCGGACTATTACGATAATGCTGAATTCTTCAGGGATTTGGTTCTTGATTTAAAAGTTAGAAGGAAATAGGAAATAGCAATTAGCAATTCTAACTTGCGATTGCAACGGATTTGGGATTAAAACTTAGGGACAGCAAAATTGATGGCAGAAAAGATTAAGTACAACATTCTTGAATATGACTTTCCGAGTGCACTCAAACGCATGACGGATAAAGAGCTGGATTTGCTTACGTATTCTATTAGAGATTTTTTGATAGAAAACGTCGCAAAGACTGGCGGACATCTGGCTTCGAACCTCGGCGTTGTGGAGCTGACGATTGCGCTTCACAAGGTGTTTGACTGCCCGAAAGACAAGATAATCTGGGACGTAGGGCATCAGGCTTACGTGCACAAGATTCTGACAGGCAGGGCAGGCGAATTCGCGACGCTGAGGCAATTAGACGGACTCAGCGGCTTTCCGAAGAGGGAAGAAAGCGAGTACGACGCGTTCAACACTGGGCACAGCTCGACATCTATCTCGGCAGCGGCTGGAATGGCTGCGGCTCGCGACCTTGCGGGCAGAGATAACGAGGTGATTGCAGTAATCGGCGACGGGTCGCTCACTGGCGGCATGGCTTTCGAGGCGCTGAACAATATCGGAGCGAGCAAATCGAAGGTTATCGTCGTTCTGAACGATAACGGCATGTCGATTTCGCCTAATATCGGTGGAATTTCGCAGCATCTCGACTCGCTGAGAACATCGAAGGGCTACCTCGGTGCGAAGAGATTTATCAAGAACAGGGTTGCGAACATCCCAAGCGTCGGCAAGGGCATTGCACGCGGCCTAGCAGATATAAAAAACGACATTAAATATTCCATGATGGATTACGGCGGAGTTCTGTTCGAAGAGCTCGGGTTCACGTATTTCGGGCCTGTCGACGGACACGATATCGGCAAGCTTTGCGATGCGTTTAACCGCGCAAAATCACTCGATGAGCCAGTGTTAATCCATGTTATTACGAAGAAGGGCAAAGGCTATATCAACGCAGAGAAGGCGCCGGGCAAGTTCCACGGAATCGGGGCTTTCGATGTTGAGACAGGCGAGCCGCTGGATAAGCCAGCGCGTCCGTCATATTCTTGTCTCATGGGCGAGCATTTGCTCGAACTTGCCCGCAAAGACCCGAAAGTCGTTGCAATCACAGCGGCGATGGGCGAGGCGACAGGTTTATCGAAGCTTGCAAAGGAATTCCCAGATAGGTTCTTCGATGTTGGAATCGCCGAGCAGCATGCGGTTACGTTTGCGGCTGGGCTTGCAGCGGAAGGATATAAGCCATTTGTTTGCATATATTCCACGTTCCTTCAGAGAGCATATGATCAGATAATACACGATGTCTGCATGCAGAATTTGCATGTGACATTTATGATAGATAGAGCTGGAATCGTTGGTGCTGACGGCCCGACGCATCAGGGCATATTCGACCTTAGCTATCTCAATACCATGCCGAATATGACCGTGCTCGCGCCTTATTGCGACCGGTCGCTCGTGGAATCCATGGATTTCGCGCTGGACTGCGACGGGCCTTGCGCAGTTAGGTATCCGAGGGGCGAGGCGGCGAGCGCTGCGGACTGCGGATTTAGTGCGGGAGCAGGGAGCAGCCGCAATTGCGACAGTGCAGCTGTTGCTTGTGCGAGCCGCGAGCCAGAAGCAGGAGCAAAAGCTGTGGATATCGTCGCAGTCGGTCGAATGGCGGCCACGGGAACGGCGGTTGCGGCATTGCTTAACGATAAAAATATTATGGCAACCTGCCACAACATGACTATATTAAAGCCGCTCGTGCCTGAGAGCTTGGATTTCCCAGAGCTCAACGGAGATTTAATCGTCACTATTGAAGATAATGTGCTGGCTGGCGGCTTCGGCCAGAGCCTGAGAAACGCATTGCAAGGCGAGCAGCAGAGCCGGAAATTCCTGACGTTCGGCTGGCCTGACACGTTCATAGAGCAGGGCAAATTCGATGAACTTGCGGATAGATACGATTTGTCCGCTGAGAAAATAGCAGAAAGGATATGTGAAGAGCTTGAAGGAAAGGCTTGATGTTTTGCTAGTAAAGAAGGGCTTTTACCCGTCGAGAGAGCGGGCAAAGGCTTCCATAATGGCTGGAATCGTGTATGTCGACGGGCAGAAGAGCGACAAGGCCGGCAATATGATAGATGAAAACGCTGAGATTACGGTCAAGGAGAATATTTGTCCATATGTTAGCCGTGGCGGCCTGAAGCTCGAAAAATCCATGGAGCTGTGGCCGATTGACCTCAAAGACAAGGTCTGCATGGACATCGGTGCTTCGACGGGTGGCTTCACGGACTGCATGCTGCAGAACGGCGCCAAGCGTGTATTTGCAGTGGATGTCGGCTACGGACAGCTCGATTACAAGCTGAGAATCGACCCAAGAGTCACGAATATGGAAAAATGCAATATTCGCTATCTTGATTTTTCTTTGATAGATGAGCCTGTGGAGTTCATCAGCATAGATGTTTCTTTCATATCGCTGAAGCTCGTATTCCCAGTTGCTGCAAGGCTTCTGGCGGGCGGCGGGAGCCTGGTTTGCCTCGTGAAACCGCAATTTGAAGCGGGCCGCGAGCAAGTTGGCAAAAAAGGTATCGTCAGAGACAAAAAAGTACATGGTGAAGTTATAAAAAATGTGGTACAATATGCATGTGAGAATGGTTTTGTGCCGTCGGGGCTGACATATAGCCCGGTGACTGGCGCGAAAGGCAATATCGAGTACCTGCTTTTCTTGACGAAGCAGGCCGATGCCGAAGGGGGAATAACCCCTGAAGAAATCGCTAAAGTTGTCGATAGCTCCCACGCGGAGTTGGAGAAATAAAAGATGTAACTGTTTATTACACAGAAAAGAGGAGATTAAAAATGAAATTATCACAAAAGATTCAAGAGATGGAGCTTTCCCCAATTAGAAAGTTCGTTCCTTACGCAGACGCTGCAAGAGCTGCTGGCAAGAAGGTTTACGGCCTGAACATCGGTCAGCCGGACATCAAGACTCCAAGAGCTTTCTTCGACGCTGTAAAGAACTTCGACCAGGAAGTTTTGGCTTATGCTAACTCCCAGGGTGTTAAGGAGCTCATCGATGCACTCGTTGGTTACTACAAGAGAATCGGTGTTGAATTCGAAAACAAGGACATCCTTATCACAAACGGCGGTTCAGAAGCTCTTTCCATGATCTTCACTGGTATTCTTGACCCAGGCGACGAAGTCATCATGGCTGAACCTTTCTATACAAACTACAAGACATTCATCAAGGCTGCTGGCGGCAGTGTTGTTGCAATTCCAACAACTGCAGACGACGGATATCAGTATGCAGTTAGAGAAAAGATTGAGGGCGTTATCACTCCTAAGACTAAGGCTATCGCAATCATCAACCCAGGTAACCCAACTGGTAAGGTTCTCACTAAGGAAGAGATGGATCTCATCGTTGACATCGTAGTTAAGAACGACCTTTACCTCATCTGCGACG
>CAVGSW010000020.1:0-7314 GCA_963631945.1 Flexilinea sp. | reverse complement strand
GTATCGCATACGTTCTCAAGGCTGAGGACATGAAGGCTGGTATCAACATCATCAAGGAAGGTATCAAGGCTTATAATTCGCGCTAGCGGATTTCATTATTTCCTACTTTGCGGCGAAGCCGAATATATAAATAAGGAAATAATATAATTCGCGTTAGCGAATTTCATCGTTTCCTACCTTGCGGCAACGCCGTAGATATAATCGAAGGAAACGATATAACGCAAAAAACACACCAAAACACGGGCTGGCACAGCTCAGCTGAGCTAGCCCGATTTTTTTATTATAAGGAGCAGGCATGAAATTATCCCCGATGATGCAACAATATATGGAAATCAAAGAGCAGCATAAAGACGCTATTCTGTTCTTTCGCTTGGGGGATTTCTATGAGATGTTCTACGACGACGCGTTGCTTGCTTCTAAGGAGCTCGAACTGACGCTGACTGGCAAGAGCTGCGGTCAGGAGGAAAGGGCACCAATGTGCGGCGTTCCGTTCCACGCGGCGGATTCCTACATTGCCAAGCTCGTCGAAAAGGGCTACAAGGTCGCAATCTGCGAGCAAATCGAGGATCCAGCGACTGCCAAGGGCATAGTCAAGCGCGAAGTCATCCAAATTGTCACTCCTGGCACCATCACGTCGCAATCTATTTTGTCGGAAAAAGAAAATAACTATCTTGCTGCAGTCTACGCTGACGATGAGGCGATGTCTGTGGCTTATTGTGATATCTCGACGGGCGAGCTTTATTTGACGGAATATAGGGGCAGCGACCTGTACGAGGTAATTCTCAACGAGCTCGTGAAAATCAATGCGAGCGAAATCATACTTTCTCAGACTTTTTCAGAAGAATACCCAGTTGAAGAAATTAAGAACATAACGGGGGCGTTTATCGACGTGCTCGCAGATTCGTATTTCTCTGAAAAAGCTTGCGAAGAGCTCATCAAAGCTCAATTTAACTGCATTTCGTTGACGGGGCTGGGGCTTGATTTCCGCCCAGCTGCGGTGCTTTCGCTCGGGGCGCTGCTGAGCTACCTGCTCGAGACGCAGAAGCAGACGCTACGCCACCTGACGCGAATCAATATGTACGAAATCGGCACGCACATGGCGCTCGACAAGGCGACGATTAGAAACCTCGAGATTACGGAGACTCTGTACGAGAAAAAAGTGCAGGGCTCGCTCCTTGGAATCTTGGACAAGACGCACACGGCCATGGGCTCTAGGAAGATGAGGCAATGGCTCCGCGAGCCCCTGAACAACGCAACCGAGATAAACCTCAGACTCGACGGAGTTGCCGAGCTTTTCTCGGAGATTTTGGCGCGGAATAATATCAAGGAAAACCTGAAACACATATATGATTTCGAGAGGCTGGCGGGGCGCATCGCTTGCGGAAACGCTAACGGCAAGGACATGATTGCCCTGCGCAATTCCATCGCTGTTCTGCCAGAGATAAAATCGGATCTTGTAACACTTAATTCAGAAATTTTGCGGGATATAAACTCGCGGATATCTGATTTGTCGGAAGTCTATGAGCTCATCGACACGGCTATAGTCGAGGAACCGCCGTTTACGATTAAGGAAGGCGGTCTCATTAAGGAGGGATATTCCGAGGAGCTCGACAATCTCAAGGCTTCTATCAAGGACGCGAAGGCTTGGATTTCCTCGCTTGAGGGCTCTGAGCGCGATAGGACGGGCATCAAGAACCTGAAGGTCGGCTACAATCGCGTGTTCGGCTACTATCTTGAAGTTACGCGTTCGTATTACGATTTGATTCCCGATAATTACATCCGCAAGCAGACGCTGGCGAATTGCGAGCGCTTCATCACTCCTGAGCTGAAGGAGACGGAAGGGCTCGTTCTCAACGCGGAGACGAAGATAAATCAGATGGAATATAACCTCTTCACGGAATTGCGTGATTTGATAGAGGACTATATCGTTGAAATTCAGGAAACTTCGGCAGCTATCGCAGAGCTTGACGTTCTGGCATCTTTCGCTCATGTGAGCGATAAGCTCGGCTATGTTCGCCCGACGGTCGACGAGTCTTACGAGCTCGAAATTGTGAAGGGGCGCCACCCTGTAATCGAGCAGATGGTAACGTCGGGGCTTTTTGTCTCGAACGATACATATATAAATAACACGAACGAGAGCATGCTCCTCATAACTGGCCCGAACATGGCCGGAAAGTCCACATACATGAGACAGACCGCGCTCATCGTTCTCATGGCTCAGGCGGGCTGTTTCGTGCCTTGCGAGCGGGCTCGCATCGGCGTTTGCGACAGGATATTCACTCGTATCGGTGCTTCGGATAATTTGTCGCAGGGACAGTCGACGTTCTTCGTGGAGATGAGCGAGCTTTCGTATATTTTGAACAATGCGAAGCCGCGCAGTCTGATTATCCTTGACGAAATCGGGCGCGGCACGAGCACGTACGACGGACTTTCCATCGCTTGGGCGGCTGTGGAGTATCTCTGCAACGAGAAATCGCATATTAGAACGCTGTTCGCGACGCATTATCACGAGCTGACGGCGCTCGAGGGCGAACGCTTCGGTGTGAAAAATCTCAATGTCGATGTGGCTGAAGAAAACGGCAATATCGTATTTCTTCATAAGATAGTTGAGGGTTCTGCGAGCAGGAGCTACGGTATTCACGTTGCCAAGCTTGCTGGAATTCCAAAGGCTTTGCTCGACAGAGCAGGGGAGAAGCTTGCTGAACTCGAGGCGAGTGCGCCGCAGATTCAGGAGATTCCTGACGATAGCACCGCATCGAAGGTTGCCGAGCCAATGAACGAGCAAATTTCAATGTTCTCATTCGCCCCGAACCCAGTGATTGAGAAGCTCAAATCCCTCGACCTGATGGAAATCACTCCATCCAAGGCCATCCAGATCCTAGAGGAACTGAAAGCCGAGCTAGATAAATAGAGAACATCATATTGTTCCGATAAACTTGATATTATTCCGATAAATTAGATTTTAAAAATAATGGAGGACAACATGGACACGAATAACGCTACTTTTAGAAAGATGAGAAGAATTGAGAAGAGAGGTATTTCGAACGATGAGGCACTTGAACTTTTGAGAAAAGGGAAGCGCGGAGTGCTTGCGGTTTCTGGGGATAACGACTATCCGTATGCAATTCCGATCAGCTTTTACTTTGATGAGAGTGCGATGAAAATCTACTTCCATTCGGCACTTGCGGGCCACAAGGTTGACTCGATGAAGCGCAATCCGAAAGTTTGCTTTACGATATTTGGCGAGCCTGAGATTAGAGACCTTGACTGGGCTCCATATGTTCGTAGCGCTGTTGTGTTCGGCAAGGCGGCTCCAGTCGCAGACCCAGAAGAAAAGCACGCGATTCTCAAGACATTCGCAATGAAATACTATCCAACAGAGGCGCTGGCTGACGAGGAAATCGAAGAAGATTTCGCTGCAGTTCAGATGATTGAAATCACAATAGACCACATAACGGGCAAGGAAATCCAAGAAAAGTAGCAATTAAACAGACGGGAAGACAGAGGTAAAGTATGGCTAAAAAAATCATCAAGAGAACTTTAATTACAATTTTGATAATCATAGTCGTTCTGGTTGCGGTTGTTGCGGGAATGTATTTCCACCGCTCGTCGCCAGAGAACGTTGAAAAATACGACACGACGAATCCTTTTATCAGTGAAAACGTCCAGATTGCCGCACACAGAAGCGGGGCAGGGATTTTGCCGGAAAACACTTTGATGGCTCTCCGCGAGTGCGTTGAAAACGAAGAGTATAACCCAGATGTCTTCGAATTCGACCTGCATATGACGGCTGACGGCGTGCCTGTGCTTTTGCACGACGAAAGCCTTGACAGAGTCGCAGATAGCGTATACGTTTTCGGCGAAGAGGGCGTTACTCCTAGCGACAAAACATACGAAGAACTCAGGCAGCTCAACATGGGAGCGGGATTTACCGCCGATGACGGAAGCACTCCTTACAAGGACTTGCACGGCGAAGATGTGCCTGATGACCTTAAGATTTTGAGTCTCGACGACGCTCTTTGCTATCTCACTGAGGCAGGCGATTATCGCTATGTAATCGAAGTTAAGGATCCAGGCGAAACTGGAATGAAATGCGTAGACATCCTTTACGAGACTTTGGTTAAATACGACATCGTCGATAAGGTTGCTTTCGGCTCATTCAACGGAGAGGTTTCCGACTACAAGGATGAGGCGTATCCGGATTTCATTCGCGGAGCTCACGCATCGGAAGTGCTGGAGTTCTACATAGCTGCAATGCTTGATAAGGATGATTATTCGCCAAAATTCGGAGTTCTGCAGATTCCATTCGCGGACGCAAAAGAGTCAAAATGTGTTAATTTAGGCACGACGACGGTGATCAACTACGCGCATAAGAACAACATTGCGGTGCAGTATTGGACGATCGACGAAGAAGATGACATGGAATATCTTGCATCAATCGGTGCTGATTGCATCATGACCGACTATCCGAACGTAGCCAAGAAAGTCGTTGCGGAGATGGAAAATGATTAGAGTTTTAGATAAGGCGATTGCCGACAAAATCGCTGCGGGCGAGGTCATAGAGCGGCCGGTTTCTATAGTCAAGGAGCTGGTGGAAAACTCGCTGGACGCTGGTGCGACTTCCGTTACGATCGAGATAAAAAACGGCGGAAAGTCTTACATCAGAGTGACGGACAACGGCGTTGGAATTGCAAGGGAAGAGGCTCAGACGGCCTTTCTTCGGCATGCGACGAGCAAAATCTCTTCCGTGAAGGATCTCGACGCTATCGAGACACTCGGTTTCCGCGGCGAGGCGCTTGCCTCGATAGCAGCCGTAACTAATTGCGAGCTCATAACCAAGACATCTGACTCTAAGACTGGAACTCGGATTCTCATCCGAGGCGGACAGTTTGTTCGAAACGAGCAAACAGGTTGCCCTGATGGAACGACATTCATCATCACGGACCTTTTCTTCAACACGCCGGCAAGGCGCAAGTTCCTGAAAAGCGATGGGGCAGAGAGCGGTATGATCATCGACTTCGTGTCTCGAATTGCCCTCGCATATAAAGATATCAAATTCAGCCTTATAAACAACGGAAACGTACTGTTTACAACGCCTGGCGATGGCAAATACCTGAGTAATATCGTTCGAATTTACCGAGATGTTGATGCGAAGAACATGGTTCCCGTGTCATATTCCGTGGAAGGACTTTCGCTCGAGGGCTATATTTCAACGCCTGCGATGAGCAAAAGCACGCGCGGAAGCCAGATTTTCTTCGTGAATGGGCGCGCTTGCGACAGCAAAGTCATGGAGAAGGGCGTTTCGCTCGGCTATAAAGAAAGATTGTTCGAGGGAAGATACCCGGTTGTGTATCTTTTCCTACACGTGAATCCTGAGACTATAGATGTCAACATCCATCCAAACAAGAGGCAGGTTCGCTTCGACGATGAGCAGCTGATTAGCGACTTCATCGCACGTGGAATTAAGGAAGCGCTCGGAACCAAGGATGCTGTAGTGGATGCGGGGAACCTCTTCAAAATCGACCCGGCTGATGATGGCGCGAGTGCGGTGCATGAGCAAGTTGACATAAATAGTTTATTGTCGACGCTTAGAAAGAGTACTGCTGTAGAAGTTACTGGGAAGGCGAGCGAGCCAGCGAAGGAGCAGGTTTCTGAGCAGGCAAGGGAATCGGGCTGTTCACAGAAGAGCACAGAGGCGAGCGAGCCGGCCAGAGCACAGGATGCTGTGAAAATCAGGCTCGAGGCGCCTGCAATCATGCCATTCGACATTACAGAAATCAAGATAACTGGTATAATTTTCGATACATATATCACTGCGGTCGACAACGAGAATTTCTATCTCATCGACCAGCACGCGGCTCAGGAGCGAATCTTCTATGAGAAGCTCGTGGGCGAATACGACGAGAGCGAGAAGCTCCGCCAGCCGCTGCTCACGCCGCTGATCATAAACACGGCTCTTAGCACTGAAGGCAGCCAAGGCGAGTGGATCAATTTGCTCGAAGACATGGGTTTCACCATAGACGGGTTCGGTCCAGGGACATATAGAATCCCTGAAATTCCAATGTTCATGGAGCTTTCAGAAGCCGAGGACTTTGTCAATAACTTTATCGAAAGCATTCACACTTCGACTGACCTTAGAAACACGGTCGTCGTTGATAAACTGATTATGATGTCGTGCAAGGCTGCAATCAAGGCTGGTGACAAGCTCACGGATGCTGAGGCAAATGCTTTGATAAGCGAGCTCGCAAGGTGCGTGAATCCGTTCAGCTGCCCGCATGGCCGCCCGACATTCATCAAACTCACGAAATACGAAATAGAGAAGATGTTCAAACGCGTTTAGAAAATGAGAAAAATCATTGTAATTGCAGGCCCTACAGCCGTTGGAAAAACTAAATATGCCATAGCAACCGCCAAGGCTTTCGACGGTGAAATCGTATCCTGCGATTCCATGCAGTTGTACAAATACATGGACATCGGAAGTGCCAAGCCAACTGCGGAGGAACGCGCCGAGGCTGTTCACCATCTCGTGGACGAAATCGACCCGAAAGAGTCTTTCTCTGTGGCGAAGTATGAACGTCTCGCAAAATCTGCGATTGAAGATATTTTTTCTCGTGGGAAAACACCGATAATCAGCGGTGGAACGGGGCTTTATCTCAATTCGCTACTATATAATATGGACTTCGGGAATGCACCGAAGGACGACGAGCTGCGCGAGAATCTCGAGAAGGAGGCTGAGCTCTTCGGGCCGGAGTATATCTACGAAAAGCTTCGCGAGGCCGACCCAGAGGCCGCAGACAGGATTCACCCGAACAACGTCAAGAAGGTGATTCGAGCGCTCGAGGCGGCTTCAACCGGCAGCAAAATTACGGATTTTACTAATTGCAATAATAAATGCCAGGATTATGACGCAATTTTGATAGGATTGACACGAAATCGCGACGAACTTTATGATAGAATAAATGCAAGGGTTGACATTATGGACGGCGAAGGGCTCTTTGGTGAGGTCGAGAATTTGCTGGAAATGGGGCTTGAGGAAGAGGATATCTCCATGAAAGGCATCGGCTACAAGGAGATAATCGGATTTTTCGACGGGCTGTACGACCGCGATGAGGCGATTGAGCTCATCAAGAAGAACAGCAGGCACCTGGCGAAGCGCCAGCTCACGTGGTTCCGCCGCTATGAGGACATGAAATGGTTCAACATCAGCGATTATGCGGGCGATGAGGAAGCGATAGAGGAAATTTTGGGATGGCTGAGAGAGACTTTGAAAAAACAATAAAAATTCAAAACAAGAGCGATAGGCCGGACAATATC
>CAVGSW010000019.1:0-16323 GCA_963631945.1 Flexilinea sp. | reverse complement strand
GTGATGAAGTACGCACCCTTGAGGCGAACCTCGTTGCCAGGGAAGAGTCTAAAGTACTTCTTCGCTGGAACCTCCATGAAGTCCGCACCGTCAACCCAGATTACCCTGGAGAACGTCACCTGACGAGTGCCCATCTCTGGAACCGCGGGGTTGTTCTCAACTTCGCAGAGCTCGCTCTGTCCCTCTGGGTAGTTCGTTATAACAACTTTGATAGGATCAAAGATTACGTTTCTAGTCTCAACTCTTTCCTTGAGGTCGTCGCGCACGCAATGCTCCAGCAGCGAAATATCAACCGTGCTGTTCGCCTTGGAAACGCCGATTTCTTCGCAGAACTTGCGGATTGCTTCTGGTGTATAGCCTCTACGGCGGATGCCAGCAATCGTCGGCATTCTCGGATCGTCCCAGCCGTCAACAACGCCATCGTCAACGAGCCTCTTGAGGTAACGCTTCGACATAACCGTGTTCGTGAGGTTCAAGCGCGCAAACTCAATCTGCTGAGGTGGATGTGGCCACCAGCCAACTTCTCTGAGAACCCAGTCGTACAGCGGTCTGTGGTCCTCGAATTCCAGCGTGCAGATGGAGTGCGTGATGCCCTCGATTGCGTCCTCGATTGGATGCGCGAAGTCGTACATCGGGTAGATGCACCACTTGTCGCCAGTGTTGTGGTGAGTCGCATGTGCGATACGATAGATAATCGGGTCACGCATGTTGATGTTAGGCGATGCCATGTCGATCTTCGCACGCAAAACCTTTTCGCCATCCGCATACTTGCCCGCTCTCATGTCCTCAAACAGCGCGAGGTTCTCCTCTACGCTTCTATTTCTATATGGGCTTTCCTTGCCTGGCTCAGTCAAAGTTCCGCGATACTCCTTGATTTCCTCTGGAGTCAGGTCGCAGACGTAAGCCTTGCCCTTCTTGATGAGCTCAAGTGCCGCCTCATACATTTTATCAAAATAGTTCGAAGCCCAAAGGCGTTCATCCCACTCGAATCCGAGCCATCTAACGTCCTCTTCAATCGAGTTGATGTACTCCATGTCCTCCTTGACAGGGTTCGTGTCGTCGTAGCGCAGGTTGCACTTGCCGCCGTACTTCGCCGCCGTCGAGAAGTTCAGGCAAATCGACTTCGCATGGCCGATGTGAAGATACCCATTTGGCTCTGGCGGAAACCTCGTATATATCGGCGCTCCCGCATACTTATCGCTCTCTAAATCCTTTTCAATTATGCTGTGAATAAAATTTGTTTCTGACATAGTCTCTTTCCTCTAATCAAAATATTCTACTCTATATAATATCACTATTCCCGCCATTAATCCAGCAAAAATTTTCACATGCGCGGAGTTTGACTATTTCCCATAAATCGAGTATACTGGGAGTGTAAAACCGAGTGTGTGAATTGGAAAAACAGGGGGAATTGGAACTATGATAACGAGAATGAAAAAAATTAGGATGCGAAATCTTCTGATCGTGCTTACAATGGCGCTCTGCATGACAGCTGCGATGCTGTTCACCGGATGCGGGGATTCGGCTGATGCAAACAGCGCAGTTGACAATGCCACGGATTCCAGCCAGACTGACACGAATTCCAGTCAGACCGCTGGGACAGACACGAACACGGAAAAGAAGACAAATACCTACAAAACCACGAAGAAAGGCACGAAGTACAACGTTGAGTCCCCATGGGAAGCATTCGACATGTACGGCCTGCCAGAGAAGCTCGACCTGCGCAAGACGGACGACGGCGACGTACTCGTCCTCGTCAACAAGCTCCACGCTGTCAGCAAGAACTACAAGCCGACGAACATGGTTTCCATTAACGGCAAATACACGACGAACCAAGGCCTCGAGATGAAGGCCGACGCATATAAAGCTTTCAAGAAGATGCGCAAAGCCGCCCGTGCAGACGGCAAGTACTTCAAGATTTGCTCGGCGTACCGCTCCTACGAGACCCAGAAATATCTCTACAAGAACTACCTCAGCACCATGGGCAAGGAGCTCCGAGATATCCGCTCCGCAGCCCCTGGCCGCAGCGAGCACCACACGGGCTATGCGATTGACATAACATGCAAGTCAATGGGCTGGACGCTGTCGCAAGACTTCGCGAGCACATCCGAAGGTAAGTGGATCACGAAGCACTGCGCTGAGTACGGCTTCATCATCCGCTACCCGAAGGACAAGACCGACATTACAGGTTACGACTACGAGCCGTGGCACCTGCGCTATGTCGGTGTTGATGTCGCCAAGGAAATCACCGAGCAGGACATCACCCTCGAGGAGTACCTCAAGAAATAGAAGCAGAAATAGCAATGCCCCAGGACGCTCCTGGGGCATTTTCATATTCTGAATTTCGTGCTCTATACTATGATATCCGCGGTTTGAATCTTGATTGCCTTCGCAAGGTCTGCGAAAGGCAGCTCGATTTGGAAACCTATGCGGCCGCCGCTGAAGAAGATTGTCTCGTATTCAGTGGCGGTTTCGTGTATCGTCGTCGGGAAAAACTTCTTCATGCCGATCGGGCTGCAACCGCCGTGGATGTAGCCGGTCAGCGGCAGGAGTTCCTTCGACTTTATCATTTCTATCGACTTCTCGCCGACCGCCTTGGCCGCTTTCTTCAGGTCAAGCTCCTCGGCAACGGGCACCATGAACACATAGTAGTTCTTGCTCTTGCCCTGCGTCACGAGCGTCTTGAACACGCGGCCCGGCTCCTGCTGGAGCACCGCCGCAACTTCAACGCCGCTAATCGCGTCGCTATCCGTATATGTGTGCTCGTTATACGCTATCTTCAGCGCATCGAGCCTGCGCATCGCATTCGTTTTCTCCACTTTATTTTTCATATCTCTTTCCTCCCCTATACACAAAAGAGGAGAGCATTCGCCCTCCCCTATGATTTGCGTAACTAGATTATTATCTCTCTACGATTACTGCAGTTCCCATGCCGCCGCCGATGCAAAGTGTTGCAAGGCCGTACTTGGAATCTCTCTTCATCATTTCGTAGATAAGAGTGATGAGGATTCTGCAGCCGGATGCTCCGATTGGGTGTCCGATAGCGATTGCGCCGCCGTTTACGTTAGTCTTCTCAGGGTCAAGACCGAGGTCTTTTCTAACTGCGAGGGACTGAGCTGCGAATGCTTCGTTTGCTTCTACAAGGTCGATGTCCTCGATCTTGAGGCCAGCCTTATCGAGAGCCTTCTTGGAAGCTGGGATAGGACCAACGCCCATGATTGAAGGATCTACGCCTGCGGAAGCATAGGACTTGATTGTGCAGAGTGGCTTAAGACCAAGCTCGTCAGCCTTTTCCTTGCTCATTACTACTACTGCAGCACCAGCATCGTTGATACCGGAAGCGTTAGCAGCTGTAACGATACCGTCCTTCTTGAATGCGCCCTTCAGCTTAGCAACCTTTTCCATAGTTGTTCCGAACTTAGGGAATTCGTCTGTATCGAAGATGATTGGATCACCCTTTCTCTGAGGGATCTCTACTGGAACGATTTCGTCCTTGAACTTACCAGCCTTGATAGCAGCTTCTGCTCTGTTCTGGGAGATTACGGAGAACTCGTCGAGTTCTTCTCTAGTGATTCCCCACTGCTCAGCTACGTTCTCAGCTGTGATACCCATGTGATAGTTGTTGAATGCGTCCCAAAGGCCATCGTTAACCATCATGTCTACCATCTGAGCGTTAAACATTCTTGCGCCCCATCTAGCGGATGGCATAGCGTAAGCTGTTGCGGACATATTCTCAGCACCACCAGCAACTACGATGTCAGCATCGCCAGCCTTGATGATCTGAGCTGCAAGCTCAACTGCTCTGAGGCCAGAACCGCAAACCTTGTTGATTGTCATAGCTGGTACTTCGATAGGAAGACCTGCATCGAGAGTCATCTGTCTAGCAACGTTCTGTCCAAGACCGCCTTGGAGAACTGCGCCCATGATTACTTCGTCAACCTGTTCAGGCTTGATTCCTGCTCTTTCGATAGCTCCCTTGATTGCGATAGCACCTAACTGTCTAGTTGGGATGTTCTTAAGGGAACCACCAAAGCTACCAATTGGTGTTCTAGCTGCGCCTACAATTACAACTTCTTTCATTATTATATCCTCCTTAGATATGTGATACGTGGTTTCTGTACACAGTTAAATTTCGATTTCTGCCTACAGATTATATTTAATCACACAATAACACAAAAAGCAAGGATTTTGGGTTAATTTTTTAACAAAATCGCTGTACTTTTTTTCATACATCTGCACATATTATATACCATACCCACAGGAAAAAGCAAGTATCCCCGCAAAAGTAGTTAATTTAACAAGTCCCAGAGCATTTCACATCAAAAAAGAAATAATGAGTGTTATACGTCTAAGCGTTCAAAAATACCGGCTGCTCCCATTCCGCCTCCGATGCACATGGTAACAAGTCCATATTTTTTCTGGTTGTCCTTCAAATAATCCAGTACCTTTCCTGTCAGGAATGCGCCGGTTGCTCCAAGCGGATGTCCAAGTGCAAGAGCTCCACCGTAAGGGTTTACCTTCTCTCTGTTTAAGCCAAGCTTATTGATACAATAAATCGACTGGCTCGCAAAGGCTTCGTTCAGCTCGATTACATCCATGTCTGCGATAGACATGTTTGCGCGCTTCATTACCTTTGGAACTGCATAGCTAGGGCCTACGCCCATTTCTGTGGAGTCACAGCCTGCAACTGCAAAGGCTACCAGTCTGCCAAGTGGCTTAATCCCAAGGGACTCAGCCTTTTCTCTATCCATCAGCACAACGAATGCCGCTGCGTCCGATGTCTGGGAGCTGGTTCCTGCCGTAACTGTTCCCTCGCCCTCTGGAAGGAAGCATGGCTTCAGAGCCTGCAGATTTTCGAACTTAATGTTGTCTCTAATGCCTTCATCGACAGTGATTAGCTTTTCTTCTCCGTCGCGGTTCACGCCCTTGACTGGAATAATGCAAGGTGCTAATTTCCCTTCGTCTCTAGCCTTTTGTGCCTTATGATGAGATTCAACGGCAAACAGGTCCATCTCCTCTCTCGTGATGTGATATCTCTTCACAACATTTTCGGCAGTAAGACCCATGGCCATGTAAGCTCCTGGATCGTTTTCCTTGAGCCACGGATCCCAATAATCTTCTGGATATGGCTCGAATGTTCCTGTCATATCTTCAATTCCGCCTGCAATGTATACGTCTCCTTGCCCTGCCAAAATCGCATTGTTGGCTGCAACGATGGCTTGCAGACCAGAGGAGCAGAAACGATTGAGCGTCTGTCCCGAAACTTCTTGCGGAAGCTCAGCTCTAGCTGCCAAAAGTTTACCCATGTTCATGGAAGCTCTGCCGTGTTGAACAGCACAGCCCACGATTACGTCTTCGATTTCGCTTCGATCCAGCTGCGGAAGCTTATCAAGAATTCCGTTCAAAACCTGCGAAGCATATTCTAGTGGGTGCATTCCGGAGAAGCCACCCTTTCTGGATTTACATACAGCGGATCTGCCGTATGCAACAATTACCGGTTCTCTCATTTTTCCCTCCTAATCCTATTCGCATATTACCTAAAGTTCTTCATTCAAATCTTCATTCATTATTTTTAAATTCTCGGAGAACATGATGTCCGCCGAGACAAGTGCAGCAAAGTCTTCCTTGGTTACACCTTCTGCCAGTTCCACAACCTCTAGGCCCTGCTCTGTGACATCGATTACGCCGTATTCGCAAACGATATGATCTACGCAATGCTTGCCAGTCAGTGGCAGAGTGCAGTGCTTTACGAGCTTGGATTCGCCCTTCTTGTTGCAGAGTTCCATGGCAACGATAACCTTTTTCGTACCGTTAACGATATCCATGGCGCCGCCCATGCCGAAGACACGTCCTGGCAGAGACCAGTTGGCAAGGTTACCCTCCTGATCGACCTGCAGGGCGCCCAAAACAGTTGCATCCAGTCGTCCTCCGCGAATCATGCCAAAGGACACGCTAGAATCAATCCCTACACCGCCTGGTACCGGCACGAATTCCATACCGCTAGCATCGGAGAAGCTTTCAAGCTTTTGCAGTCCCGTTGCTTCCAATCCGCATCCGACGAATCCGTTTTCAGCCTCGAACATGACGCCCTCCGCAGCATAATTGCTGCAGAGCCCCGGAATGCCAACGCCCAAATTTACAACATCGCCGGGTTTGAAATATGCTGCCGCTCGTTTCGCAATGAAATTTTTCTTGTCCATGTTCTCACCTACTTCAAAATCATATCTACAAATGGAAACGGCACCTTGACTTCATCTGGATTCAGTTCGCCCAGATCAAACAGATAATCCGCTTCGACAATCGATAGCTTTCCGCTCATCGCCATCACTGGATTCGAGTTGTGTCCTGTGCCATGGTATGTCAGGTTCCCGATTGGGTCTGCCTTCCTTGCTCGCGTAATAGCCACATCTGGGCGCAGCGCTGGTTCCAGCAAATACTCTTCGCCGTTCAGAGTTATCTTTTGATGGGTTTCTTCCATCACGGTTCCGATTCCGGTCTTGGTCAAAATTCCGCCCAGTCCCATGCCTGCTGCTCTGATGCGCTCAATAAATGTTCCCATCGGCATCAGTTCAAACTCCAGCTTCCCCTGGTTGTACAGATCGATTGCCTCCTGGTTTCTTCCGGCATAAGCTGCAATCATCTTGTCCACCATGCCGTAGTGTACCAGTTTTCCAACGCCACCGTCAGGCTCACCTGTATCTAGGGAAAGGGTCGTCAAATGCTTGACACCGCTTTCTATCAGCAAGTCTATCAGGCGTTCAGGGCGGCCATGGCCTGCCTGCCCACCGACCGCTATGACTTGGCCGTCCCTAAAGCTTTCTATTATTTTTTCCTTATCTGCTCTTTTATCTCCCATAGCTGATCTCCAAATTAAAGTTTGTGGTGAATCTTAAGAATTTCAATCAAAGCCTGATCTCTGAACTTTGCGCAGGAATCGTGATCATTGCCCTTAAACGCTGGGAAGTTCTGCATTTCCTGCTTAACACCTTCATCAAAAGGTCTGATATCTGGCATCTCTGTCCATTTTGCCATATCAGCCAGCCATACATCTCCGCCTTTGCCGAGCATATCGACCATTCCGAGGAATCCCTTCGGGTTGCCAAGTTCCATGATCATGTTGTGACCAAAGATTGCCCAACGGATTCCAGGTCCATATACCAATGCCTTGTCCACATCCTCTACCGAGCAGACGCCGCGCATTACGAGGTCAATCATTTCTCTGTAGAGAGCAAGCTGCAGGCGATTTGCGATATATCCCGGACATTCCTTCTTAAGATATACTGCTTCCTTGCCGATAGACTGATAGAAAGCATATACGAGTTCTACGATCTTTTCATCGGTCTTTTCGCCCTTGGTGATTTCTACCAGCGGAATCAGATGCGGTGGATTATATGGGTGCGCGCCGACGCATCTTTCTGGATGTGTTGACTCTGCTGCGATATCCGTCACAAGCAGACCGGACGTGCTGCTAGCATAGATTGCATCTGGTGCATACTTATCCGCTTCCGCCAGAATGCTGCGCTTGATTTCGATTCTTTCAGGTCCGTTTTCCTGGATGAATTGAGCACCTGTTAAGGCCTCTTCCATGGAAGTTGTCATGTGGATACGGGCAAGAATCTCTTTTCTCTTCTCACCGTCGATTGCATTGTATTCCTCTAATGCATCCAAACTCTTATCCATTAGAGTTCTTGCTTTCTCCAAAAGCTCTTCGTTCAAATCGCGAAGCACAACCTCTAGGCCATGCATTGCAAATGTAATCGCCCAGCTGGATCCGATTACGCCGCCGCCCAGGCAGACAACTTTTTTAATATCCTTAACACTTTCAACTGTCATGACTGTTCCTCCTTTTGCTCTAGCGAACGAGAGGCTTGATTCCTAAGATCTCTCTTGCCTCTGCAGGTGTTGCCGGTTTCTTACCGAATGTCTCGACTGCCTTTACAGCTCTTTCAACCAGCATAACGTTCGTTGCCATGATTTTGTTTCCGTCCTCGTCCTTGCCGTATACAACGTTATCCTCCAGACCAACACGAATGTTGCCGCCCAAAGCCAGTGCCGCATACATGATTGGAAGATGTGCTGCGCCAACGCCGAAAGCAGACCATGTGGAGCCTTCTGGAATATGCTGCTTTAAGTACAGCAGGTTTTCAACGGTTGCTGGCATGCCGCCAAGTACGCCGAGGCAGAATTGGTAGTGGCAAGGTGTTGGCAGATGTCCCTTCTTAACGAAGTAATTCGAAACTCCAAGCATGCCGGTATCAAAGATCTCAAGCTCTGGCTTGATGCCTCTTTCCATATACACATCACCGAGCTCCTGCAGGAACTGCGGTGTGTTCATGAAAACTCCACCTGGCATCCAGTTAAAGGAGCCTGAATCGTAGGAACCCATCTCTATGCCGTCTACTGTTCTCATGTGCTTCATTCTGATTGCATTGCCTGCTGCATCGCCACCGGAAACACGATTGTCGCCGGAAGAAGTACAGTTGATGACAACATCGCAATCCTTATGTGCACGGATCAGTTCAACTGTCTTTCTGAAGCGTTCTGCATCCATAGTGCCGAGTCCCTGTTCGTCTCTCATGTGCAGATGAACAATGGCAGCGCCTGCTTTCCAGCACTTGTATGCGTCTTCAGCAATCTCCTCTGGCGTCTCTGGGATATGATAGCCGGCAGGTGTAACCGCACCAGTCAACGCAGCTGTTATAATAACCTTGTTCTGTAAATTACTCATCTTAATACCTCCTATTATTTTTCTAATTTATTAATATATGATTAAGTTTTATGTTTTTTCGTTCTAGCAAAGTCCGATACTTGCTAAGAAGCCTGCCAAAATCGTGCAGATGATTGGAATGACTGTGTTCAGCCAGAATACGTGCATGTAACCTTCTTTATGTGTTAACTGTGCAACGCCCAATGCAGATGCAGTTCCGCTGGAATGTGGAAGGCTGTCTAAGCCGCCAGAGGACATAACCGACAAACGGTGGACGATGTCTGGCGAAAGACCTGCGTCGATGAATCTCTGTCCGAAGAGGTTCAAGCCGATGGACAAGCCGCCGGAAGCACTGCCGCAAACACCTGCTGCGAGGTTGACCGCAATGATCAGCTGTACGATAGGGGAACCTGGGATGCTGTCTAATCCGTTCATGATTGCTTCGTAACCCTTTGTTGCTGCAACTACGCTGCCGAATCCGACGATAACGCATACATTAAGAAGTACCATAATCGCATTCTTAATTCCTTCAGTACCAACGTCGAAGAGATTAATTTTGTTCTTGATCAGCTGCTTTCCGTATACGATAATCGCTACCAAAATTGCGACAAGCAGAGATTCAACTGCGCTAAGCTTTATCCCGTTTAAGGCAATCAGAAGTGCAACAGACGGAACCAGGCTTACGAAGATGTTCATATCTGGTTCTTCCAGATTCTCTTCCTCAACACCTGCGATGCGGCTGCCGGTTGGCATAAAGTGCTCACCGCGCTTTTCAGTCTTGGCAATCGCATACTTTACGTAAATTACGCTGAGAATGATACATACAACAGCACTGATGCTACCGATTACTGGCGCTGCCGAAGCAGATGTGCCCAGAATCTCGGTTGGGATCAAGTTCTGAATGGATGGCGTGCCTGGAAGCATTGTCATTGTGAAGGAACCAGATCCTAATGAACTTGCCATATACAAGTGCCATGGAATATCGAACTCCTCAAACAAATCCTTACCGATTGAAACCAGTACGAATACGCAACAGTACAGGTTGATTCCACCATATGTCAGGATTGCAGTCATAATACCAACAGATAGTACAGCAAAGAGCTTCTGGTATTTCGCAGGTGACTTTCTAACCAGTCCTGCAATCTTCAGCGCGATCAGCTTTGCTGCGCCTGAATCTCCCATGAGCTTTGCAAATATAGAACTGAGGGCAAACATTAAGAAATAGCTTTGCATGAATCCGGCGAAACCGGTCATATACTCACCGGTCAGCAATCCGATTACATTCTTGCCGGAAAAGATTGCTACAATCGCTGCTGACAGCGGTGCTGAGATATACAGAGATACACCTTTCATCGCAAGCACAATCAGTGCTGCCAGACCAACTAAAATTCCAATAATACTGATAATTTCTGGACTCATTTTTATTCTCTCCTTTCCTGAAATCACATTGAGTACTTTGTTTTACTTTTATCAATAGCAAAAAGCTTGCCAACTTTCATTTGGCTTGGAATTTCAACGTTTTTCGGCCAAACACAAAAAAATGCGAGAATGAATAATGCTATTTAGCATTATTCATTCTCGTGTATTTAATGTCATATTGCATTACAATGTCCAAATGCATTACAGTCCATATCTTTGTTTCTTTCGAAATACCGTCGACTGGTTTACCTTCAGAAGCTCTGCAGCCTTATAGGTGCTGCCTCCCTCTTGCAGAGCCTCGGCAATTGCTTTCTTTTCGCATTGCTGCATATACTCATCCAGCGAAAATTGTGACCAGTCGGTACTCTCTTGGGTAAGCCAGCTCATCGCGTCCTCGTGATGCTCGTATTGGCTCGTCGAAGTCCCTTCCGTTTGCTTTTGCTGCTGTCCGAAAAGTACCGTTTCCGCAAGCTGTTCAATTTCGATAACACTTGGCTGCCCCGTCACGACTACTCGCTCTATTACATTTCGCAATTCTCTTACATTGCCCGGCCAGTTGTAGTCAACTAGCTGCTGAGCTGCCTTCGGTCCGAGGGTCTTGACTATGCCATACTGCTTGCAGAAATCATTCAGGAAATATTCTGCCAGAGGAATGATGTCCTCTTTTCGCTCTCGCAGCGGTGGTACCTGAACTGGTACAACAGAAATTCTATAATACAGGTCTTCTCGGAATGTTCCTTCCTTGACGCATGTGTACAAGTCCTTATTTGTTGCTGCGATTAGGCGAAAATCGATGTATTTTTCATCCACTGCACCGAGGCGCTTCACCTTATGGGTCTCCAGAACGCGTAAAAGCTTGCTTTGCTGCGCCAAAGGCATAGAATTGATTTCATCCAGGAACAGAGTTCCACCGTTCGCCTTTTCGATCAGCCCGATTTTTCCTTCTGTTCTGGCGCCGGTGAAAGAGCCTTTTACATAGCCATAAAGCTCTGCATCTAGAAGGTTTTCTGGGAGATCTGCGCAGTTGATTTCAACCATCTCTTTCTCGCTACGCTTGCTGTGGGAATGAATGTACTGGGTCACTACTTCTTTACCCGTTCCAGTCTCCCCTGTAACCAAAATGGTCGTGTCCGTCTTGGCAATGTTGTCAAGCTCCTGTTGCATTTTCTCCATGATGCCGCCTTCGGAGCAAATCATCTTAACGGGTTTCTGCTCCTCTTCCGCTAATTTTATTGGACTGATTTTGGCTCCTTCGCTTTTGATAGCGCTCTCTGCCATAATCGCCTGCTGATATCGTTTTTGCAGCAAATCAATTCGAGAGGTTTCAACCACAACATATTCAAGTTCACCCGTTTCATCGAATGTCGGTGTCGCTGTAATCAGCTGCCTATACTTAAATTTCTTGGGAGTCACAACTTCATTGACAAAGGATACCACACATTTTTGTCTCAGTGCCTCGACTCCTGCGCTGATTGTCACATGTCCTGCAGTGTTTTTCTCCTGCAGAAGGTCATAGGCATTGATTTTGAGAATGTCCTCGCGGCGCCCGCCTGTCATACCCAAAAATGTGTTATTGCAATAGATGTAGTTTCCATATTTGTCCAATACATAAACTCCCTCCTGTAGGTTGTTTATGATTAGACTCCTCAATAAATTATTCTCCATGCGCACTCTCCTCGTCCATTCAACAACGACGTACTTTTAATATTATACATTATTGTTAAGATTCTTTCAATCTATTTCATGGTTTGTCACAATCAAAAAAGCGATGTCTCACTCCCCTACATTTGGAAAGCGAGACACCGCTATATTTTGGCTTCTTATGTTTTATTGTTTTATACTTGTTTCTTTATAAATCTCGATAATATCAGGCCAACTACAGCAAGGACTGCTGCGGTAACAAAGGCGCCCGTATAACCTCCAGCCGCATTAAAGTACGACGCCATCACCGGTCCGATCAGGCTAGCAATGCCAAAGACCACATACATCGTGCCGTAATTTTCCGTAATATACTTCGAGCCGAATACATCTGCCGTCAACGGAGTCAGAACGGATGCGAAACCGCCATAGCACGCAGCCGCCACACCCATAGCGGTGATGGAACAGATGGTACTTACTCCAAGCGTCAGGATTACCATAGACGCAGCACAGCAAATGAACACGATCGTTATCGTTTTCTGAATCCCCATCTTATCCGAAACACTGCCAAAGAGGAATCTTCCCGCCATGTTGCACGCAGCGAACACGCTGACAAAGATTGCCGCTTTCTCAGGAGAAAATCCTACTGTCGTCTGCAGGATTGGAGATGCCTGGCTGATGATCATGATGCCCGCGATTAAACCGCAAGTAAATGTGAGCACTGTCACATAGAATGTCGGGGTTTTCACCATCTCGCTTCTCTTAAGGCCTGTTTTTTCTTCAGTTGTGGATTGTTTTCGCGGCGCCATAAGCTCCTGCCATTCATCAGGCACTTCTTTTAAGAAAAGATCGCTCGCCAGAATAATAACCAGAAAAGCGATGCCCAGCGTTAGCAGAGTCGAGCCAATCGATGATTTTTCAATCAAAGCTGCAGCTGTCGGTGCCCAAATAATCGCCCCTGAGCCGTATGCAGCCGTTCCCAAGCCAGATGCAAGGCCGGACTTGTCTGGAAATAATTTTACGACATATGCCATGAGGCTTGGATATATGAAGCCGCATCCAAGGCCAGAGAGAACACCGTAAAAAATATATAGTTGCCAAAGAGACGTCATAACGCCAGCGAGAATCAGCCCGCCTCCGAACAATACTGCACCAATCAGTATGCACTGTTTTGTGCTGATTTTTTTAATAACACTTCCAAAAAAAATCGGAGCCATCGTGGAGCAGACAACGGTAATCGTAAACGTAAGCGAAACCGCGCTCTCTTTCCAATCAAAGCATTCGACAATCGGTCCTTGCAGCACGCTCCACGAGTAACCAAAGCCTGCGCAGACGCAGATAACAAGTGCCGCTACGAAACAGCCCCATCTTTTCGATTTAAATTCATCGTACATAATTTCTTGCAACCTCTTTCTAGCTAGGATATATTAAAATTTCTTCTGAAAAGAATCCTCTGCCTAGTTTAAGGAGCAAGAAATATGCCAAATGCAAAAGATGTCTGTTTTAGCCCATTGTAGCCGAAAGAACGGCTCGTTGCAATGCGGGCTTGCATTATTTCTCCTCGATAAAAACAATGCAGCTCTGCATTTAATGCGGAGCTGCATTGTCTAAAATTTATTAGTCTATTTGATTACCGCCGAGTATTTCTCTGCCATGAAGACTGGCTTGTAGGAGAGCTTCGTCTGTCTGAGGTTCGCAAGGCCCATGTCCTCCTCGCGGTTCACGTAGATTGTTTCCTCTGGGAGGCGCTTGCAGAACTCGTTGTTTATCGCCTGATAAAGCCCGCGGATGCGGTCGTCTGCCTTCTCCACATGCACCACGACAGTCTCCTTGCTGTTCGTCCGCGAAAATTCGCCGAGCGTCACAGCCTCAATCTTGCCGTCGATGCGGATCACGCCAGACAGAAGCCCGTTTCCGAGCGACTTCAGGAGCTCGCGAATCGCAATCGTCTCCTTCTCGAGGATTTCCTTCCATTCTTCTGGGGTTTCGCCGAGCTTGTACTCGTTCTTGCTCTCGATATAGGCCATGATTTCGTCCGCGTCCTCTGGTCTTGCCTCTTCATAAGTGTAGTTGTATGTCTTGAGGAAGTAATTGAGGTGGTTTTTCTTCTGGTGGAGCTTGCGGCCGCCGAGCGTGACGAGATCTTCTCTCAGGTAGACGTAGTCGTCCTCGTCTCGCTCGTGCTGGCAGCTGGCTTGGCCAGGGAAGCACTCCTCGAGATAGTGAACGAGGTGTGCTGGAACGAGGCTGATGCAGAACTCCTTCTGTCCGTCCGCCTCGAAGATTCTCCTTGCGGCATTGAATGTATCTCTGAGACTGTCTATGTCGTACGTGCCAGTCCTTGTCAGAGGGAAGGCCATGTAGTGGCGTTTGTCCTCCTCTGGGTCAAGCTCGGCTGAAGCAGCTATACAGAGATAGTCGCCGATTATCTGCCAGCTTATGCCGTGCGTGTTTCTCCACATGTAATTTGCCCTGAGCGTGTAGCCCGAGGAGCGGTAGTCGCAGCTGTCGAAGTACGAGTTCAGCAGCGCGAGATCTTCCTGCGATAAGTTATCAAAACTTCTTTCGAATATCATAAGATTTACGTTCCTTTTTACCGAAAAAATCGCGATTTTGCTCGCGATTTTTGCTGTTGTTTGTTGTTGTGTTATTTTACGAGTGCTGAGATTGCCTTGAATTCTGGGGCTTTCGCGCCACCGAGAAGTTCGTACAGCACGCTCTCGAAGCTCGTTGGGATAACGCCTGCCTGAATCATTCTCTCGATTGCTATGTCCTTGTTTCTCGGGTCTCTAGACTGAATGCAATCCGTTACGAGTGCAACTTCGTAGCCGTCCTCGAGGAGCTGGATTGCGGTCTGCTCTACGCAGATGTGCGCTTCGATTCCTGCGAGGATAACTGTGCCTCTGTCGAGCGATTCGAGCTGGCTGACGAATTCTTCGTTCTTGAGGCAGCTGAACGTCGTCTTGTCGATTGGCGTAAATTCGCCGAGCGCTTCAGCAACCGACGGAATCGTTGCTCCGAGCCCCTTCGTGTATTGCTGCGTCACAATCGTTGGAATTCCAAGCACCTTCATGCCGCTTGTGAGCTTAACGATTTTTTTCTCGAGCTCTTCCTTGTCTGCCATCGCTGGCATGAGCTTTTCCTGGAAATCGATTGCCACGAAAATCGCATCGTCTTTTTCTATCGTCAATTTCTTGAGTCTATTGAATAATCCTGACATAATTTTTCTCCTATTTATTATACGCTCATATCCATGACCTTGCCGATTGAGTCGTTTATCACGAGGTCGGCCATGCGGTCGTATTGCGTTGGTTGCTTGTTGATGAGCACCAGGTGCCTGCCGCGGAAGTAGCGGATGAGCCCCGCCGCTGGGTAAACGACGAGCGATGTGCCGCCGATTATCAAAACATCCGCCTGCTCTATTGCGTTGATTGCGCCTGCGAGGCAGTTTTCGTCGAGGACTTCCTCATACAGCACTACATCTGGCTTGATGATTCCGCCGCACTTCGGGCAAATCGGAACGCCGTTCTTGCAATTCGCCTCGTCCATGATGAAGTCTATGTCGTAGGCCGCGCCGCAGTCCATGCAGTAGTTGCGGCTGACGGAGCCGTGAAGCTCGTAGACCTTCTTGCTACCTGCTTTCTGGTGCAGGCCGTCTATGTTCTGCGTGATTACGGCCTTGAGTTTGCCTTCCTTCTCGAGAGCTGCAAGTGCGAGGTGCGCCTTGTTCGGCTGGGCATCGCGGTAAATCAGGTTGTTCTTGTAATAGTCAAAGAACGTCTCCGTGTTCGTCACGAAAAAGCTGTGCGAGAGCATCTCTTCTGGGCTTCTGCCGAATTGCTGCTGCGCGCTGTACAGGCCTTTTTCGGAACGGAAATCTGGGATGTTGCTCTCCGTCGATACGCCTGCACCGCCGAAAAATACAATGTTACCGCTGTCTTCGATTATTTCCCTTAGTCTGCTGTCCAATTCACTTGCCTCCCTTCAGGTTGTCGTCAATTATCTCGAACGCGTGGAAGATAATTTCCTCCATGCGAGCTTTGTCATCTGTGAGGTTCAAATAGCCGATCAGTGCCTCGAAAGCTGTGGCGTATTTGTAGTCCATGGCGTCTGCGTTCTTGGGCTTGCTCGCCGTCTTGTGGTTTCTCGCCCTGCGCACCAGCGCCTCTTCATCCTGCGAAAGGAATCCGTCTGCGAGCATACGCTTCACGGCCTTGGCCTGGCCGCTCGCCTTGACATACTTGATTGCTCGCTTGTGCAGGGCGTCCACATGCGCCCCGTAAGCCTGCTTCTGGGTGGACGCCCCAGCAGGGGCCGCACCAAGCTCACCCGAAGCGGCCCCCGCGGCTTCCCCAACCGGCATGCCGGAAGCCGCCAGCACGCGACGCCGTACATAAACCTCATAAACGGCGTCGCCAATGTAGGCCAGCGCCGTTGTATTTATCTCTTTTGCATTCATCTTTATGCCTTAATCAGCTGCGGACCCTGCGGAGTATCCTTGATAGCATATCCACGAGCCTTGAGCTCATCTCTGATTTCGTCCGCACGAGCAAAGTTCT
>CAVGSW010000018.1:0-16391 GCA_963631945.1 Flexilinea sp. | reverse complement strand
GCCTCTTCATACAGGAACGCGGTGTAGATTGCCGCGCCGAGCAGGAAGCTTTCCTCCGTCGCCTGCTCGTTCTCCATGTGCGCACAATCAAGGTCGCCTGGGAACACCGGTCCCCAGCACACGAAGTTCGGAATCGTCTTCGCATACGTGCAGCCTGGCGCCAGCAGGAACTCGTTCACCTTGCCATACGCATCGTATGTTGCCGCCATTCTCTGCATCCAAGGCTGGTGCTTGTCAACATAAATCGGCGACAGGCTCTCGGAAATCTTGATTTCGAATCCGTAATCGTCCTGCTCCCTCGCAAAAGCTGCAATTATATTGTCGTTCGGGATGTCCATACCCTGACGAACGTTGAAGTTGATGCTGATCTTCTGGCCGTCCTGTCTGAGAACCGTCGGAACAATCGTCGTAGGCGGAACCTCTTCCTCGAACACGATGTTCGGATCCTTTTCGATTGTCAGCTTCGAGCCATACACACCCTCTGGGAAGAAATCGAGCATGAACCTCGCGAATGCAGGCTTCGGCACAGGCATGCCCTCGGCCATCTTCAGCAGAGCGTTTTCGCCGAGCTCAGGCGCCGAACTGTGTGCCGCCTTGCCCTTGAACACTTTCCTCTCGCCACCGAATGTGAACTCAGCCTCGGAAGGCACACTGTTCGGCGCCGTCCCGCCGTTCACACCCGTGTAAGCCTCGGCTGGATTCTCAGGATTCAAAGTGAACTCCAAGGTCACGTCCATGTAGCCGCTCTCCGCATAGTAAATCGGGAAATTTCCGTCCGGCGAATATCCGTAATCTGGCAGCGGGAACTCTTCCTTGAAGTGTTCCATATCCGTCCAAACGGATTCTTCGCTCGTGCCGACGATGAGCTGAATCTTCCTCTTCATCTCCGGCACGTTTTCCTTGACGAACCGCATCGCATAAAGGCTCGTAATAACCGGGCCCTTGTCGTCCACGATGCCGCGGCCGTACAGCACGCCGTCGCGAATCGTCAGCGTAAACGGCTCATCTTCCCAAACCGTGATATCTCCCTCTGGCACGACATCCACGTGAGCTAGAAGTCCGACCGTCTTCTCACCTTCACCGATTTCGATGATGCCGACATCTCCGTGCTTGCCGAGCTTCGTCCTCATGCCGAAGCTGTCCGCCAGCCCGAGTACGAACGCGAGCGCCTCCTTCGATTTCTCGAATTCCTCCGTGCGGCTGCGAATCTCCATCAGCCTCTTCAAATTCGCATACATTTCTTCCTTATGCTCGGAAAAATACCTGTTAATTCTCTCTTTCATCTTTTTTCCTATACCCTTTCACACGCTCCCTGCAATTCGCACTCCTAATCCGCAATTAAAGTTCTACCATATTATTCACCGTGCGAATCGCCTCGGAGCCTCAGCCCCGTCTTTCTACAAAAAATTATAAACCTCGTCGTAAGGACGAGGTCAATAAGTTTTTTCGTAATTTTTTCAATAAAAATTTTCTATGCGGAATCTTGACAAAAGCTACTCGGCGATTGGTGCATAGACCTTGTACAGTCCTTCGCGAGTGCCGCCGTGGTAGAAGTTCGTCTCCTCTCTGCCGTAGAACTTGCCAGTGAGCGCAAGTCCGTTTTCCTTCGCGTACTCCATCATCGGTCCAAGCATCTTGCTCGGATCGTCCGAGAAAAATACTTCCGTGATGAGGCACTTGTCCGCGCTCTCAGAAATGCTGTACGTCTTCGCATTGCAAATCTTCAGCTTCGTGTCGCCGTTGAAGGAGAAATAACGCTGCAGACCTTTGTCAGCCTCATCCTGATCGTAGTAAAATGAAACTGAGAGGCACATCCAGTCTTCCCTGTCTATGTCGAAGCATTTTTTGAGGCTGTTCGCTGCGTGCTCGTCTTTGCTAATGTATTCTTCGCGTCGGTATTCAGCTGGCATCGCACCGATTCTGTACTTGCCGATGAGGTCGAGCTCGCTGCGGTAGGATTCCTCCCAGGAGTCGAGCATTTGCAACATCTCTACGGTTTCCTTGATGGCTTTCGTCAGCTCGACGTGCCGCGAGTGAATGATGTCGCCGATTTTGTCGACTGGCACATCGCCAAGCATGATTTCCTTGATTTCCTTGATGGAAAGCCCCATCGAGCGATAGAACAGCACGTCCGTCAGCCGCAGGAAATCCTCCGAAGAGTACTCCCAATAGTTGTTCTCCGGATTTTTGTGCGGAGTTATGATTCCCTCCTGCACATAGTGCCTAATCGCCTCCGTCGAGATCCCCAATGCCTTCGAAATTTCACCAACGCTTAGATACATTACACACCTCCAAATTCAAATTTTTTATCCGATTCTAAGCGGACGCTGGATTGTCCGTTTGCATGCTAAAACAAATTCTAAATTCTAAGCGGACGCAAAGGCAAACCCGCCGCTACTTGACCGTCTTATACGTTATGTTCGACCAATCAGTGTAGTAATACTTGCCATCGATATATTTGTAGCCGCGTACTTTATAATAATACGTCTTACCCTTCTTGATATTCGACGTGTTCGTCAACTTCAGACCGCTCGCCGTATAAATCTTGCTGTAGCCTGTGTATTTGCTCGTCGACTTGTAAACCTGGTACTTCATGCCGCTGATGCTCTTGGAATTCGTCCAGGTAATCTTGACTTTGCGCTTGCTGCCGCTCTTGATGACAGTCGTTGCAGCCTTGACTGTCGCCGTTCTAACTGCGATAATCTGGTTCTGAGTCGCGGCCTCCTCCTTCAGATCCGCCATCTCGCTCGCGTAATCCGCTAACTTAGCCTGAACGCCAGCCTCGATTTCCGCATCGATCTCGCTCTGTCTAGCAAGCTTAATATAGTCGATTCTGCCAGCCTGCTTCGCATATTTGTCCGTAATCTTTCCATCCAGAGTGTCGCTGATATACTCATAGAGCGCCCCGCAATCCGACTCGACATCCTTCGACTTGAGCGTCGCATCCTCGAACATCGCATAGCCAGTGTCGCCCGACCAGAAAGCATCCGTCGCAACGACCGTGTAATCGTCCATCAAATCGAGCTCTTTGCCGCCGATCATGACGTTCGTAACCCTATACTCGCCCTTGACGCCAGTGAATTTGCCGCTTGCGTTAACCGTCACCGTCGACTTAACCGTCTGCTGAACATCAAAAGTTATGCCCGATACCTGCAGGAATCCCTCATTGTTCGAAGGGTAAAGCCTTGCGGACATCTCGAGCGCATCGAGGATTTCGCCACCCGAAACGGTATAGACGCTCAGGTTGTTCCCGTTCGGCAGGACATTCAGGATATCGCTGTAGCTAATATCACCGTGGCTGATTTTCCCTTGGATTTCCGATGCTTCAACAAAGGCGATATCAGCGCCAGTTGCTTCCTTATACGCGTCAGCTACTAGATCGCCGAGGTTCGTCTCGGACATGCCGACAGTTCGAACACCGTCGGAGTCCGCCGAAGTCAGGTCAACCGCCGATGTCGCGAAAGTATTCGTCAGCTCCTTGCTGTATTTCTGCGTGAGAGCTGTGATTGCATCGTTTGTTTTGATATATCTATAACTGTAGTTGCTGATGAGTTGCGAAGAGACCGACTTTCCTGGTGAAAGCGTAATAGCCCCGATATTGCTGATGTTCGCGCCTGCCGATGTCAGCAGCACACTCTGACCAGACTTGTTCTTGACCTGGTCGCCGCTGATTGCAACGTGCTCGCCGCCAGAAATGAACGCAGTGATTCCCGTCGTGTTTGCGATTATGCTCTTTGCTGAAAGCGGGTCGCTACCTGTCTCAGAAAGATGGCCGATTGCTATTACATAGTCTGCGCCTGCCGCCTTCGCTGCATCCGCTGCGTTCTGAACTGCCGTGTACAGCTCGCTCGCACCATTCGCACCGAGGAACTTGTACTTGCCATCCACGAACGAGTTCGGAGTCATGCTCGCCGTGAGCGGATCGCTGATTCCGATGTAAGCGACGCTCGTATCGCCGTAAATTACCGTATTATATGCGTTGAAAACCGTCTTGCCAGTCGACGCATTCACAAAGTTGCAGCTCAGATATTCGTAGCTCGCTGAATTGTCAATCGTGCTCGTCAGAAGGTCAACGCCGAAGCTGAAGTCGTCTGCACTCGGAACCGCAATCCCATAGCCGACTTCGTTCATGGCATCCATCATGTATTTGCCGCCAGAAGAACTTGCAATCGCGCTGCCGCTGAGCGAATCGCCCGCATCGACAATCTCGACGTATTTGCTCTTCGCTTGGCGCTCGTTAGCATATGCCTTGAGGCCCGCCAGCGTTATGTTCGTGTCCGGCTTGCCGTGCATGTCGCCCGTGTAAATGATAACGATGTCGTTTGTCTCATCGTTTGCCGTCTCCGTTGCGTATGCAGTCACTCCGACAAGCCCAACAACGAGGCAGAGCGAGAGCAGAATAGCAAGCGTACCCTTTTTTCTCTTCTTTCTATCCAAAATTTTCCTTGTCATTTCGTTTCCTCCCCTTTTACTCGACAAAAATGCTTCCGCCGATAAATTCTCTGATTATCGAATTGTTCGCGATGGCCGAATCATCGTCCGCCGTCCTGAAATAGCTCAGGAAGTTCAGCATTCTGCGCGCGTCGGTGAATTCCGGCTCGTCTCTCGTGATTTCCGCGAGCAAAGGCAGAACGTATTTCTTCAGAACCGATATCTCATAAAGGTGCACGGAATTGAACACAACATCCGCCTCATTCGAGTACGGGAAGATGTTCTTGTCCTCGCCCTTGCGAACCTTTGGCCACGAATTGATCGTGTCGCGAGCGCTGTGCCCGCGGTACTTGTAGTCGCGCACCATGCGTCGCAGCATCCTGTGATCCGTCGTGACGATTCTGTTGTGATCGTCGATGTTCAACTGGATGAGCGGGCTGATGTAAATCTTGTATTTTTCTCGCTCAGGAATCTTCGGTGTCAGCGCTCCGTTCAGCGCGTGGATGCCTTCGATTACAATCGGCTGATCCTCCGTAATCTGCGTGATTCGCTTGCCGTATTCCTTGTGGCCCGTTATGAAATCGAATGTCGGCAGGTCGACTTCTTTGCCCGCCAGCAAATCGTTCATATTGTCGTTGAACAGGTCGATGTCGACCGCCCCGAGGCCCTCGTAATCGCGCTCGCCCATCTCATCAAGCGGCGTGTCCTCGCGCTCCACGAAGTAGTCGTCCGTTCCCAGATAGAGTGGCTGCACTCCGTGCACGCGAAGCTGTATGCAAAGCCTCTGCGCAAAGGTCGTCTTTCCCGAGGAAGATGGTCCCGCTATCAAAATGATTCTCTTTTTTTGCTTGACAATCTCCTCGGCAATCTCCACGATCTTGCTCTCGTGCAGCGCCTCGGAAATCTGGAAAAGCTCTTTCAGCTTGCCTTCGTCGATTCGCTCGTTCAAATCCGAAACGTAATTTATATCCATGAGGTCGCCCCAATTGCGCTCTTCTGTGAATGTCTTGTAAAGCGCCTTCTCGTCCCTGTATTCTGGAATCACGTTCGGGTTCGACGGGTGCGGGAATCTCAAAAGCACTCCGTCTCTGTACTTGCGCAGCTCGAAATGCCTGATATAGCTCGTCGTCGGGCACATGATTCCATAGAAAAAGTCCATATAGCCATCCAGCTCGTAGAACGGGATTTTTCTCGCTTTCGGCAATTCCTTAAGCAGGGCGATTTTCCCTTCACGTCCGCTCTTTCTGAAATATTCCTCCGCCTCATCTCTAACGAGTTTCACTCTCTTCAGCGGCAAGTCAAGAGAAACAAGGAGCTCCATTCGCTTCTCGATTTCGCGAACTTTCATATGTGTTATCGGCTCATCCGCCTCGATCTCCGTATAAAGTCCCTTGTTCAGCGCGTTGAAGATGTTGACCTTGCATTCGCCCAACACGTCGTGCACTGCCTTCAGGTATATGATATTCAGCGTGTTCTGGTACACGAGGTTCGCGACCTGCGTTCTCATGTCCAGCAGTTCGATATCGCAACTGCGGTAAATCTTATATGCGAGCGAAACCAGCTTGTTGTCTGACTTCGCCGCCAGCACCGTGTACGGCAGCTCGTCCGCAATTTCCCTGTAAATCTGCTCAATCGTCGTCCCCATCTCGACCGACATTTCCTCAAACTGTCCCTTGTAGTCCTTCTTTAGTCTAATTTGCACGTCCATAATTTCTCCCCTATGATGCCAATGCATCTAATTCTGCGTGTTATATTCGAATAAATGCCGGCCGTGCGGCCCGCATGCCACCCCGCGCATCACTGCCCGAGGGTAGATTCCAACAATAGTATACCATAAATTTTGAATAAAAAAAATATTTCGCAGCAAAAAAATACCGCGGCTCCCGTTTGGGATGCAACGCGGTATTTCGAGCCCTTGCTGGCCGGGCGGCGGCAGATAGCTAACCTCCGTAGCTGGGTGTTAGCTATCTGCGGGCGGCCGTCTGCTCTGGACATCTTCGGCAGACGGCTGCCCGTGGCGGCTGCTGCCCATCTGCTACTCTTCAACTGAGCCTTCCGAGCAGCAGCCGCCCCGCCGCCCGCCTATGCAATCTCCTCCAAGTCGGACGAATCCTCCTCCACCTTCTCCTCAGCGCCCGGCAAGTCGCCTGACTCCTGATAGAACTTCGTGAGAATAAGCAAAGTCTTGATGGCCTCGTCTTTCTTCATCGTGAGGCCTCTGCTCATTCGTTCATGGTCGGGATCCCACTCTCTAATATCCACCTTGGGTGCTCCCCCACGCCAAGATACGAGATTAATCTCCTTCGTCCAACCAGTTTGTGCTCTCGAAACAACTCCCAAGTGTCTAACAATTTCAAACTTGAATTCGTCGTCTCTTTCTTTTCTTTCTTTAGTAGCCATTTTTGTATCTCCTTTCCACAAATTGCCTTTTGTTCACTAATATTACCACACGCGCACGCCCTTGTCAATACTTTCCTGAAAATTTTTTCAAATATTTTTAATAAATTTACACGCCCGCCTTTTCCAGTAAATTTCTGCCTCGCCTACCAGTCTGAAAACTCACCTCGCCAGTCTGAAAACTCACCTCACCAGCCTGAAAACTCACCTCACCAGCCTGAAAACTCACCTCACCAGTTCGTAAGTTCACCGCCCCACCCCAGGAACTTATCGTCCGCCCCGAGAAATCTATAGTCAGATTTTAGATTTCTCGAACCGCAAGATTATAATGCATCATTTCCAATGTGTAACGTCATACGCTACATGTGTTGCGCTATGTGAGTTTGCATTTGATTATGCTCTCCACGAATTGCAGGTCGAGGTTTCCGTTTTCGTCGTCGTATGTCGTAATCAAATTGTCCCAAGGTGCAATGCCCGCATTCTCGTATGTTGCTAACTTGCGGCGGCAGCTTTCCATATAATCCTTGTTGTTGACAAGGCCCAGATGCTCCCAATAGAAAAGCTTGCCGCTGCGAGTGTTGCGAACAGCAAAGTCAGGAAAATAATCACGGCATCCAATGTGGAGCACCTGCTCGTATCTAAATGGCACTCCGAACTCGTATAGCTTCTCCGCAATAAGTGCCTCTGATTTTGAGCGGACGAGCAGGCCCTGGCTTGTTCTCTGCGTACGCTGCTCAATTTTGTATGTGCTCTGCTCGAACTGCGCACGCGCCCAGTTGTCGAGCTCGCTACCGATATCTATACGGAAATCCTGTTTTGTCTCAAGTCCATTCTGTGCTTGTGTCTCACCCTTTGCTTGCACCTCCGCACACTTATTGACATCGCCTTGTATTTCTTCCTTCCCATTCTTCGGGAGCGGAAACCAACTTTCAGCGAGCTCGATTACAGCTTCTGGATCCTCGATTATTTGCTCCGCTGCTGATATTGCTAATGGGTTCGCTGTGGCAATCAGCTGGATAATCCCAAGTGGCAGCGTATGGAAACGTTCTGGCATCCGCTCGATGTACGATGCCGGCATTGTATCCACAAACTGGCCAATAAAATTCTCTAACAAGCGGATGTCCTTCTCCAGCACAACATTCTGCGCAGACAAATACTCTCTTCTCAGAAGTTTCAGCAAAATGTCAGGCCGCTTGTTTATCGACTCTCGTATTTTCTTGCCGTCGTTGGTTGTGGTCGCAATGAAAATACGATTTCGACCGCGGCTATAGTCATGGCGCAATGTGCCCTGCGGATAAGTTTGCATCTCCGCGTTGTTTGCTTGAATCTGTGATTTTAGAACTGATACAATCTTCTCAAAATAGCCCTTGTCATAGTACATGATAACCTCCGTTCTTCATATAATTCGCTTCTATTTAGATTAGTAGTGGTTGCTGCAAGGCCTCTCTTCAGCTGTAGAGTCCTCTGGATGCCTCGCTTTCGTCAGTGGTGGTTTTTGCTTGGCTTGGCGAGGGCATATGACACCACTTTTCTTCAATTTCGGCGATTTGTGGTGTCATATGGCTTCCAGCATCAGAGCAAAAACCACCATCGGCCCCTCGGAGACCTGATTTTCGACCATTTTGAGGCTAAGTGGTGTCATTTGATGCTGGAGCTAGAGGCAAAAACCACCACCCGCGGTCAACGCCTCGGTCTCTGTCAATATTTGTATGAAGATTATACACTAAAACACAGATTTTGGAAAGAGCTAATTGGAAGAAAATTCAGATTTTTTCTGCTTATTCCGATTTTGCAATAAATTTTAACAGTTAACCTGGGATAGAGGAGGTTCTCGACACGCAAAAAGGAGGCTTGCGCCTCCTTTGACACTTTCTGTTCTGTTGTGGCCAGCTGCTGGGTTGTGCGGGCGGCTGGCACGAGTTTTGCCGTTGCCGTGCACTTGCGCAAAAGGCGTGCCAGACGGCCGCCTCGGGCGTTGCTGAGTTACTGCAGGCGGTCCATTGCGGCTTTGATGCGGGCTGGGAGCATTTTGCAAACGGCCTCGGAGACGGATGCTACCGAGACGCGGACGCCCTTTGCGAGCGGTACGAGGAAGATTCCCTCCTTCTCGAGCTCAGCGGATACTGCGTCTGGGTCATCGCATGGAATCGATGCGAAGAAGCCCGCGTCGAACGGAACCATTACGAGGCCAACCTCTTCAGCGGCCGCCTCGAACGCCTTGCCACGTCTGATGAGCATGTCGCGGAAGCCAGCGCGCTCCTCGTCGACCTTCTTCTTGAGCTCTGGGTCCTGATAGATTTTCGTGATAATCATCTGCGGTGCTCTGGTGCAGTTTGACCAGGATGCTCTGGAGGAGAATTCGCAGACACGCTTGAACTCCTCTGCGATTTCTTCCGTCTGTGCCATACAGATGAGAGCTCCGCAGCGCATTCCGTAAAGCGTATATGCCTTGGAAAGGCTGTGTCCGATCAGCACGAGCACGTTCTCTGGCATCGCATCAACAATTGGCAAGAAGCTTCTGTATTTTTCTTCGTCGCCAGCAAAGTCGAGATATGCAACGTCTACGAGCAACGTAACCTTCTTGCCTTCTGGAAGTCCTGCGAACACCGCAGTTACCGCCTTCCAGTCATCGTCGCTCATTGCATAGCCCGTCGGGTTGTGAGCAGGCGTGTTGAGGATAACTGCCAGCCTATCCTGCTTCTCGAGCAAAGTCTTTGCCTTCTCCTCGAAATTCTTTATGTTAAACTTTCTGTCTGCGTCGAACAATTCAAATGTCTCAACATCTCTGCCGATTTCCGTAGCAATAGTTCTGTACGGCGACCAGTACCAGTCTGCGATGAGAACCTTGTCTCCAGGCTCAGTGTAGTTCGAAATCGTGTTTCTGATGCCGCCTGTACCGCCAGGTGTTGCAACAGCCTGCGTGTAGCGCTTCGGTACATAGCTGCCGAATGCATCCTTTTTGATAATCTCGCGGAACTCCGGTGTGCCCGCAATCGGTGCGTACTCCGCAAACTCAACTGGGCTGAGGCTCTTGAATACCTCCGCAACCGACGACAAAACGATCAAATTTCCATTATCGTCAAGCAGGGCGCCGATGGTGGCGTTGACAACCTTGTCCTTTCCTTTTTCCGCTATCATCTTCTTCGCTCTGTTGCTGATACCGAAAATCTTGTCTTCTTTTGGAACATTTCTGCCGTTCCGAGCTGCAAATAAATAATCTGCCATGGCGTCCTCCTTCTGAAATTTTGCGTGCCTCTCTCAGGCTCGCTTTTTCTGCCTTTTTCTGTTCTAAAATCAATACAACGTCTTAGTATAATACATTTTTGTTTGTTTAGCAAGAAAAATTGCGAGAAAATTGCTCTTTTTTTGTTGGATTAGCAAAAGCTTCACACAATCTTCTTGAATTTATCGACCTATTTTGTGGTATTATAATATAATGTAGAATTCAAGTCAGATGAACTTGCTTAATCAGCACTTGATGTCGTATTAAATACAAGATGAAAAAGGAGAAACTAAGATGGCAAAAAGTTTAGCACATATCGCAGAACGAAAAGCAGTCGAAATGATGCTGAATTCTGTAATCAAAAAAAGTCAAACTGATGACTTATCGTCCGTTCTACTTCCAATTGTAGATAACGCAGAGAAAATTATGAAGGGCTACTGGGAAGATTCGTCGTTCGAGATGCTCCGCGGCGTTGCAAATGACCCGAACAGCAAGTGGATACGCTTTGCGCAGAGGCTTCTGAGGGAAAACGACCCGCACATCCTGAAGACATTCTTCTTGAACGCTGGGTATGAGGCTGGTTTCCACGGCTACAAGACATCCCGCGAGCTCAGAAAAAAATACGATTGCAACATTCCGTGGATTATCCTCATGGACCCGACGACGGCTTGCAACCTGCATTGCACGGGCTGCTGGGCTGCTGAGTACGGCAACAGGCTCAACCTTTCATTCGAGGAAATGGATAGCATAATTACACAGGGCAAGGAGCTCGGCGTTTATGCATACCTCTTCACTGGCGGCGAGCCACTGATTAGAAAAGACGATATCATCAAGCTTTGCGAGAAGCACCCAGACGTTGCGTTCCACGCATTCACGAACGGAACTTTGATTGATGAGAAGTTCTGCGAGGATCTGCTGAGAGTCGGCAACTTCGTGCTTTCCGTAAGCATCGAAGGTTTCGAAGAAAGCAACGACGGCAGACGTGGCAACGGCCACTACCAGAAGGCTCTGGCTGCGATGGATATGATGCACGCGCACCGCATTCCGTTCGGCGTTTCGATTTGCTACACGAGCAAGAACTACCTGACAGTAACGAGCGACGAGTTCCTCGACATGCTGATTGACAAAGGTTGCTACTTCGCTTGGTACTTCCACTACATGCCAGTCGGAAACAACGCAGGAACAGAACTGCTCCTCACTCCAGAGCAGAGAACATACATGTATCACAAGATTCGTGAGATCCGTGATCTCGAGGGCGGCAAGGAGCTGTTCGCTATCGACTTCCAGAACGATGGTGAGTTCGTTCACGGCTGCATAGCTGGCGGCGAGAGATATTGCCACATCAATGCGAACGGCGACGTGGAGCCATGCGTATTCATCCACTATTCGAACGCGAATATCAAAGAAAAGTCGTTAATCGATTGTCTGCGCCAGCCACTGTTCTTGGCATACAGAGACGGTCAGCCGTTCAATGACAACTTGCTCAGACCTTGTCCAATGCTGGAGAATCCAGAAAAATTGCAGGAGATGATCAAGAAAACTGGTGCGAAGTCCACAGACCTCGAGTCGCCGGAGACATGCGAGCATCTCTGCGGCAAGTGCACTGAGTATGCGAAGGAATGGGCGCCGGTTGCAGATGCGCTCTGGGCAGCTGGGCACGACCCATCGGCGGACAAACCGCTAAGCAAATAGCGTAAGCAAATATGCAAAAGCCTATCTTGCGAAAGCAGGATAGGCTTTTTTGTTCTTGAAATATAGACAGTTCTATTGTATAATGTTTGTGTCGCGCGGACATAGTTCATTGGTAGAATATCAGCTTCCCAAGCTGAGGAGGCGGGTTCGATTCCCGTTGTCCGCTCCAAAAAATGAGAAAATTCGCTTCGAGGTTCACCTTGGAGCGAATTTTTTTCGATTATATGGGCGCCTAGAAGCGCACGAAGTTGATGTTCTTGCCCTGGCTGGCGAACTTCTGCTCATACTCGGTCATGAAGTTCGCGGAGTCGATGCGGGCGGCGGCGATGTGCTCGCCCCCAGGGTTTACGTCGCAGGCAAGCGCAGCGCCTGCGGCCTCTCCAGCAGCGCAAGTGCAGGCCGCAGCAGCGTGCCCGCACCCACAAGTTCCATCATCCTCAGCCAGCTCGGTGCGGACACGCTCGCCGCCCGCATCCTCAGCACCAGCACGCTCGCCATCGGCACCTCTGCCGCTCGCCCCGTGCAGGTCGCGGCTCAGCTCCTCGATCTCGTATCCCATCAGCTCGATCTCGCTGAGCGTGAACTCGAACAGCCCATCGTTATCCGTCTTAAACTCTATGAACCCGTCCGCAGGCAGGATGCTCTTGTAATTCTCAAGACGCTTGTGATAAGTCAACCTGCGCTTCGCGTGGCGAGCTTTCGGCCACGGATCGCTGAAATTGAGATATATCCCCGCAAGCTCGCCCGCCTCGAAATAATCCGAGAGGTCGTGCACGTAGTCGATGAAAATCCTAAGGTTCGTAAGCCCAGTCTCCTCGGCCTTCTCCAGCGCCCTCAGCACGACCGAGCTCTGCCCCTCGCACGCAATGAAGTTCTTCTCAGGCTCAGCAGTAGCGTGCGCCGTGATAAACGCACCCTTGCCGCAGCCAATCTCCAGGTAAATCGGGTTCGCATTCCCGAAGAGCTCGTGCCAATGTCCCTTGGCCGCCCGCGGATCCTCCACGAGCGTTCGCGAATTCTCCTCTATTCTCTTGTCCAAATCCTTAATGTTTCTCTGTCTCATGCCTAATCCATTCCAAAAATCCAAAAGCCTCGGACATCTCCGAGGCCTCTATTCGCAAAATCATCTAAATTCCTAAAATATCAACCTGCGCCGACAGGATAATCACAGCCAAGAACGCCGCCTGCAGCAAGAACGCCACATAGTCTCGCTTCTTCAGCTTCATCTCGTGCATCCTCGTCCTGTGCTGTCCGCCGCGATAGCATCTCGCCTCCATCGCCATCGCAAGGTCGTTGGCAATTCTGAACGCGCTGACAAACAGCGGCACCAGAATCGGGATAAGCGCCTTCACCCTGTGCAAAAGCCCGCCAGTCTCAAAGTCTGCGCCACGAGCCTGCTGCGCCTTCATGATCTTGTCCGTCTCCTCGAGCAATGTCGGAATGAACCTGAGCGCAATCGTCATCATCATAGCGATTTCGTGCGCCGGCAGACCGATTTTCTTGAACGGTGAAAGCAGGCGCTCTATGCCGTCCGTCAGACTCAGCGGCCGAGTGCAAAGCGTCAGCATCGACGAGCCGATAATCAGCAGGATGAGCCTGATAGCCATGAACACGGCCGTCTGGATGCCTTCCTTCGTGATCTTCAGAATGCCCCATCTCCAAATCACCTCGCCATTTATCATGAAAATGTTCAAAGCGAACGTAAACAGCAGGATGATTAAAATCGGCTTGAGTCCCCTAACGATGAAGCTCATCGGCACCTTCGATACCGCGATGAGCACGCCAAGCGCCACCGCCGCAATCGCAAACCCGATAAAGTTGTTCACGATAAACAGCTCAATTATGAACAGCAAAGTCGCTATTATTTTTACTCTCGGGTCAAGTTTGTGCACCCAGGATTCGCCCGGATAGTACTGACCCAGCGTAATGTCTCTAATCATATTCTTTCCTTATCTGGCAGGATTCCCCCGCCCGCCAGCAATTTTTCTATTTCTCTACCTTCGCCTTCAGGTACGCGGCAATCTGCTCTGCCGCCTCATCCGCATCGAGAATCGTAGGCGCAATGTCAACGCCTCTCTCGCGCAACTCCTCCGTGAACTCCGTCACAGGCGGCAAATCAAGCCCAACCGCACGCAGAGCCTCTTTCTGCGAGAAAACTTCCTTCGGCGTACCTTCCGTCACGAGCCTGCCGCTATCTATAACCACAATTTTGTCCGAAAGCTTGGCTATATCCGCCATGTTATGCGACACGAAAATCGTGATATTCCCAGTCCTGCGATGAACTTCCTCGACCATCTTCAGCACGTCGTTATGCGCCCTCGGGTCGAGTCCCGCTGTCGGCTCGTCCAGAATGAGAACCTCTGGCCTCATAGCCACAACGCCCGCAATCGCAACTCGCCTCTTCTGTCCGCCAGAAAGCTCGAACGGCGATCTGTCTTTGAACTTCTCGTAGTCAAGCCCCACGAGCTCGATCGCCTCCTTGACGCGCTCCTCAATCTCAGCGTCCGTCAGCCCGAGGTTCTTCGGTCCGAACGCAACGTCGCGCGCCACCGTCTCCTCGAACAGCTGGTACTCAGGATATTGGAACACGAGCCCGATGCGCTTCCTAATCTCAACCATGGAAATCCCAGGCTTGGTGATATCCACATCGCCCACGATAACCGAGCCGCTATCGGGCTTCAGCAGACCGTTCATGTGCTGCAGCAGCGTCGACTTGCCCGAGCCAGTGTGACCGATGATGCCGATGAACTGCCCATCGTCCGCCGTGAAGCTGACATCGTCGAGCGCAATCGATTCCGTCGGCATTCCTCTATCATATATATGTGTTAAATGTTCGATTTTTATTGACATATAAACTCAACCATCTTTTCTTGCGTAATTATATCGGCTGGAACCTCAACCCCGAGCGCACGGAGCTTGCTTGCAATCTCCGCCATGAGCGGAAGCTCGAGGCTCGCCTCACGGAGCACATCCTCCTGTGCGAACACCTCGGTCGGCGTTCCGTCCAGCAAAATATGTCCGTCGTCCATTATAATCAGCCTGTCAGCGTTAACCGTCTCTTCCATAAAGTGCGTGATGAGCACGACCGTAATTCCCTCAGCGTGCAGCTCGTCGATAATCGACATGATTTCCTTGCGGCCCTTCGGGTCAAGCATCGCCGTCGGTTCATCAAAAATGATGCACTTCGGCTTCATAGCCACAACGCCAGCAATCGCAATTCTCTGCTTCTGGCCGCCCGAAAGAAGGTGCGGAGCCTTTTTCTTAAACTGCCCCATGTTCACATCTTCGAGAGCCTTGTCGACCCTGCGGCGAATCTCCGCTGGCTCAACTCCCAGGTTCTCCGGTCCGAACGCCACGTCATCCTCGACGATTGCCGAAACGAGCTGGTTGTCAGGGTTCTGGAAAACCATGCCCGCTGACTGCCTGATGTCCCAGATGTGCTCGTCGTCCTTCGTATTGAAGCCCGCAACGTACACATCGCCCTCAGTCGGGATGAGCAAGCCATTCAGGTTCTTCGCGAACGTCGATTTGCCCGAGCCATTCTTGCCGATAATCGCAACGAACGAGCCCTGCTCAATATCAATGCTCACGCCATCTATCGCCATGAACGTGATGGTCTGGCCATCCTGCATCTTGCTATATTCAAATTTGAGGTCATCGACCTTAATAATATTCTCCGCCATCAAAATTCCTCTTCGCCTTATTCACACTTCCATAGACCATACCATTCTATCATTCCACAGGCGGAATGTCAAACATCCAGCGCAAAAAACACAAAAAAGCGGCTCATAATGAGCCGCTTCCGCTAATTCTTATTCAGATTGACGCAGGAAATTTTTCGTTATGCAAGGCGCACGGTGCAAATACGAGCGGAACGTACTCGAGCGTACGTGAGCACGGATTTGCGACGAGCAACACAGCAGAACGGAAAATTAACAAGTCATTACTCGATGATCTCGGTAACAACGCCAGATCCAACTGTTCTGCCACCTTCACGAATAGCGAATCTCAGTCCCTCTTCGATAGCGATTGGAGTGATGAGCTTTACTTCCATGATGATGTTGTCGCCAGGCATGCACATCTCAGTTCCTTCTGGAAGCTTAAGATCGCCTGTTACGTCTGTTGTTCTGAAATAGAACTGTGGTCTGTAACCATTGAAGAATGGAGTATGTCTACCACCCTCGTCCTTCTTAAGTACGTATACCTGACCCTTGAAGTGAGTGTGTGGATGAATTGTTCCTGGCTGGCAGAGAACCTGTCCTCTTTCGATTTCGTTTCTCTGTACGCCTCTAAGAAGTGCACCGATGTTGTCGCCTGTCTCTGCTCTGTCAAGGAGCTTTCTGAACATTTCAACGCCAGTTACTACTACTTTTCTCTTCTCTTCTGTAAGACCAACGATTTCTACTTCGTTACCTACTTCGAGTACGCCTCTCTCTACTCTACCAGTTGCTACTGTACCACGACCTGTGATTGAGAATACGTCTTCTACTGGCATCAGGAATGGCTTGTCGTTTGCTCTTTCTGGTTCTGGAATGTAGCTATCTACTGCTTCGAAGAGCTCGATGATCTTGTCGCCCCAAGGACCTGCAGGATCTTCAAGAGCCATGAGTGCGGAACCTCTGATGATTGGTGTGTCATCGCCAGGGAA
>CAVGSW010000017.1:0-17104 GCA_963631945.1 Flexilinea sp. | reverse complement strand
GTTTGTACACACTCTCAATGGTTCTGGCCTTGCAATTGGTCGTACAACTGCAGCAGTTCTGGAGAACTACCAGCAGGCTGACGGCACAGTCAAGATTCCAGAAGCCCTGAAGAAGTACATGGGCGGCGCTGAATTCATTGGCAAGCGCCAGGGATACTAAAATAAAAGAAAAAGAGCCGAAAGGCTCTTTTTTTATGCGTTTTATGCGGTGAAGCTTGCTAGGAAGAGGGGGAGCATGCTCTGGGAGTATTGGCAGAGGGAGTAACTGCCGTCGGAGAGGCACCAGTCGTACATGAGGCCGCGCTCGAACATTGCGTAGGCCTTCGTGATATCGTTGACGGAGAACTCGCTCTTGAATGCGCCGGCTTCCTTGCCCTCGCTGACAACCTGGCGGAGGAGCTTATAATATGTCCGGTTCGGGCTCATCATGTGCTTCTCGCCGCTTGTGATGAGCTGCGTAGCAAACAGCTGGCTCAACAGGTCAACGGATACAGTGTTATCAATCATCAGGAAAAGCTCCTGGTTCATGAAGATCAGTTTATCAACTGGTGACAGTGATTCGTCCATCGCCTCAGTCAGCTCGTCGTATTTCTCATCGAACAAATACGAAAGCGAAGATAGCAGTGCGTCCTTGCCGTCAAAATAGTGATAGAACGAGCCGCGGGACGTGCCGGAAGCCTCTACGATTTCCTCGACGGTCGTGTCGTCGTAGCCTTGTTTATAGAACAGCTGCCACGCCGCAGAAACGATTTTACTCTTTGTATTTCTTGAATTTTTCTTTTTCATATCTACTTTACTCCGAACTTTTTTGAAAAAAATTTTTATTTATTTTTATTGCACTTTTTTGTATAGAATATAGTATAGCCGAAAACGATTGAAAAATCAATATACTTTTGCAAAATATGTGTGAAAAATACCGAAAAGTGTATAGAAAGCGTTCTGTGTTTCATTCTAGTTTGATTTGTGCTATAATGCGAAATGTCGTTAATAAAAGAAGGCAAAAATTAAGGAGGAAATTAAAATGTTTAATATGGAAACGGTAGCCTTTCTGGGCTATTTCATAATACTATTCTTTGTAGCGATGTTTTTCTTTTTCAATGGAGATAACAAGAATCAGGAAGACTACTTCCTCGGCGGGCGCTCGATGGGTCCGTGGGTTACAGCGATGTCAGCTCAGGCTTCCGACATGTCGGCTTGGCTGCTCATGGGTCTGCCAGGTTCGATCATGGCGTTCGGCTTCGGCCAGATGTGGATCGGTATCGGTCTGGCACTCGGCACAGCTGCTAACTGGATTTTCTGCGCTAAGCGCCTGAGAAAGTTCTCGAAGGTTTCTGGCGATGCAATCACTGTTCCGCAGTATCTGTCGAACAGATTCCTCACAGGCTCAAAGGCACTTCAGGTAATCTGCGCAATCATCTTCTTGATTTGCTTTACGGTATACGTTGCATCGGCATTCGTTGCAGGCGCGTCCGTATTCACTATGATTTTCCCGACATTCTCGGAGAAGACGGGCATGATTCTCAGTGCTGTGATCATCATCGGATACACGTTCCTCGGCGGATTCAAGGCTGTATGCTGGACGGACTTTTTCCAGGGCCTGTTGATGCTGGCAGCGCTGCTCGCAGTTCCTATCATCGTATTCGCAACGCAGGATATCGACACGAGCCTGCTTCAGACGGTTTACGAATACACGGATGCTTCCGGCGCGGTTGTAACTTGCGACTTTGGTTCGGGACTTTTCTCGGCTAGCTGGAAGGATATCATCAGCGGACTTGGCTGGGGCCTCGGATACTTCGGCATGCCGCATATTATAGTTCGCTTCATGTCAATCGAGAAGCCTTCTATGATCAAGAAATCCGCAACTGTTGCAATCATTTGGGTTGTGCTCGCACTCCTCTGCGCTTGCCTCGTTGCTTACCTTGGCAGAATCTTCGTTGGCGAAGAGCTCCTGACTCAGGGTCTGCAGAAGACGGTATTCATGTCTATGGCTAGAATGTTCTTCAATCCGCTGTTCTCAGGCCTGTTGCTTGCGGCTATAATGGCGGCTTGCATTTCGACGGCTGACTCGCAGCTGCTCGTTGCATCGAGCTCGTTCACATCGGATATTTACCAGCCGATTCTCAGGAAGGATGCTTCCGACCGCGAGGTTCTCTGGGTTGGCAGAATCATCGTAGTGCTCGTTGCGCTCATCGCATACTTGCTCGCGTCCTCGAAGGGTGCTGGCGCTCAGGCTATCATGAACCTCGTTGAGAATGCTTGGGGCTGCTTCGGAGCAGCGTTTGGACCGACGATTCTCCTGTCGCTTTTCTGGAGAAGATTCAACTATCTGGGTGCTTGTGCTGGTGTTATTACCGGTGCGGTTGTCGACGGACTGTGGCTCGCGTTCCTGTCCGATTCGACTGGAATCTACGAGATCATTCCGGGCTTCATCTGCTCGCTCGTTGTTGCGGTTATCGTAACGCTGGCTACACCGGAGCCTTCCAAAGAGGTTGAGGCTATATTCGATGCGGCTTCGGCTGAGGACTTCGACGAATAAATAAATAGAACCTGTGGCCGCCGTGGGGCTTGATTGCCCTGTGGCGGTTTTTGATTGCACAAAAACCTCGGGGTAGGAACAGGGTTTTTGCACCCAAAAAAATCGCCGGAAATGGCTTGTATACACGCTTTTGAGGGTTTACACAGCCGCAAAAAAATGCTATTATATTTCAATAAAGAGGTAAAAATTTAATGAGCGGCAGAAGCAACAATTCACTTGGAGAAATAGCAAAAAACACAGCCATCGCAGCCGTGGGTCTCGTAACCTACGGCGTAGGGCTTTATCTAACAATAAACGCGGGCATCGGCGTAGCACCGTGGGACTGCTTTTACCTAGGAATCAGCAAAGTTACGGGCGTTATCTACGGCAACATTTCGGTGACAATCGGATTTATCGTCATCGTAATCGACTGGATTCTGAAGGAGAGAATCGGCATCGGTACTATTATTGATGCGATTATCGTCGGCAAGACGGTCGACCTTTGCAACTACTTGGGCTTAGTCAACGAGCCGGATTCAATGTGGGTCGGAATCGGCGTCATGCTCATAGGCCTCGTGCTCGAGGGAACGGGACAGTTCATATACATGGGCTCTGCGCTCGGCTGCGGACCGTTCGACGGACTGATGGTCGCGCTCAGCAAACGCTGGAAGAAGATTCCGATAGGAATGATTGGCGTTATTATGAACGCATTCGCTTTCATGGGCGGCTGGATTCTCGGCGGGCCGATTGGCATCGGAACAATCATAAGCGTCCTCCTGATGTCGCCGATAATGGAAGCGATATTCAGGCTCCTGCACTTCGAGGCGGAGTCGGTGACGCACCAAGACATTTTCAAGAGCATCCGCGTGATCTCAGGAAGGAGCAACGTTGAATAGCAAAGGCATTAAAGACTTTTTATTGGAGCATGCGGCGCTCGAGCCAGTGTCCTTCCACATGCCAGGGCACAAGGGCTCCGCAATATACAGAGAAAACGGCTACGGCGATTTTCTCAATGCAATCATGGATTGCGACATTACGGAAATCCCAGGGGCGGACAACCTGTTCCAGACAGAGGGGGTCATCGCCCAGACTATGGAGAGATACCGCAGACTATATAATGTAAAGAAATCGTACCTGCTGGTGAACGGTAGCTCGGGCGGGCTCATCGCAGCGATTCTGGCGAGCGTGAGCCGCGGCGGCAAGCTCGTGATGGCGAGGAACTGCCATAAGTCGATATTCAACGCTCTGGGGCTTGCCGACATCACACCGGTTTACGCATATCCAGAGGTTCTAGAGGAATACGGCGTGCTCGGCGGAGTCTCGCCAGCGGAAATCAAGCGCTGCCTGAGTGAGCATCCGGAGGCAGAGGCTGTAATCCTTCCGTCGCCTAATTACTATGGCATTACTAGCGACATATCGCAAATAGCCGATGTGGTGCACGCAGCAGGGAAAGTGCTGATCGTGGACCAGGCGCACGGCGCGCATCTCAAGTTTTTCGGAGGCGCGGCGGGCGGCCAGGGAGCGGCGGGTCGTTCGGTGGAAGAAGGTATTCTGGGCGCCGCGGAGCGCTCGGCCGCGACTGGGTTCCCGAGGGCGGCCGAGGACCAAGGTGCAGACATGGTCATCAATAGCACCCACAAGACGCTCGCATCATGGACACAGAGTGCTATCCTGAATGTCTGCACGGACAGGGTCGACCTAGCGCTGCTCGAAGACAAGCTGCAGACAATCGAGAGCTCCAGCCCTTCGTATCCGATGATGGCAACGCTCGATATCAACGCAGACCTGCTCGAAAAGAAGGGCGAAGAGCTCATCAAGAGCTGGGCAGAGAACCTCGACTGGTTCTACACCGAGATTAAGAAAATCCCAGGCGCCATCGTCATGGAGCACGAGGCGCTTGATCATACGAAGATAAACATAGACATGTCGGCTTACGGGCTGAACGGCAACGAAGTTGAAGAGCTACTCATGGAGAAAGGAATTTTCCTCGAGCTCGTGACGGGCAACATCATCATGTGCATGAGCGGAATCGGAAACAAGCGAGCTGACTACGAGAGACTGCTCGCGGCACTGAAGGACATAGCCGCAACTCATGAGCTCGTACATGAGGAAAAGATGGAGCAGCCGCAAGCATTGACTATCAAGTTAGACTACGCAGGCGTTCCGCGCGAGAGACAGATGCTGCCGATAGACGAGGCGGCAGGCAAGGTCTGTGCATCATCGCTCATTCCATATCCACCAGGCGTTCCAATCGCCTGCCCTGGAGAAATCCTGACGCAGGAAGTAATCGACTATGTCAAGGGAAGGCGAGCAGCAGACGAAAAAGTAATAGGAATCACATCCGACGGCAAGGTTAGCGTTGGCAAATAGAGAGGAGGAATCGCAACATGCAGAAGGCAAAACGCTTAGAAAAAGGCGACACGATAGGCGTTGTATCCCCAGCTAGCCCATCCTGGGCGAAGAGCGAAGTCACGAGGGCGAAGGAATATCTCGAAGGCCTCGGCTATAACGTCGTAATCGGCAAAAACGTGAACAAGACGAAGGGCTTCACAGCCGCAAGCGAGCAGGACAGAGCGGACGACATCAACGAAATGTTTGCACGCCCAGACATCGATGCTGTTTTCGTGACGCAAGGCGGCTACGGCTCAGCTCAACTCATCGACAAAATCGACTACGAGCAGATTCGCAAGACCCCGAAGATTTTCACGGGCTTCAGCGACATCACATCCCTGCACCTTGCGATTCACAAGTTTGCAGACGTGGTGACATTCTACGGCCCAGGCATGACGAGGTTCAACGAAGAAGACCTGACCGACTACACGAAGGAAAGCTTTTTCCGCACGCTGACGAAGGCAGAAGCGCCAGGCGAAATCAAGAAAGTTAACGCTAAGGACTGGCTCGTAACAATAAGCGGAGGCGCATGCGAAGCACCGGTAATCGGAGGCTGCATGACGCTCGTTTGCTCTAGCCTCGGCACACCATACGAAATCGACTGCAAGAGCAAAATCCTCTTCATCGAGGACGTGGACGCAGAACCGTGGACATTCGACCACATGCTTTGCCACCTGAAGAACGCAGGCAAGCTGGACGATGCAATCGGATTCATAATCGGCCATTGCGAAAACTGCGTTCCGTTCAAGTACGAACCAGGCTTCCTCTGTGACAATTCCATCGAGGACGTGCTCATGTACTACCTCGAGCCGCTCGGAAAGCCAGCGCTGTTCGGACTCCCGATGGGACACGGCGACCATCTCGCAACGCTCCCGCTCGGAGTCAGATGCAAGCTCGACGCAGACGCAAAGACATTCACAGTATTGGAGAACGGCGTCATCTAACCGTTTATTTAATAAAAATTCTTCAACAATATTCTACTAACTATTTCTAACGGGCTAATTCAGACGGACTAATTCAAACAATTTATTTAAGGAGGGACAGAAAATGACAACAAAAATGACGGGCAAGAAAAAACTACTCGCTTTAGTGCTTTCAATCGTTATGGTATTCACGCTCGCAGGCTGCGGCGGCAGCGGCGAATCCTCGAACGATGAGGTAATCTTCAACGTTGCAACGAGCGGCGGATTCGACACGTTCAACTTCTTCACGACGGAGAGTTCGACGGTTTACGACTGGTTGAACATCGTGTACGATTCGCTGATCGCATATGACGAAGACTATAATGCAATTCCAAGGGTTGCGACGGATTGGACTGTTTCCGACGACGGACTGACTTGGACGTTCAATCTGAGAGACGACGTATATTTCTCCGATGGCGAGCAGCTCACATCCGCTGACGTCAAGTGGACATACGAAAACGCAATCAACAGCTACATGTACTCAACCCACGCAGACGGCTTCGACTCAATCGAATGCCCAGACGACTTCACGGTTGTATTCAACTGCAGCTACGCGAAGCCGGACATGCTCTATCAAATCATTCCGATTCTGCCAGAGCACATTTGGGCGAACGTTGATGACCCGCTGACATATGAGACGACCGATGTTGTAGGCTCCGGACCTTTCATCTATGACGACTCGAGAAGCGGCAGCGGCAGCAACGCATTTGTTAAGAACGAAAATTACTGGGGCGACGTTCCGAAGATCGACGTTCTGGTATTCACAGAATACGACAACACGGACGCAATCGCACAGGCTCTGAAACTTGGCGAAGTTGACGCGGCATACACGCTCGAAATGACTCAGATGGAGACGCTCCAAGAAGATGAAAACATCGACGTACAGAGCTTCGAATCCAAGGACCTCGAGTACATGGGCTACAACATGCTCGACGATATCTGCGGCGACAAGACTATCAGACAAGCGATCGACTACTGCGTTGACAAAGACAAAGTTATCGAGATGAGCTATTCGGGCCTTGCTGAGAAATCCTACGGCCCAGTAACGCAGGATGAGTACAGATACGACCCTGCTGACAAGCGCGACCTCGACATCGACAAGGCAAACGACCTTCTCGATGCAGCAGGCTACAAGGATACGGATGGCGACGGCATCCGCGAGATGAACGGCAAGAAGATCAGCATCGAAGTTACGACAGCTTCCGACAGAAGCTCATGGCAGAGTGCGACGGTCAACATGCTCATCACCAACTGCGGCGAGGCTGGAATCGAAATCACTTGGAATCCAATGGAAAAGACCGCAATGTGGGATACTTGCTACGACGGCAACCCTGATTGGCAGATCGTAATCGACGGCTGGGGCGGAGACTCTGACCCAGGCGCTTTGATGGGAATTTTCTACGATTATGAAAACGGCGGCTATGCGGGAGTTTCCTACCAGAGCGATGCATTCGACGCAGCATACGACAAAGTAAAGGAAACAGTTGACGTTACAGAACGCGCGAAGTACATCGAAGAGTGCCAGGAAATCCTCTACGAAGATTGTCCTTACACATTCCTCTGCTTCCCAGAGAAGATTCAGGCTATCAACTCTGGTGAGTGGACTGGCTACAAGGCAATATCCAATGGTTTCTTCGATAACGAAATCGCATACAACTACTGCCACATCGAACCTAAGTAAGTGCTGAGCTGGGCAACAGAGCCCAGAAGAGAAACTGCCCGAGCGGCGAAGCACTGATGTGCCGCGACAGGCAAAAAGGAGGCGAAAGAATTGGCTGCAAGAACATTAAAGCGATTCATCTTCGCATGTATAACGATATTCTTTGTAATAGCATTTAATTTTTTCCTGTTTAGAATCATGCCGGGCGATATCACCACGATTATCGCCAAGGCTACGACATCGGACGAAGTTAAGGCGAGATTGCTTGCAGAGGCTGGCGTTGACCAACCCCTGCTCACGCAATTTTGGATATATCTCAAAGACCTGCTGACGGGAGATTTCGGTGATTCCTTCTATACTTATGATGGAAGCTCGAACGTTTGGCAGATTATAGTTGGACGCATCCCGAATACGGTTATCCTGCTGCTCTGCGCTGAGCTCATCGCAATCGTGCTCGGACTCATCATCGGCGTTGTCTGCGCCCAGAAACGCGGAACAAAGCTTGACACAGGCCTGCTCTCGGGCTCGCTCGTGCTCTACTCCATGCCGACGTTCTGGTTTGCGATGCTCCTCATCTTCATCTTCTGCGTTGGAATTCAGATATTCCCGACGGGCGGCATATCGACGCCGGGCACGAATTACCAAGGCTGGATGTACGTGAAAGACTATCTGAGGCACATGATTTTGCCTATGCTCTGTATGGGCCTTTTGATGGTCGGCTGCTACGCGGTCACGATGAGAAGCACGATGATCAACATCCTCACGGAAGACTATATCAACACGGCAAGGGCGAAGGGCTTCTCGACCCGCTACATCCTGTTGCATCACGCAATTCCGAATGCGATGGTGCCGATGGCGACGATTATCGCTCTGAACATCGCAGCGATTCTCGGCGGCGCGGTTCAGCTCGAGACTTTGTTCAGCTGGAAAGGGCTGGGGCAGCTCATGTACGAGGCGCTCAACAGGCGTGATTACCCGGTTCTGCAAGGCTGCTTCTTCGTTTCGACCGTTGCTGTAATTATAGTCAATTTCATAATGGATACGCTCTACGGATTCATTGATCCGAGAGTAAAGAGTTAGGAGGCGGGCCATGCGAAGAAGATATGACACGGAGCAGCTACGGCGCAACCTCCGAAAGACAAAGACAAAAGAATTTTTCAAAGAAGTTTGGGCGAACAAAATGGCCAGAGTCGGAATCATCATCATTGGCATATTCGTTTTGATGGCGATATTCGGACCGATATTCATGCCGTTTAAGACGACGGACATCGCCGCCTCGAGAGCGGAAGTGTTCAATGCGCCTTCGCTTCAGCACCTGCTGGGAACGGATAACCAAGGCAGAGACGTGCTCGCGTATCTGGTAAATGGCTCGAGAAGCTCGCTCTTCGTTGGACTGACGGCGACCATCATTTCGATGGTTCTGGGCACGCTGATTGGAATCACTGCGGGATATCTCGGCGGTTGGGTCGATAATTTGCTGATGCGAATTACGGACTTTTTCCTCGTACTCCCATGGCTTCCATTCTGCATGGTGCTTGCGTCCATACTCGGCAACAGCATCTGGAACATCATCCTCGTAATCGGGCTGACGGGCTGGTCGGGAACGGCCAGAATCATCAGGGCGCAGACGCTTTCCGTCAAGGAACAGCCTTATGTCGAGAGGGAGAAATCCATCGGCGCGCGCAACGGATATATAATGATGAAGCATATTTTGCCGAATATATTCCCGCTCGTGTTTGCGGAAGCGATTTTGATAGTATCATCCTCGATTCTGACGGAGACTTCGCTTGCGTTCCTCGGCCTCGGCGATCCTACGAACCCGAGCTGGGGCACGATGCTCAACGACGCGTATTGCACAGGTGCGATGACCGTCGGCGCGTGGTGGTACTTCATCACGCCAGGCATTTGCGTAATTCTCGTTGCTCTCGGATTCACGCTCATGGGATATGCATTCGATGAGATTCTCAATCCGAAGCTGAAGGAAAGATAGGGGGTGCGCGGAATGCAGTTATTAGAGGTAAAAGATTTAAAGACATATTTTACGACATCAAAGGGCAAAGCCAAGGCTGTGGACGGCGTATCGTTTTCCATAGACTACGGCCAGTGCTTGGGACTCGTTGGCGAGTCGGGCTGCGGCAAGACGACGACAGCCCTGTCGATTTGCCACCTGCTCCCGAAAGAAGGAAAAATCGAAGGTGGCCAGGTGCTCGTGGAGGGCGTGGATTACAGCACGCTCACTGAAGAGGAAATCATGAAGCACCGTTGGGCGGATGTTTCAATCATATTCCAAGGCGCGATGAACGCATTCAATCCAGTCAAGAAAGTCGGCTGGCAGATTGCGGAGGCTTGCATACTCCACGAGGGTATGACAAAGGAAGAAGCGTGGAAGCGCGCTGGCGACCTGTTCGAGATGGTTGGAATTGCCCGCGAGAGGGTTACGCAGTATCCGCACGAGTTCTCCGGCGGCATGAAGCAGAGGGCGATGATCGCCATGGCTCTCGCGTGCAGCCCGAAGCTCATCATAGGCGACGAGCCTACGACAGCACTCGATGTAATGATTCAGGCGCAGATCCTCGAGCTGCTGGAAAAGCTGAGGAAAGACCTGAACATGGGCATGATTCTCATCACACACGATCTGTCGATTCTCAGCGAGACATGCGACAAGATTGCGGTTATGTACGCTGGCAAGATTGCAGAGCTCGGCACGGTGGACGATATTTTCAATCATCCGATGCATCCGTACACGAAGCGCTTGCTCGATTGCTTCCCTAATATAAATAGTAGGGAAAGAGTTATCCCAGAGGGAATCCCTGGCTATCCGCCGAGCCTCATCGACCCGCCGACGGGCTGCAGGTTCTGCCCAAGGTGCACGGAGGCGGTGGCGGCTTGCTCACAGGAAGAACCGAAGTACATACAGGTTGGCCCAGAGCACTTCGTCTCGTGCCATCTGTGCGAGAAAGGCGGTGAGGCAAATGGCTGAGAAAATGCTTGAAGTCAGAGACTTAAAAGTATACTTCGAAGTGAAGAAAGGCTTCGCATCATCGTTCTTCGGCAAGCCTGAGGTAATCAAGGCCGTCGACGGCGTGAGCTTCGATATAAACAGAGGCGAGATTCTGTCGCTTGTAGGCGAGTCCGGCTCGGGCAAGACGACGACGGGCAAGGCGATTCTGCAGCTCGCCCCAGTGACCGAAGGAAGCATAATATTCGACGGCGAGGAAATCGTTGGCAAGAAGGATCTCACAGAGTTCCGCAAGAAAGCTCAGATGATTTACCAAGATCCGTACCAGTCGCTCAATCCGCGGCAGTACATATCCGACATTGTCGGCGAGCCGCTCGACGTGAACGACCTCGTTGCAACTGAGGAAGAGCGCGAGGCGAGGATCAAGGAAGCTCTTGAGGATGCAGGACTTTCGCCTGCAGACGACTATATGTTCAGGCGGCCGTTCGAGCTCTCGGGTGGACAGCGGCAGAGAACGGCCATTGCGGGCTCGCTCGTAATGAAGCCAGAATTCGTAGTCGCAGACGAGCCTGTATCCATGCTGGATGCGAGCATCAGAACGGGAATCATCAGGCTCATGCTCAAGCAGAGGGACGAAAAAGGCGTTGCGTACCTTTTCATAACGCACGACCTGTCGCTCGCATGGCTCATTTCCGACAAAATCGCAATCATGTATCTCGGCAAGATAATGGAAATCGGTTCGGCTGACGAAATCGTTCGCGACCCGAAACATCCGTATAGTAAGGCTTTGCTCAATATAATGCCTGTGCCGGGGAAGATTTTGACGGAAAAGCGGAAGATCCTCGAGGGCGAGACGCCGAACGCCGGTGCTGAGATTAAGGGCTGCAAGTTCTGCGGCAGATGCCCAGAAGCGATGGAAATTTGCCACGAAGTCGAGCCCGAAAACAAGGAAATCTCACCTGGACACTACGTAATGTGCCACAAATATTAAAATTTTGACAAAAAATATACACAAAAGCACCAAGAAACGAAAAATTCTTAGTGCTTTTTGTTTTTGGATGTAGTATAATATACCTTGTATGATTTTGTATAAAATTTAGAAAGGAAGGTCTCACAAAAATGAGTCAAAAACATTTACAGAGCATCCATGTGAGCCATTATAAGCACACTGCCGGGTGTGCAACAGAGATAATGCCTACACCGGATGTTGTAAAGATTTCTATGTCTCAGCATATCGGAGCACCTTGTAAGCCACTGGTTGCAAAGGGCGACTATGTCAAAGTCGGCCAGAAGATCGGTGACACAGATGCATTCGTAAGTGCGCCTATCCACTCCGGCGTTTCCGGTACAGTTACCGCAATCGAGGAGCAGAGAAATGCAGCAGGCGGATATGAGACGCTTGTTGTAATCGAAACAGACAAGAAACAAGAATTATCAGAGGAAGTAAAAGTTCCAGAAGAACCTAAGGATTTGGCTGAATTCGTAAAGGCTGTAAGAGAAAGCGGCCTTGTAGGTCTGGGCGGAGCTTCTTTCCCAACACACATCAAGTTCAACCCTAAGAACATTGACGAAGTTCACGCACTCATCGTAAACGCTGCAGAGTGTGAGCCGTTCATCACTTCCGACCACAGATTGATGCTTGAGACACCAGATGCTTTGCTTGATGGTTGCCTCCTCATCATGAAGTACATCGGTCTTGACCATGGCTACATCGCAATCGAAGAAAACAAGATGGACGCTATCGAGCTCCTCAACAAGAAGATTGCAGAGCGCGGAATCACGAACATCGAGACATTCAAGCTTCAGGCTAGATACCCGAAGGGCGCAGAGCGTGTACTTGTTTACGAAATCACTGGCAAGACTATGAACGCAGGCGTACTTCCTGCTGACATGGGCGTTATCCTTGACAACGTTACTACAGTTGCATTCGTAGGACAGTACTTCAAGACAGGTCGTCCTCTTACAACTAAGAGAGTAACAGTTGACGGCGACGCAGTTGCACAGCCAAAGAACGTAATCGCACCTATCGGAACTTCCGTACACGACGTAATCGAGTTCTGCGGCGGCTACAAGGCTGAACCAAAGAAAATCCTCATGGGCGGCCCAATGATGGGTAGAGCAATCTACTCCGACGCTGTTCCAATGGTAAAGAACAACAACGCAATCCTCGCATTCTCTGGCGCACAGAGCATGGTAAAGGAAGAGACAGCTTGTATCAATTGCGGCAGATGCCACAGCGCTTGCCCATTCAAGCTCATCCCTACAGCTCTTGCAAAGGCTTACGAGAGACGTGATGCACAGGCACTTAAGGACCTCGGCGTTATGCAGTGCATGAACTGCGGAAGCTGCTCCTACATTTGCCCAGCTCACAGACCGCTTGGATTCATCAATAGCTTAGGTAAAACGGTACTGAAGGAGGCAGGAATATAAATGGATAAGAAATATCAGGAAAATTTAATCGTATCCGCGTCTCCTCATATTGTGACCGCAATGGATACACAGAAGACGATGTTGATGGTTCTCATCGCACTCGTTCCTTCTTTACTCGTTAGTACATACGTATTCGGCTTCAGAGTAATCGCTTTGACAGCTGTATGTATCGTAGCTTCCGTGTTCTTCGAATGGGCATGGAACAAGCTTATGCACAAGAAGCAGACAGTTGGCGACCTCAGTGCTGTTTTGACTGGTACGCTCATCGCATTCAACCTTCCATCAGGACTTCCTTATTGGATCGCAGTAGTTGGATGTTTCGTAGCTATCATCATCGTTAAGCAGCTCTTCGGCGGCATCGGCAAGAACATCGCGAACCCAGCTATCACGGCTAGAATCGTGCTCTTCATCTCCTTTGCTACTGAGATGACAACTTGGCCGCTTCCAAAGATGAACCAGACAGCTGATGCTGTTACTGGAGCAACTCCTCTGGGAATCCTTTCCGAAGGCAGCATGGCTGACCTTCCAAGCAATGCAGAGATGTTCCTTGGTTACATCGGCGGTTCCATGGGTGAGGTAAGCTCAATCGCGCTTATCATCGGCGGACTCTTCCTTATCTGGAAGAAGATCATCAGCCCAATCATTCCATGCTGCTTCATCGGTACTGTATTCGTATTTGCGCTCATTTACTACGGAGCAACTGGACAGGGAGATGCCCTTCAGATGGCTATTTTCCACATCCTTGCTGGCGGCGTAATGCTCGGTGCAATCTTCATGGCTACAGACTATGTAACTTCTCCGTTATTACCTGCAGGAAAAGTTGTATTTGGTATAGGCTGCGGTCTTATCACGATGATTATCAGACTGTTCGGTCAGTATCCAGAAGGCGTATCCTTCTCCATCCTGATGATGAACTGCCTGGCACCACTCATCGACAACTTCTTCCAGAAGAGAATGTATGGAGGTGCAAAGAAAAATGAAAAGTAATACATTTAAGGAATATATCCAGCCAAGCGTTATTCTCGTAGCGATTTGTCTGGTAATCACATTTGCTCTGGCTTATGTAAACTCCATCACAGCTCCTATCATTGCGGATAACACAGCTAAGGCTGCAGACGCAACGAGAGCTGAGCTTCTTCCAGCTGCTACTTCATTCGAGCAGTACACTGGAGACCTGGTAGTAACTAATCCAGACAAGGTTTATGTAGAAGACTGCTATGTTGCAGAAGGTGTTGGCATCGTTTGCACTGTCAAGACTTCCTCATTCGGCGGACTCCTCACAGAGATGGTTGGTATCGATGCTGACGGCGCTATCACAGGCGTCAAGGTAACAGCTCACTCCGACACAAAGGGTCTTGGTACAAAGGCTCATGACACAGCTTATCTCGAACAATACAAGGGACTGACTGAACTTGCAAATGCAGAAAACATCAAGGGTGATTCCGCTGTAACACATATCAGTGGTGCAACAATCTCCTCCAACGGTGTTTACCAGGGCGTTTGCGCAGCTCTCAAGCAGTTCGAAGAAATGGGAGGTGCTAACTAATGGGTGAAAAAACAAGTAAATTAGCTGTCCTCACAAAGGGCATCATCAAAGAAAACCCTAACCTCGTATTGCTGCTCGGTACTTGTCCTACGCTGGCAACTACTTCCTCAGCATTCAATGGTATGGGTATGGGTATCGCAGCTACAGCAGTACTGGTTTGCTCCAACATCGCAATTTCACTGCTGGCTAAGCTCATCCCAGACAAAGTTAGAATCCCATGCTATATCGTACTTATCGCTGGATTCGTAACACTCGTACAATTCATCGTTCAGGCTTTCGCAGAACCGCTGTACAATTCACTCGGCGTGTTCCTGCCACTGATCGTAGTTAACTGTATCATCCTCGGAAGAGCCGAAATGTTCGCTAACAAGAACGGCGTCCTTGACTCCGCACTCGATGGTATCGGTATGGGACTTGGTTTCACACTTTCCCTTACTTGCATCGGTGCTGTTAGAGAGATCATCGGTAACGGAACTATCGGTTCTGGATTCTTCCTTGGTGGAGATGACCTCGTAGCAAAGCTTACAGTTGCTATCCCGTTCATTTCCGAACATCCAATGCTCATCGTAGCACTTGCTCCTGGTGGATTCTTCATCTACGCTAGCGCAATCGCAGTAGTAAACAAGATCCTCACTTCCAAGGGCAAGACACCGAGAGATTTCGACTGCCAGGGTTGTGCACTTGCTAGCATGTGTCAGCAAGAAAAATGCATCGCTCAGCTTGACGGAATCAAGATTGAAACGAAAGGAGTTGAAGCATAATGCCACAGTGGCTTAGTATTTTAATCGGAATGATTTTAGTAAACAACTATGTATTGGCTCAATTCCTTGGTATCTGTCCGTTCCTCGGCGTATCCAAGAAATTAGACTCTGCAGTAGGTATGGGCGTTGCAGTTATCTTCGTAATGGTACTCGCAACAGCTGCTACATGGCCAATCATGCAACTTCTCAATGCATGGGACATCGCATACTTACAGACAATCGTATTCATCCTCATCATAGCTGCACTCGTACAGTTCGTAGAGATGGTACTCAAGAAGTTCATCCCGTCCCTCCACAAGGCTCTGGGTGTTTACCTTCCACTCATCACTACAAACTGCGCAGTACTCGGCGTTTGTATCAACAACATCGATGCTGGATATAGCTATGGTTTGGCTTTGATTAACTCCTTCGCAGCTGGCGCTGGTTTCCTCCTTGCTATGATTATCTTCTCAGGTATGAGAAGCAAGCTCGAGGGCAACAACGACATCCCTGCACCTTACCAAGGAGTTCCTATCACGATGACTTCAGCTGCTCTGTTATCCCTTGCTTTCATGGGATTCGGCGGCTTGGTATAGAAGGAGGCGAAGAAAATGAATCCAATTTTAACACCAGTATTATTGGTAGTAGCAATGGGTCTGGTTTTCGCCATTATCCTTACTATCGCAGCAAAGGTATTCTTCGTACCTGTAGATGAAACAGTAACTAACCTTAGAGAAAACCTCCCTGGCGCTAACTGCGGTGGCTGCGGATACGCTGGTTGCGATGACTACGCAGCAGCTCTGGCAGCTGATCCAGAGGGCGTTGGCCCTAACAAGTGCCCAGTAGGTGGCGCTGATGTAGCAGCAGCTCTGGCAGCTGTCCTCGGTATGGAAGCTGGCGCAGCTGAGCCACAGGTTGCTACTGTTATGTGTAACGGCAATTCCCAGGCTGTTAAGTCCTTGCTCGAGTATCAGGGCATGACTACTTGCTCCGCAGCATCCACTCTTTACGGTGGTATGAACCAGTGCAAGTTCGGTTGTCTTGGACTTGGCGATTGCACGAGAGCTTGTAACTTCGATGCTATCAAGATTTGTGACGGCGTCGCTGTAGTTGCTAGAGAGCTTTGCACAGGCTGCGGCGCTTGCGCAGCTGCTTGCCCTAAGCACGTTATCAGAATTGCTCCTGCAAAGAACAAGGTTGTGGTTCAGTGCCACTCCGAGGACAAGGGTGCAGCTACTCGTAAGGCTTGCTCCAACGGTTGTATCGCTTGCGGTAAGTGCGTGAAGGTATGTAAGTTCGAGGCTATCACAGTTGAGAACAACCACGCATTCATCGACCCAGAGAAGTGCAAGAACTGCGGTATGTGCGCTAAGGAATGCCCTACAGGTGCTATCAACAACATGAGAGCAAAGAGAAAGCCTGCTCAGGCTGCAGCTCCAGAAGCACCAGCTCCTGCACCGGCAGCAGAAGCTTAATCGGAAACTCGTAAGCGAAAGGCTTATAGGAGAAGAACAGGGAAACCTTTCTAAACATATGATATGAACCCCAGAGCGGCTAGTCGTTCTGGGGTTTTGTATTATCAAGAATTTGTTCTAAACATGTGTTTATTTTTATTTTTTCTAGTAGATTGACGGCCGCAGATATGATATACTATATAGAAACGAGAACGAATTTGAGGGGGAGAACATGAATCTAGATCACTTGAATGCGGAGCAGCGTGAGGCGGCGCAGCACATCGACGGACCGCTCCTTATTTTGGCGGGAGCTGGCAGCGGCAAGACTGCGACCATGACGCACAGAATTGCATATTTGATAGAGAACGGGGTTAGCCCGTATGAGATACTCGCGGTGACGTTTACGAACAAGGCGGCGGGCGAGATGCGCGAGCGTGTTGAGAAGCT
>CAVGSW010000016.1:17353-17861 GCA_963631945.1 Flexilinea sp. | reverse complement strand
CAATTCAAATCTCTCATCCGTGTAGTAATGTAGCTGAATTGTCGGCCAGTCTGGAAGTGTTGACACTCTTGACTTTCTCGGAATAGCAACATCAATCGCCTCGGGTCTATATGTAGACAAGCCATAATAAACCGCTGCGCTGAGAAGGCACACAACTCCCGCAGTAACAAAAGCATATGCATAGTAGAAATCCGACCGTTCCCCTTCAAATCCTGTATTCTCATAAAATTTCTTGTTCAACTTCTCCAGTTGTCCTGCATCTACAAGCCTGCTGATTCCATAATTCGAAATTCCGCTTTCTCTCAGCTCACTACCCGAATAAATCATCTGCTCGCTTGAAATCTCATACTTCATTCCGCGTTATTTTCCCTCTCTCTTCATGATTTTATTCGGCAGTTTCTTGTTTTGCCGAATTTCAATTAAATTATAGCTTGGTGTTTTACAAATGTCAATACATAAGTTAAAAAACGGCACTCTTTCGAACGCCGTTTTTTTTCATAAATATTGT
>CAVGSW010000016.1:0-17305 GCA_963631945.1 Flexilinea sp. | reverse complement strand
ATATTGTAATGTTATAACTTTACGAAATGTACGCTTTGCGTCTTCATTGAGATTTTCGCAATCTCGTAGCCATAGTCGCGTAGCTCCTTCTTGTATTTCAAAAATGAATGATCAAGTGGTACGCCAGCAATCTCACTAATTTCATCAAATGTCAATATCTGCTGTGTCTCGTCACAGTCATAGATGTATATCCAAAGCTTATTATATTTGCTCATGTAACATTCCTATTAGCGTCTTTTGAACACTACAATTTCTGGATTGCAGATATCTTCGTCATATTCTACTACCATTAAGAAGTTAAGCTCTGCAATCAAGCCATAGTAGCGTTCTTCCCCAAATTCACATGCTATCTGATTGCCAAGATACACACTGTTGTCGTCTAAGAATTTTGCTGCTTGTCCGTTTGGCAAAAGATATTCCAAATTCACAAATTTGCCAACTAGTGCGTGCAATTCTGTGATTTCTGGCATTCCTGGAATGCCTAGCGAGTTGAACTCACAGATAAGATTCTGCATGAATTGCTCATATTTTTCTTTTCCACCAGTTTCTATGTATTTTGCAATGAAACATTTTCTTTCTGAACACCCCGAACAGGTCTTGTTCCACTGACATTTAGTGCAATCTGCACCGCAAATAGATTCTTTCATAATGTGTCTCCTTTTTTCAATTATTAAATGTTACTCTTAAGCCAATTCACCTCTGTGTTCGGCTGAGGAGCATTTCGTTTACTTCGGCTGCGCTTCGGATGGTTTGCCCGAAGTCGACAAGGTGCCAAACAATCTTTGCTGCTAGGATAAAGCTCGCATAAATCAACGCATCCATGCGCCCGTACCAGAACTCCCAGTGATGCGCCAGCGGGAGCAAAACAGCCTCCAGCACAAGAGCATGTAAAATCGTGCGTAGCCACCATTCTCTACTTGATAAATCCCCTTTTGAATAATAGACTATCAATGTTGCCATGCAAGCAATCGTAAATATGATGCACCTGCCGAAAAATGTCACAACTGGAAGTTCGGATGTCGGGTTAAACATCAGGCACATGAAGAACGTGCTGAGCATGATAATTCCGTATGCCATTACAAATCGATGAAGCCAGAATGTTATTTTCTTCGTAATCACTTCCTACACCTCCAACTTTCGTTTCAGCTCGCCCACGTATTGCCGCGAAATAATCACTTTCTCGTCGTTCGTAAGCGTTGCCTCAAACCGACCCGATACAGATGGACGGACATATTTGATTTTGTCCGCATTCAAAATCATGGATTTGCTGCATCGAAAAAGCATAGAGTTTCGACACAATTTCTCAAACTCGTAAAGCTTTTGCTTGCACTCAAATACAGACTGCTGGCAATACAAGAAAGACTTTCCCTCCACAATCTCAAAATAAAATACATCGCTGAGCTTTATTCGATACACCTTTTCATCCGCTGTTGCGTTAATAGTAAGCTCACCCGCCGTCACAGAACGAATTACATCCACCCATTTTGCTTTTTCATTGTAACAACGAATGATTACTTCTTCCTCATTTTTGATAGGAATCTGCTCTACAGATAATTTCAAATTTTAGCCTCCCTCTGACACCGAAACATAGTCATATTGCTTACAGTGATTCAAATATTTTGCTGCCTTTTGTCATGATCCAGTGATGCGATAAGCCAGCGGCTGCAAACAAGGCAAAGCAAGTAATCATCAAGAAAATGCTTGCATTCAGGACATTTCTCAATAGAAAATAAATGCCTGCGAATGCCACGATTATCAACCATCCACCGAAAAGAGTCGCTGTGACTGGTGTGCTCTGTTTAATTGGAACTATCTCGCTCGTCCAATATAGATTCGGCATTTTCAGGTTAAGCAAAAGCCCCACTTCCGCCAGCAAAGTTGAGAACAATATAAACGCAAGCGGAATCAAAATTGCAAAAAATAAATTCGGCTTTGTGAGCCATTCAATAGCGGCAATTAGCGGGATTGCAGGAATCCACGTTAGAAGTAGCTGCATCTGAAGCTTGGCAATTAGCGCTTGCCTTCCCTGCACTGGCAAAGACTGCGCAATCCACAGATTTTTTCCTTCGAGAGAAATCGATGGCGCTACCATGTCGTTCATAGCAGCTATGGTGCAAATCGAGGCAACTGCAAGCAACGGAACATAATCATTGATGACTGGTATTTCAACGAGCTCCCTGATTACATCTGCCTTCCAAATAAGTGCAATTGCGGAAAGAGGCATTAGAATGATTCCAAGTCCACAATTTAGCATATAGTTTGCACTGCTGGTGAAACGCTGAAATTCCTTGCGTAGCAAAGCCGCCTGTGCGGAAGTCACCTTTACTTTACGCTCCTTATACGCAGCCTTCGCACTGCCACCGCTACTTGATATTGCAAGTCTCAGGAAGCTATGTGATAAAATCAAATACGTACCCGCAGTCAACACTATGATTATTACTGTAAAAATGAGCATCGACAGTATGTTTCCTTCCGCTGCCAATCCCATTTGGTAGAACGGATAGAGCAAAATTTTTACCTTGCCCCCGATAGTCTCAATGTTTAGCAAAAGGTTTTCCATAATTGAATAAAAACTACCGCACACATAATAGTATCCCGCAAAGAATACGAGAGAAATTATCAAAGTTATGATATTCTTGTGCTTCACCTTCGCTCCAACTATCGCAACCACCCATCCAAGTATTGCTGACAGAACGAGTATAAATAGTGACAATAAGAACGCAATCAGCAAGATGTCAATCGTTCCAATCAATGAAAATGGCGCATTGATAAACCAAATAATCATCGTAGGAATAAGCACAATCAACTCATACATGAGCCCCATCGCATATACACCAGCCAGCCTAGCAATCAGAATCTGCGGAGGCGGAATAGGCATACTGAGGAGCAAATCGTTATCCTTTGCCTGATATAGCGAGCTGTAAGTGTTAAATACACTGCCGAATGTTCCAAGAAATATTCCGAGCAATCCCATGAAAGTCCAATAAAGCCAGCCCATATCAACTGCAAGCATTGGCTCACATAATACCGAAGCCTGCAGCCCAAATACAACTCCAAGAAATCCGAACAGCAAGATATAAAGCAATAGGAATCCTATTATGCTATTCTTTGTACGATTTTTGCCAGTCTTTTTATTCTGATAGACCCAGGAGAACACCTCCATCATTTGCTTTTTCAGCAGAATCTTAGTCATTGATACTTCTGTCATTTCTAACCCTCCAGCTCCAGGAAAACATCCTCAAGCGAGGCATCGCCCTTGACTTCATCCATCGTGCCAGACTTGACTAACCTGCCAGCTTTGATAATCGCGACTTTATCGCAAAGTTTTTCCGCCACCTCAAGCACATGTGTCGAGAAGAAAATTGCCGAGCCATCATTACAAAGCTCTCGCATAATGCCCTTCAGCAGATGCGAAGCCTTCGGATCCAAGCCGACGAAAGGCTCATCCATAATGACAAGTTTTGGCTTATGAACGAGAGCGGAAATTATCGCAAGCTTTTGCTTCATGCCGTGTGAATAAGCAGAAATCGGCTGTGCAAGGTCATCAGTCAATTCAAACATGTCCGCGTAGCGGTGAATTCTCTCCGTGCGTTCCTCCGCGCCAACTCCAAATATGTCAGAAATGAAATTAAGATATTGAATCCCCGTCATAAACTCGTACAAGTCTGGATTATCTGGAATGTAAGCTATATTTCTCTTGCAAGCCAGCGGTTCATCTTTCATAGAAACCCCGTCGATTCTGATTTCTCCGCTATCGTATTGCAAAATGCCGCAGCAAGCCTTCAATGTGGTAGTTTTCCCCGCTCCGTTGTGCCCGATGAAGCCATAAATTTCGCCAGGCAAAATATGAAGCGACAAGTTGTCAACTGCCTTTTTATCATCATATTTTTTCGTCAAATTTTCAATCAAAAGCATTTATCTCTTCCTCCTCCTTTTGCACCAAAATAATACCATATCAGTGGCTACATTTCCACATTCAAAGCCGTAAGTTGCCAAATACCTGCGGTAAGTTGCATATCAGCTGTTAATAAGAAAAAATCGAGCAGTTGCTTCGTAAAGTTTCTGCTCGATTATATAGGTCTAATTTATTTTATTTGAAGTACTGGACGGCGGATTCGAACATCTTCATGTCGAATTTGCCTGGGACGTTCTGATACAAGCCGGTGCCGATTCGCTCGGAGTGACCCATCTTGCCGAGGACTCTGCCGTCTGGCGAAACGAGGCCTTCAACCGCCCAATCTGAGCCATTCGGATTGTACTGAATCTTGTCCGACGGGTTGGAGTTCATGTTTACGTATTGCGTGATGACCTGTCCGTTCTCAGCAAGGCTCTGCAAAAGCGTCGTATCAGCGATGAATCTGCCCTCGCCGTGGGAAATCGGAACTGTGTAAATCTCGCCAACTTCTGTGTTCATCAGCCAAGGCGACTTGTTGGACGCGATCCTCGTTCTAACGAGCTTCGACTGGTGGCGACCGATTCTGTTATATGTAAGCGTCGGGCACTTCTCATCCGTGTCGATGATCTTGCCATAAGGCACGAGACCGAGTTTGATGAGTGCCTGGAAACCGTTGCAAATACCAGCCATCAGACCGTCTCTCTCTTCGAGAAGCTGCGTTACAGCTTCCTTGATCTCTGGGTTGCGGAAGAACGCTGTGATGAGCTTGCCAGAGCCATCTGGTTCGTCGCCGCCTGAGAAACCGCCAGGGATGAAGATCATCTGCGATTCCTTGATTTTCTCAGCGAACAGCTCAACCGACTTTGCTACAGCCGATGGGCTGAGGTTGTTTATAACGAAAATCTCGCTCTCAGCACCCGCTCTCTCGAATGCCTTTGCTGTATCGTATTCGCAGTTCGTGCCTGGGAATACTGGAATGAGCGCCTTCGGCTTTGCGACTTTGACGGTCGATGCAAACGAAACTGGCTTCCTGTATGATACAGTGTTGACCATCCTATCCATTCTCTCGAGGTTACAAGGATATACCGGCTCGAGCTTCTCCTCGTAAATATCGAGGATGTCTATCATGTCGATAAGGTCTTCCTGCTTGGAAATCACGAAATCTGAGCAAGTTCTGCCGATGAGTGTGGCTCCTGTGATTTCCTCCGTAGTCTCAAGCACGAACGCACCATAGTTATATGCGAAGAGCTCGTCAATATCCACGTCATAGTCAAGGTCAATGCCGATGTGATTACCGATTGTCATCTTGATGAGAGCCTCAGCTACGCCGCCCATGCCTGGCGTCCATGCAGCCTTGACGATGCCCTTCTTGATGAGCTTATTTACTTTCTCGATGTTCTTTCTAACAGAAGCGCAATCTGGCAGGTTGTTCGCATTCATCTCAGGTTTGAGGAGATAAACGTAGTTGCTAATTTCCTTGAACTCTGGAGAGATTACATTGTCAATACTTCCAGTCGTGCATGCGAATGAAATAAGTGTCGGTGGAACGTGAATGTCCTCAAACGAGCCGCTCATGGAGTCCTTGCCACCGATTGCAGCAGCCTGCATGCCAACCTGTGCGTCAAGTGCACCGAGAAGTGCCGCAAACGGCTTGCCCCAGCGCTCTGGCTTATCCTCAAGCTTCTCGAAATACTCTTGGAATGACAGATAAATATCGTCGAGGCTCGAACCTGTCGCCGCAAGCTTACAAATCGATTCTACAACTGCAAGATATGCACCGTGGTATGGGCTCTTTTCTGTGATGAACGGGTTATAGCCCCAAGCCATCATGCTGACAGTGCTCGTGTCACCCTTTTCTACTGGAATCTTGTGCACCATCGCCTGAGACGGCGTTCTCTGGTACTTGCCGCCAAACGGCATCAGGACTGTGCCTGCGCCGATTGTCGAGTCAAATCTCTCAGAAAGTCCGCGCTTGGAGCAGCAGTTAAGGTCTTCTGCAACCGCTTTTAATCTATTTGCAAGCGTCTGATTTTCAGATGCCTTATCGTAATTCTCAGCCTTTGGTGCAACTACATTGATATGCTTTTCAGCACCGTTGGAGTCAAGGAATGCTCTCGAAAGATCAACGATCGTCTTGCCGTTCCATGACATCACGAGGCGAGGATCTTCAGTAACCTCGGCGATTATAGTCGCTTCGAGGTTCTCTGCCTCAGCGAGCTGTCTGAACTTCTCAGCGTCTTCAGCCGTAACTACAACAGCCATTCTCTCCTGAGATTCGCTGATTGCAAGCTCAGTACCGTCGAGTCCTTCGTATTTCTTCGGTACACGATTCAGGTCAATCTTGAGTCCATCTGCGAGCTCTCCAACTGCAACGGAAACGCCGCCTGCGCCGAAGTCATTGCAACGCTTGATCATCTTTGATGCAACAGGATTGCGGAAAAGTCTCTGGAGCTTTCTTTCCTCTGGCGCATTACCCTTCTGAACCTCAGCACCGCAGTTCTCAAGCGACGAGCTGTCATGCTTCTTGGAAGAACCTGTAGCACCACCGCAGCCGTCTCTGCCAGTCTTGCCGCCGAGCAGGATTACCTTGTCGCCTGCTGCTGGAGTCTCTCTAACCACGTTCTCTGCTGGAGCAGCACCAACGACCGCGCCGACTTCCATGTGCTTTGCGATATATCCAGGATGGTAGATTTCGTCAACCTGTCCAGTTGCAAGTCCAATCTGGTTGCCGTATGAGCTATAGCCAGCAGCTGCCGTCGTAACAAGCTTTCTCTGCGGAAGCTTGCCAGGAAGCGTCTCGCTGACTGGAGTGAGCGGATCCCCAGCACCAGTGATTCTCATCGCACCATATACATATGAACGCCCTGAAAGCGGGTCACGGATTGCGCCTCCGATGCAAGTTGCCGCACCACCAAATGGCTCAATTTCCGTCGGATGGTTATGCGTCTCGTTCTTGAACAGAAGCAGCCAATCTTCTTCATTGCCGTCGTGCTCAACCTTGATTTTGACTGTGCAAGCGTTGATTTCTTCGGATTCGTCGAGCTTATCGAGCTTGCCCTGCGACTTGAGGTACTTCGCAGCAATCGTGCCGATATCCATGAGGTTGATCGGCTTCGTGCGACCGAGCGACTTTCTGATGTCAAGGTAGCGATTGTAAGCTTCCTCAAGCATTTTATCTTCGAATTTTACGTTGTCAATCGTCGTGTTAAACGTCGTATGTCTGCAGTGATCCGACCAGTACGTATCGATCATGCGGATTTCAGTAATCGTCGGCTGGCGGTTTTCGCTCTTGAAATACTTCTGGCATTCGAGTAAATCCGCTACGTCCATCGCAAGTCCGCGAGCTTTGATAAACTCAGCAAGTTCAGCCTCTGTAAGCTCCGTAAAGCCGCTGACCGTCTCTACCTCAGTCGGAATCTCGTATTCTGGAGTAAGCGACTCTGGGAGTGCCATGTCCGCCTCTCTTGCCTCAACAGGGTTGATGACGTATTTCTTGATTGCTTCAACGTCTGCTGCGGAGAGTCTTCCCTGCAGTGCATAGACCTTTGCCGTTCTAACCGTCGGACGCTCGCCCTTTGATATGAGCTGGATGCACTCCTCTGCCGATGAAGCTCTCTGGTCGAACTGCCCTGGCAGGTACTCGACCGCAAACATTGCGTCAGCCTCTGGGAGTCTGCGAACAGCCTTGTCGATCTGCGGCTCAGAGAAAACCGTCTTGACTGCATATTCAAACAGCTCCTCCGTGATGTTCTCAGCGTCGTATCTATTAAAAATCCTAACGTCCTTCAGATTTTCTATCTGCAAAACTTCCTTGAGGTCGTGCAGCAATGCCGCCGCCTCGTGTGCAAGTCCCGATTTCTTTTCTACAAAAATTCTGTAAACCATCTCAAATACCTTTTTACTTCCTTTCTGCCATCAAAGCACGGCTTCCGATGTCTTTTCTATAAAATGCGTTATCGAATTTGACTTCTGTCACTGTCTGATACGCCTTCTTGATTGCCTCTTCAAGCGTCGGCGCCGTTTCCGTCACGCCGAGCACTCTGCCGCCAGATGTGAGAAGCTTGCCATCCGCGAGCTTTGCGCCTGCCACGTAGATGTTCTTATCCTCAGGCATCGTGATTTCAAAGCCCGTGTCATACTTTGCAGGATAGCCGTTTGATGCCATAACGACGCAGCACGCACTGCCATCTGCGAACTTAACTTCCGCCTCATCCAGCGTCTCGTCGTATATGTGAAGCATAATCTCAAGCAAATCGCTCTCAAGAAGCGGGAGCACAACCTGAGTCTCTGGATCACCGAAACGGCAATTGTATTCGATAACCTTCGGACCCTTCTCCGTAAGCATCAAGCCGAAGTAAAGGCAACCGCTGAACGTGCGTCCTTCCTTGTTCATCGCCTCAATCGTCGGCAGGAAAATTTCCTTCATGCACTGAGTCGCAATCTCCTCGGTATAGTAAGGGTTCGGTGCAATCGTTCCCATGCCGCCAGTGTTCAGGCCCTTGTCTCCGTCAAGCGCCCTCTTGTGGTCCATCGAGGAAACCATTGGAATGAGCGTCTTTCCGTCCGTAAACGAAAGCACGGATACCTCTGGCCCAGTGAGGAACTCTTCTATAACAACCTTGCTTCCGCTCTCGCCGAAAACCTTGTCAGCCATCATGGAAGTTACAGCATTCTTTGCTTCTTCAATCGTCTCAGCGATGATTACGCCTTTGCCGAGTGCGAGCCCGTCCGCCTTGACTACGATTGGAGCTTCTTGCGTGTCGAGGTAGTCAAATGCTGCCTGCATGTCAGTAAATGTCTCGTATGCTGCGGTCGGGATGCCGTATTTTTTCATGAGGTCTTTCGAAAAAGCCTTGCTTCCTTCTATAATCGCAGCGTTTTTCTTCGGTCCGAACGTCTTGACTCCGATCTCCTGCAGCGCATCGACTGCTCCGAGTACGAGCGGATCGTCTGGTGCAACTACCGCAAAGTCAATTGCGTTTTCCTTCGCGAACTCAACTATCGCTGGGATGTCCTTTGCTCCGATGTTCACGCACTGCGCATCCGCTGCAATTCCGCCGTTTCCTGGGAGTGCATATATCTTCTCAGCCTTTGGGCTTTCCTTGAGTTTCTTGATGAGGGCGTGCTCTCTGCCGCCGCCGCCAACTACCATTATTTTCATCGTGTCCACCTCCCGAGGATTAGTGATGGAAAAGCCTGATTCCAGTCATCGCCATCGTCATATTATATTTGTTGCAAGTTTCTATTACATTTTCGTCGCGAACAGAGCCGCCTGGCTGTGCGACATACGAAACGCCGCTTCTTGCCGCCCTGTCAATATTATCTCCGAATGGGAAAAATGCGTCGGATGCGAGGCAAACTCCCTTGATATTCGAAAGATATTCTCTCTGCTCCTTCTTAGTAAAAGGCGCAGGTTTCTCAGTAAAGAGCTTTTCCCAGTTCCCGTCAGCAAATGTCGCATCGTCCGTATCTGGGTCGCCGCTGTAGCTGTTGAGATAAAGGTCAATTGTGTTATCCCTCTCGGGTCTTCTAACGTCTTCCTTGAACGGCAGATTCAAAACTCTCTCGCTCTGTCTGAGGTGCCAAAGGTCTGCCTTGTCACCTGCGAGCCTCGTGCAGTGGATTCTCGACTGCTGACCAGCTCCAACGCCGATTGCCTGTCCGTCCGCCGCAAAGCAAACTGAGTTCGATTGCGTGTACTTCAGCGTTATCAAAGCGATAATCAAATCTCTCTTCGCTGCCTCTGGAAGCTCCTTGTTCTCAGTCACAATCGTTGTGAGAAGGTTCTCGTCAATCTTCAGGTTGTTTCTGCCTTGCTCAAACGTTATGCCGAATACCTGCTTCTTTTCCTGCACTTCTGGCACGTAATTTTCATCTATCTTGATGATGTTATATGCGCCTTTTTTCTTGTTCTTCAGGATTTCCAGTGCTTCTGGCTCGTAGTCTGGTGCGATGATTCCGTCTGAAACCTCTCTTGCAATGATCCTTGCGCATGTGACGTCGCACTTGTCGGAGAGTGCGATAAAGTCGCCGAACGAGCTCATTCTGTCCGTTCCTCTTGCCCTCGCATAAGCCGTTGCTATCGGTGACTCGTCGATTCCCTCGATATCATCAGCGAACACTGCTTTCTTGAGGCTGTCACTCATCGGGATTCCGACTGCAGCAGATGTCGGGCTTACATGCTTAAACGAAGCTGCTGCGCACATTCCCAGCGCACTCTTTATCTCTTTTACAAGCTGCCAGCTGTTCAGTGCATCGAGGAAATTGATATATCCTGGTCTTCCGTTGAGAATTTCTATCGGAAGCTCAGCACCGTTCTCCATGTAAATCATTGCTGGCTTTTGGTTCGGATTGCATCCGTATTTTAATTCGTAATCTTTCATTTGTTTACCTTCTACTTGTTCTTGTTAACCAATCTATCCTCAGCCTTGCCGTCCTCAAGATTGACAAAGCGAACGAAAAGTGAAATCTTGTTATTAACATCGAGATTGTCCCAAATCTCACCCGCAAATTCGTCGATATTATTTGGAATTTCAACTCTTCTCGGCTCTCCGAGGAATGTCGGAAGCGGATTGTCGTCGTGCTCATATGTGTGAATGAAATGTCCGAGCCCCGCCTCAGCTGTGTAATTATAGAAGTATCTCGCGCATTCCTTGCCATCTGCATCTATGCTCTTGAGGATGCTAAGCTGATATGTAAGTTTGCAAGTCATTTCGCAGTTCTGAGCGAGCTCGCAATCTCCGCAATTGCTAGCAGCTACGCAATTCTCAGGAAATGTCACAACTGCGCTGATTCTCGGCGTGTAGTTCGGTGCGTCCGGCTCAAAGCATCTCGTTTCAAGTGCCTCCTCACTCGTCTTCCCGTCCTTCAGGAACTCGTAAATCGTGTCCGTCTGGTCGCCGTTCGTCAAGACGATTTTGTTTTCGACTTTTCTGAGCGGCGAGTAAATGATGAGCGACGGGTCTTCAACCTTCGAAGCATCGAACGGATAAATCGTCACCGCATCGTTTTCCTCGACGAATACACGGTTTCTCGAATTTTCGCTTCTTCCCATGATGAAGTACGCAAGCGCTGCTTTCTTGCCATCAGCCGTCATACCGCAGACGATTCCTCTGCCTGGATAGCTGTTTGCCTTCAGAAACTCGCCGAGGGAATTTATTTTGTAATTATCTATATTCATGTTGCTATCGCATCCTTTCTGGAATTTTGCTTTATTGCAATGAACTTATTCTAATTCAATCTCAATTTTGAGCATCTATAATTGCCTTGCAGACCTTCTCAGCCGCTGCTGGCAGGATAATCCACTCTGCCTGCTCCATCACGCGCTTTTGCAGGACTTCTGGAGTGTCGCCATCCTCAACTGCAACTGCCTTCTGCATGAGTATCCGTCCGCCATCTGGAATCTCATTGACAAAATGCACTGTCGCGCCTGTCACCTTGACTCCGTAAGCGAGTGCCGCCTCGTGAACCTTGAGTCCGTAGAAGCCTTTGCCGCAAAACGACGGGATGAGCGACGGATGGATGTTTATAATCCTGTCTGGATATTTTCTAGTAAAATCAGCAGTCAAGATGTTCAGGAATCCCGCCATGATTATCAGGTCAATTCCAGCCTCATCGAGCAGCGAGAGAATTTTCTCTTCAAACTCCTGCTGCGAGCCGCATTTCTTATACGCAATCGTCTCTGCGCGGATTCCAGCTTTTTCAGCCCTTGTGAGCGCATATGCTCCCTCTGTTCCGGAGATGACCAGTACAATCTCACCGCTGTTTAATTTCCCGCTATTTTGTGCGTCTATCAGAGCCTGCAGGTTCGTGCCGCCGCCTGATACGAGCACCGCAATCTTTGCCTTTAGCATAATTCCACCTTTTCGCTACCTGCTTCATTGGCTACAATCTCGCCCATGATGTAAGCGTCTTCGCCGTTTGCCTTCAGAATCTCAAGTGCCTTGTCTGCGTCCTCTGCCGCAACCACAACGCTCATGCCAACGCCCATGTTGAACGTATTGAACATGTCTCTTTCTGGGATGTTTCCTGTCTTTGCGATGAGGTCAAATATCGGAAGAACCTTCACTGCGTCCTTCTTGATTCGAGCGCAGAGTCCATCTGGAATGCTGCGAGGAATGTTCTCGTAGAATCCACCACCTGTGATGTGGGAAACTGCCTTGACTTCAACTTCTTCAAATAAAGCAAGCATTGGCTTTACATATATCTTCGTCGGAGTGAGAAGCGTCTCGCCGAGCGACTTGCCGCCGAGCTCAGCAACTGGGCTCTTGATATCAGCGTTTTCTACATCGAAAACCTTACGAACGAGCGAGAATCCGTTGGAATGCACGCCGCTCGAAGGCAGTGCAATTACTACATCTCCAGCCTTCATCTTGTCGTGGTCGATGATCTTTGCCTTGTCAACAACTCCTACAGAAAATCCTGCAAGGTCGTACTCGTCTACTGGATAAAATCCTGGCATTTCTGCGGTCTCACCGCCTACAAGTGCTGCACCCGACTGCACGCAGCCATCTGCGATACCAGAAACAATCTCTGCGATTCTCTCGGGAACGTTCTTTCCGCATGCTATATAATCGAGGAAAAGCAGCGGCTTTGCTCCGCAGCAGATAATGTCGTTCACGCACATTGCAACGCAGTCAATGCCAACCGTGTCGTGCTTGTCCATAAGGAATGCGAGCTTGAGTTTCGTGCCTACGCCGTCTGTGCCGCTAACGAGCACTGGCTTGGTGATTCCAGTCATGTCAAGCTCGAACAGTCCGCCGAATCCTCCGATGCCTTCGAGCATTCCGCTCGTCATCGTCCTTGCAATATGTTCTTTCATCAGCTCCACAGCACGGTAACCCGCTGTGATGTCAACGCCCGCCTTTGCGTAGCTGTCAGATTTCGAATTGTTGTTCATGTGTACCTCCTACTTACAATTAAGCTTTGCCTCAACCTTCGCATTCTTTTCGAGCACTGTCTGTCTTGCTTCTTCGCGCTTCCTTGCGATAAGCTCAGCAAGCTCATCATCTCCCACTGCCAAAATCTCTGCAGCGAGGATTGCAGCGTTTGCTCCTCCGTCGATTCCAACCGTCGCAACTGGGATTCCTGGCGGCATCTGAACTGTCGAAAGCAGTGCGTCCATGCCCTCAAGCGATGACTTGATAGGAACGCCGATTACCGGAAGCGTCGTGTTTGCAGCGATTACACCGCCAAGATGCGCTGCCTTGCCTGCGAGCGAAATGAGCACCCCGAAGCCGTTTGCCTTGGCATTCTTGGCAAATGCCGTAGCCTCCTCTGGCGTTCTGTGTGCCGAATATACATGTGCCTCATATGGGATTCCGTACTCTGCGAGCTTGTCCGCCACCTTCTCCGCGATTGGAAGGTCGCTATCCGAACCCATGATGATTCCTACTTTTTTCATAATGCTGTCCTCCAGTTCTTATTTTTTTACCTATTAACTAGTTGCCGCCTGCCCTGATTTTCCAACTAAAAAAGGACACACTCATTCCCCAAAACAAGGGAACGAATATGCCCAGACGGTCGACATTTACACTTCTTGCTCCCCCGCGGTAACCCGCAATTCCGTCAGTTGCAAAAAGCAGTTCTCTTTAATAATTTTCTCAAATTTATTATAACAATTTGCCCAGCCCATTTCAAGCAAAATCAAAAAGTTTTTAAGAAAAAACGGCAAACTAAAAATGTCTGCCGTTAATGTGATTCCGTATGAAATTAAGCTTCAGCTACGATTTCTTTTCCGTCATAGTAGTTGCAGTTCGGGCAAACTCTATGAGGAAGCTTTGGCTCGTGGCACTGTGGGCAAATGCAAAGTCCAGGTGCGCTCTTCTTCATGTTCGGTGATCTTCTCTTATCTCTTCTTGCCTTAGAAGTTTTTCTCTTAGGTACTGCCATATCGTAACACCTCCCTCGTGGTTAATCCTGTATATAAATCTTATAAATCGTCAACTATTAGAGTATATACTGAATTATCCCCGTTTGTCAACAAAAATTTTCGATTTTTCGTGATTTATCTCTACAAAACACCGCAAATTTCTACTATTTATATTATTTGAGGCCAGTTACGATGTTGTAAGTGTCTCTAGCAATCATGAGCTCTTCGTTAGTTGGGATGAGGAGAAGTTTAACTCTGGAGTCGTCCATGGAGATAACTGTCTCTTTGCCTCTAACTTTGTTCTTGACTGGGTCAAGCTTGATGCCGAGGTTACCCATCTCGTTGCAGATGATCTCTCTCATGCTTACGTCGTTTTCGCCAACGCCAGCAGTGAATACGATAGCATCTACGCCGTTCATCTCAGCGATGTATGCGCCGATGTAGAACTTAACCTTGTGAGCGAATACCTTGAGTGCCATAGCAGCTCTGTCATTGCCCTCTGCAACAGCTTCTTCGATGTCTCTGAAGTCGCTGGAAACGCCGGAAATACCGAGTACGCCAGACTTCTTGTTGAGAACTGTGTTTGTCTCAGCCTCAGAGAGACCTTCCTTGTCAGCGATGTAGGAAACGATAGCTGGGTCGATGTCGCCGCATCTAGTTCCCATTACGAGACCTTCGAGTGGAGTGAATCCCATGGATGTGTCGATGCACTTACCTCTCTTGATTGCGGATACGGATGCGCCGTTTCCGAGGTGGCAAGTGATGATCTTCAGGTCGTCAAGTGCTACGTTGAGAATCTGGGATGCTCTCTCAGCAACATACTTGTGGGAAGTTCCGTGGAAGCCGTATCTTCTGATTCCGTACTTTGTGTAATACTCGTATGGAAGTGCATACAGATAGGATTCTGCAGGCATTGTCTGATGGAATGCTGTATCGAAAACTGCAACCATTGGAGTGTTTGGCATAAGCTCCTGGCAAGCAGCGATACCCAAAAGGTTAGGTGGGTTATGAAGCGGTGCCAGCTCTACGCACTCCTCGAGTGCCTTGATAACGTCTTCTGTGATGAGAACTGAAGAAGCGTACTTCTCTCCAGCGTGTACAACTCTGTGGCCTACTGCGCCGAGCTCTGACATTGACTTGATTACGCCCTGCTCTGGATCCTGGATCATAGCCAGAACCTGTGCGATTGCGTCCTTGTGGTCCTTCATAGGGATCTCTTTCTTGATCTTTTCCTGGCCGATCTTCTCGTGTCCGATAACGGAACCTTCGATACCAATCTTCTCTACCAAGCCTTTGCAAAGCAGATTCTCGTTTGTCATATCAAGAATCTGATACTTCAATGAAGAGCTTCCGCAGTTGATAACTAAAACTTTCATTTCTGTCCTCCATGTATTTTTTTATTAATTAACAAATTCAAACAATTTATTATACACCCTAACCGCCCGCGATTCAATGGATTTTTTCAAAATTTTACTTTGCGTCTCCTGCGTGCTCCGCAATCAGTCTGCTCAGGATGTCTGTGTCCGCTGGGCAAAACGCATACTGCGGGATTTCGTCAGTCGTAATCCAGCGAATATCGTTGTGCTCAAGCATCTTCGGCTCGCCCTCAGCGATCTTCGCATTGAAAAGCGTCAGCTTAATCTTGATGTCCGGATACTCGTGGATAACCTCCATGAACACCGAGCCAACTTCCACCGTCACATCGAGCTCCTCGTGGCACTCGCGAATCAGTGCCTCTTCCTTTGTCTCTCCTGGCTCAACCTTGCCGCCGACAAACTCCCAGAGCAGTCCTCTCGCCTTATGCGCCGGTCTCTGGCAAATCATAAACCTATCGCCATCCCACACCAGCGCCGCAACAACATCCCTCATTTCGTTCTCCATTATCTATACTCCTCTATTTCAAATATTTACCCAAGTGCTCGTTCACGCAATCCCGCACGTCATCAGCTATCGCTGTTGCGTGAGCTTTCTCCATGCCGATTTGGGCTGCAACCGCCAGCAAGTCATCCTTGCCAGGATTCCTGCCATTGCCGTGCACACTCGTCGCATGCTCGCCAAAGAGCGAATTGCTATATGTCAGGTCATACGCAGGCGCAAATTTCCAACGGCTCTCCGCCTCATCATACAAGAAGCTGAAATTCTTCGCATGGTCATCCCGATTATGAGCGAACACATTGAAGCACATCAACCGATAAAGCCTCTCCACCTCGGCGAAATCATCCGTCAGCTTTAGACACGCCTTCATCAAAACATCGTAATCCAAAGCCAAATCCTGCTGCGAAGTTTCCAAAAGTCCAGCGGCAGATATCACATGAACCCGCCTAACATTTCCTTTCTCATCAAGGATTCTGTCAAACCGCTTTGTCCCAAAATATCCGCTGCATTTCTTAGAAGCAAACAGCTTCGTCTCAGCCATTTCTATACCGCAGGCACGAGCACACTGCGCATATTCAAGCTCCTGCAAGCCTATTTCTGGACTATCCTCAAGCGCAGGGAATTTGATTATCCAGTCCTGTCCATCAATCTCAGTCAAAATCTTCGGACGCGCACCGCCAGACGATCCACCCAAGCTGAAAAGTCCATCCAAGTTCCCGCTACAATCTTCCTCGCAAGCAACATTACCTTTGTCCGTGGAAAGAATTTTGCTACATTCCGCAGCAATTTCGTCAAGGTTGCTCAGCTTATTTTCCTCGCCAAGTTCAAGCGTTGGCACATACTGGAGTGCTCCCATGCTAGAGCCTCCGACTATTGCGAGTCTCTCAATACTGCTTATCTCCAGCGGTTCGATTCCGTGCCTTCTCAGCAATCTGTCTACAAGTAGCCGTCCCCAGCCACCTGGCAAGCTATCAGCAAACACGCCAAACAGCCCGTCAAAAGGCAAAATTTGCGGGATGTGTACTTCCTTGTCAAGCGGAAGCGAAAATGGGCTTATCGAAAACCCTTCAGCAATCCACTCGTCGCTATACTGAAACGCCGCAAGATGCTTCTGACAAAGTGCCAGCGTTCCAACATTTCTGTCCTCATAGAGGACCTGCAGCTTACTTACCTTGTTCACGGATAATCTCCTCTATGCTCGAGAAAGGCACGTTCTCAAAGATGTGAATGAGCTCGTCGTCGATGCCGAGTGCAATCGAAATCTTGATGAGCGAACGCAGCGAAATCTCCCCGCTCGACTCAAACCGCTTGAGCGAGCCAAGGCTCACACCCGACTTCTTCGCAAGCTTCTCCTGCGAAAGCCCCTTTCTCTTCCTGATACTCCTAATTTTCTCCGCCATATCGAGCTGAATCTCGCTCGGCGTCTTTCTATCAATCTCTATCATAGCTAATATTTTATCCAATTTCGCCCAAAAAGTCAATAAATAGCTAATATTTTATCTGTATTTCTTCCATTCCTCAGTGAGTTCTTCAACCAGATACTCGTCACTTCTGCAATGCATATCGGAAAGTCCCTCGCTCATCAGCACATACAGCTCCGAACGATAGAAAATATCTAGTGCCTCCCTAATCGAAATTCCATTTTCATGAGCAAAAAGCTCCAC
>CAVGSW010000015.1:0-18197 GCA_963631945.1 Flexilinea sp. | reverse complement strand
TCGTGCATCTTCATCAGATGAGCGATTTCCTCGCCTCTGCCCGATTCCTTGCCGAGCGTCTGGTAGCCAGATTGCTTAATCTTGCCAAGTGCGTGCCACATCTGAATAACCGTCAGCGATTTCTTGTGCTTCAGTATCGAAACCGCTGGCCAGTATGCATCGAGCACGCAGACCTCCGATGTCGCAAGGTGGTACATGCTCGCGAGCGTCGACTTTGCGAACGCAATCATGCTCGCCATGCCGCCTGCGCCCTCGAGCCTGTGGCAAATCGCGACGATCTTAATATCCGATTTGCTCTCGAGCTCGTCCGCCAGCATCCGAAAGTCCTGCGACAGGCTGTCGCTCTGCCGACTCAGGAACAGCACCTTGCCCGGCTGTGTCGGAAACAGCTTCAGCACGGCATATATCAAACTGAGGCCAAACCTCATAACGTAAATTGCTAACTTTTTCATCTTCTATATCTCCGCTATCTACATAGCTAACCCATCATAATAAGATACCACATTTTCAGCCTTTTGTAAATAATTTTGCCTTCTTATCTATGTGAAAATATAGTGTTTATTTGTTTTTGTGGTTTTCTTTTTGCGGAAAATATGCGATAATGTTAGAGCAAGCGAAAGCTTCGGCATTTCGCGAGGCGCAATATTACAAAGAAAGCTGAAAATATGAATAGAGAAAGACAATATATCCTGGCATCGGGTTCTCCGCGCCGCATCGAGATGATGAGGAATCACGGCTATGAGCCCGTAATTTGCCCAGCGGATATCGAAGAAAACATGCCGCTGCACAGCGGAATGCGCGAGACGGTCATGTTCCTCGCATTCAAGAAGGCCAAGGCCGTCGAGGCGAAGTACCTCGCGGAGCACGGGCAGGGCTCGCCGATCATCATCGCGGCGGACACGATCGTCTACAAGGACGAGATAATCGGCAAGCCGCATGACAAGGACGACGCTCGCAGAATTCTCACCAGCCTCTCAGGCGACACGCACTATGTAGCGACAGGCTGCGCCCTTCTCGAGGCAGGCTGCGAACACGCTCGCGTCTTCGTCGAAGTAACGAAGGTCTTCATGAACGAGGTTGACCCAGCCGCAATCGAGGCGTATATTAATACAGACGAGCCTTATGACAAGGCTGGCGCATACGCAATTCAGGGCACATTTGGAAAGTATATTGACCACATCGAAGGGGATTACGACAACGTTGTCGGCTTCCCGTGGACAAGAATAGAAAAGGAGCTAGAAAAATTATGAAAAACTTTATCAAGGAATTTAAGGAGTTCACCGCTCGCGGCGACGTAATGAGCATGGCTGTCGGCATCATCATCGGCGGCGCGTTCACATCGATTGTAAACTCGCTCGTTAGCGACATCATCACGCCAATCATCGGCGTAATCACAGGCGGAATTGACTTCACAGGACTCTGCATCACGTTCGGCGATGCGAGGATCATGATTGGTAACTTCATCCAGGCCATCATCATCTTCCTCATCACCGCGCTCGTAATCTTCTCGATCATGCGCCTCTTCAACGACCTGCAGAAGCTGAAACCAGACGAAGAAGCCCCTGCTGAAGAGGAAGCCCCAGCCGAGCCAACCGTCGAAGAGCAGACCCTCGACGTCCTGAAACAAATCCGCGACTCCCTCGACAAATAGGAATTGGAAAAGCCAAAATCCGCCCTGCGTTGCTACGCAGAGCGGATTTTTCATTTTTAGTTCTGTTCACTTAAAGGGCGGGGGTCGCGGTCTTCGGCGAGTACGGAGGCACCGAGGTTGAGCGAGGCCTTCTCCAGCTCCTGCACGATGTTGTTTATCTGAGTGAGCTTGTCGGCGGAGATGTTGCTGGAAACAGCGTTCTGAGCGCTCGCAAGCACAGTCTCGATTTCGCCCTTGATTGACGAAAGCTTGCCCTTGAGGTTCTCGATGTCCTCTTCGTCGAACTCGTCACGCTCGATTTCCTCCTTGCTGAGGATTTCGCCGGTTCCGAGGTCGTATTCCGTGTTGCCGTTTACGACGATCGGGTCATAGCCGAACACTTCCTTGACCTTAGCGGCGAAATCGATCTTCGACTGAGTCTCGCCGTGAACGAGGAAAATGTGCTTCGGCTCCTTCTGGAAACCGCCGAGCCAGTCGAGAAGCCCCTTCTGGTCTGCGTGGCCCGAGAAACCCTCCAAATTATATATCTCTGCGCCGACCATTACAGGTTCGCCGAAGAGCTTAACTTCCTTTGCGCCAGAAACGAGCAGCTTGCCGAGCGTTCCCTCAGCCTGGTATCCAACGAATACGATGCTGTTTCTGCTGTCCCAAAGGTTATGTTTCAGGTGGTGGCGGATTCTGCCAGCTTCGCACATGCCGCTCGCAGAAATTATGATCTTCGCCGACTTATCCGTGTTCAGCATCTGCGAGTCCGCAGTGTTACGCGTGAACTTGAGGTTCGGGAAGTCGAGCGGATGGTCACCGCTGAGGATATACGCCTTCGTCTCCTCATCGAAGACCTGAGCATTTTTCTTGAAAACTTCCGTTGCGGTCGTTGCCATCGGGCTGTCGATGTAAACGTTAACCTTGCCCAGCACGTCCGCATACTCAGGATGGTGCTCATAGAACATGTTGAACTGATAGATGAGCTCCTGCGTTCTGCCAACCGCAAACGAAGGAATTATAACGCTTCCGCCGCGCTTAACCGTCTTGAGCGTGATGGCGATGAGCTCATCGATGCTCGTCGAGTTCTCTGGGTGCAGGCGGTTGCCATATGTCGTCTCCATTATGAGGAAATCGGCTTTTTTAATCTTGACAGGGTCGCGTAGAATCGGTCTGTTGATTACGCCGAGGTCGCCCGAGAAAACGAGTTTGCTCGTCGCGCCGTCTTCCGTAATCCAGAGCTCAGTGATTGCAGAGCCGAGGATGTGACCCGCATCGTTAAATACGATCTTCATGTCAGGGTTGATCTGCACGAGCTGATCGTAGAGAATCGGCTTAACGAGGCTGAGCGCCTGCTCGGAATCCTGAATCGTGTAGAGCGGCTCTACAGCTGGCTTGCCAGTTCTGAGGTTTTTCTTTGTCTGCCACTCAGCGTCTTTCTCGTGAATGTATGCGCTGTCGCGAAGCATTACCTCCAGCAGGTCCGCCGTCGCGTCCGTGCAGTAAACTGGGCCTCTGAACCCGCGCTTAACCAGCAAAGGAATTCTGCCGCAGTGGTCGATGTGAGCGTGGCTCAAGATAACGCATTCAATCTCGGCAGGGTCGAACGGGAAAGCTTCCTCGTTCATTTTGTCCATTTCCTTGCCGCCTTGGAACTGCCCACAATCGAGCAAAACCTTGTGATTCGCCGTTGAAATCAGATGGCACGAGCCTGTTACGCCCGTGGATGCTCCGCAAAACTTTACCTTCATTTCGCATTCTCCTCTCCGTGAAAATCTGAACCTTCAGTTATATGCAAATGATATTTCGACGCTATCTTGAACAGCTTCCAGCGTTCTTCCTCGCTGTGAGATGGATGATAGCATTCAACGCCCTTGAGGCCGACCTTCTTGAGGCCAGCAATCAGCGCGTCCATGTTCCTCCAGAATTCATCGCTTCCGCGCTCGCCCATACCGCGAATCTTCGCAGGGTGCGCGATTACAGGCATTCCGCCCGCATTCGTCACGAGCTCAATCGCTTCGACAGTTGAAACTCTGCTCTTCGGAATCGATTTTATTTCATCCGACTCGAGGATTCTGTCGAACGCATCGCGGAAATCCTTCGCATAGCCTCTCGCAACGAGCTCGCGCGCGATGTTCGGCTTGCCTACGTATCCGCCAGCACTCTTGCCCTCGAGCGCCTTCATATCGATTTCGTAGCCCATCTCGGCGAGCTTATCAGCAAGGCGCGCATTTCTCTCCTTGCGGAAAGCCTTCAGCTCGTTCAGTCTTGCTACCAGTGCCTCGTTCTCTGGGTCAAAATCGTATCCGAGCAGGTGAATTCCAACTCTATATGACTGCGGCTGCGCGTCCTCGCTATCAGCTGGCGCCTCAACCGTAAACTCGTGCTTCGTTGAAATCTCAACGCCCGGCACGAACTTTATCTTAAGAGCCTCCGCCGCAATCGAGGCTTCCTTCAGCCCGCCGATTCCGTCGTGGTCGGTTATCGAAATTATGTCATATTCAGCTTCTTTGTACTTCTGCACCAGCTGCACCGGTGTCATCGTCCCGTCCGAATAGCATGAATGAATGTGATAATCAACTTGATAGCTCATTTTTTTCCCTCTCTCAAACAAATTTATGCAAATAAAATTAATAGAAAATTCTCGGTGGTTTCGTCAATCTGTAGTTAGCGTAGAACGCAACTAAGAAAATAATCACCGTGTAAATAATCAAGAAAACAATCGCCGTCGGCAGGAATTCGTGCCCGAGCACAACCAAGAGGTTCGAATCCTCTGGCAATGTCGGCAGGCCAATCAGGCCGATGAGCCAGTCCCTGCCCCTGTTGGAAAGCAGCACAGCCGCCTCCGCAATCGTATACACAAGCCCGATTCCGAACGCCGTGTGGAACGCTATCCGAAGCTTTTTCTTCTCGCCGTTCCTGATCATAAACCAGTAAATCGCGATCGTAGCAATGAGACTCAGCACGCACGCGAGCAGGCTGATGTCCACGATTTTCTTGATAATCATCATACAATCGCTGTCTTCCTCGTCGAAAACACCCTGCAAGTCATACCCTGTATCTTCGTAAATTTGGAATTCGTCCGGCATCCACGAGTTGAAGAAGCCCGAAATTCCCTTTGCGAAATCGCCATTGGTGATGTCCACATACAGATTCGAAACTACGCTCGAGTCGTTGAAATAGAACGCATACACGCTGGACGAGCGCACGACCAAATTCAGGGAGAACGTAACAAGAAAAACAGTTATAGTCACAACTGCCACTACTGAAAGCAGCGCATTCCCTTTTTTCATCAAAAAATCTCTCCTTAATCTCTCACTAATTTAATACCCTTTTTAGTTTATGCAATTAGAAATTAAGGGCAAGTGCCGCCTTGAAGACGGCATTTACCCCATGTCAAAACCTTAGTGCTTGATGATTGTGCAAACTGTGTCAGGACCGCAACCAGCTGCGTTTCCTTCGTCAGTGTCGAGATGCACTTCTCTCTCGTGCTTAGCGCCTGCTCTAACGAGTACGTTGTCGAAGATAAGTCCTCTTTCGCCTTCGATCTTGATGCTAACAACTTCGCCGTCCTTAACGCCAGCTTCAGCAGCCTGCTCGTCGTTGAGGTGAACGTGGCGGAGAGCAACGATTACGCCGTGGTCGATTTCGATTTCGCCGCAAGGTCCGATAATCTTGCAACCAGGAGTTCCCTCAAGCTTGCCAGACTCTCTAACTGGAGCCTTGATGCCGATTGTACGAGCGTCAGTCATAGCGAGCTCAACCTGAGTTTCTTTTCTAGCAGGTCCCAGAACTCTGATGCCCTTGAGTGTGTTCTTCGGTCCAACGATGTCAACCTTCTCTTCGCAAGCGAACTGACCAGGCTGTACCAGCGGCTTCGTTGGTGTAAGCTGATGTCCCTTGCCGAACAGTGCTTCGATGTGCTCCTCGCTTAAATGAAGGTGCTTGTTTGATAATCCGATTTTTACTTCGTATGCCATTTTTGTATCTCCTTTAATTAAAATTATTAATTTATTTATTCTATCAAAACCCCTGCACGCCAGACATTTCAAGCACGCGGAGGATTTAATATTCTAACATTTTATGCAGTCTAGCCTTCCAGGTAGCTGATATAAGGAAGGTTCCTGTACTTCTGGTCGTAGTCCAGCCCGTAGCCGATTACGAAAAGGTTCTCAATCGGGAAGCCGACGTAATCCGCCTCGAGGTCCACGAGCCTTCTCTCAGGCTTGTCGAGCAGCGTGCAGATCTTGATGCTCTTCGGGTTTCTGTCAGCGAGGTGCGCCTTCAGGTACTTCAGCGTCGTGCCAGTGTCCACGATGTCCTCGATGATGATGACGTTCTTGCCGTAGATGTCGCCGTCGAGGTCTTTCTTGATCTTGACAACACCCGACGTGCTCATGCCCGAGCCGTAGCTCGAAGCAGCGACGAAATCGATCTCCGTGTCGAGCGTGATATACTTCATGAGCTCGGCCATCCACATAATGGCGCCCTTCAGCGTTCCAACGAGATAAACCTGCTCGCCCGCATAATCCTGGTCAATCTGTGCAGCGATTTCGCGAGCTCTCTGGGAAATCTGCTCCCCAGTAAATAAAATCTTGCCCATTTGGTTATTTTCCATCATCTATATCCTTTCCGTCGTGATCTACGGTGAAATCAACGCCTTCGATAATATTTTTCCCTTTGAAATTCTTGGAATAATCAACGGCTTTCTCGCCGATCCAGTACTCGTCGAGCGTGTCCTTCAGGTGCCAGATGATCCAGATCCAGAGGACGAGGTCGTCCAGAAAACCGAACGGAAACAGCACAGGCGGAATGAGATCCACAGGAAGCACGAGGTACACGAGACCGAATATGACGAGCGCTTTTTTGCGCAGCGGCACGGTCTTGTCCTTCATCATGCTCACAATCGCCTTGAGCCTGCCTCTGATAAATGTCCAACTGAAAAATTGCATCTATTCCTCCAACAATTTCTCAATCTCGGCGAGGAGATTGTCGTGGCCCTTTCGCTTGAGGGCGCTCACAGGAATAACTGTATCATCTGGGCCAAGCTTCAGAGTCGTCTTAATCACCTTGAGGCACTTGGCAAGCTCGTTGGCGGAAACCTTGTCCGCCTTCGTGGCTACGATGAGCCCGTCGAGGCCGTAATGCCTGAGATAATCGTACATTTGGATATCCTGAGCCGATGGCGCATGGCGCACATCTACGAGCTGCACGACCTTGCGCAGCCCCTGGCGGTTCTGGAAATATTCTTCCATCATTCCGCCCCAGTTCTCAGTCACCGATTTGCTGACCTTCGCATAGCCATAGCCCGGCAGGTCAACTATCCTGAACTCTCTGCCAGAATCGTCGTTTATCCGATAAAAATTTATCGTCCGAGTCTTCCCCGGCGAGCCAGAAACCCTCGCGAGGCTTTTTCTGTTTGTGAGAAGATTCAGAAGCGACGATTTGCCGACATTCGACCTTCCAGCAAAAGCGATTTCCGCCAGATTATCCTCTGGGTAGCCGCTTTTCTTCACCGCGACGGTCTCTAATTCTGCTTTCCTTATAATCATACTACATTTCCTATCATTTTTCCATAGCATATTTCAAAGCTTCTTCAGCATTTTTTAGAAGCACGAAATTAAGCTCTTTGCGAACGCTCTGTGGGATGTCCTCGATGTCCGCCTCGTTCTCAGCTGGCAGGAGGATTGTCTTGATTCCCGCTCTGTGTGCGGCGAGAACTTTTTCCTTGATTCCGCCAACAGGTAGAATCTTGCCGCGAAGCGTGATTTCGCCAGTCATTGCAACGTCTTTGCGCACTGGAGTGCCGGTGAGCGCAGACATTACGGATGTGAACATCGTTACGCCAGCCGACGGGCCGTCCTTCGGAACTGCGCCCTCTGGAACGTGCACGTGCAGGTCGTATTTCTCGTGGAAATCCTCTATGCCGTACTTGCCAGCGATGGAGCGAATGAACGTGATTGCGGCCTGTGCAGATTCCTGCATTACATCGCCGAGCTGGCCAGTGAGCTGAATCTTGCCCTTGCCAGGCACGAGCGCCGTCTCAATAAAGAGCGTATCGCCGCCAACCTGCGTCCAAGCCATGCCGGTCGTTACGCCGACTTCGCCTTCGCCTTCAACTATATCATAATGGTAGCGTTTCTTGCCGAGGTATTTCTCCAGGCCAGCAGGCGTGATTTTGAACGATGTGCCTTTCTTGCTGACAATCTTGCGAGCTACCTTACGACAAAGGCTGCCGATTTCTCTCTCGAGGTTACGAACGCCGGATTCCCTCGTGTAGTAATTGATGAGGTCGCGGAGCGTCTTCTCGCTGATTGAGAAGTTCTTCGGCTTGAGTCCGTGCGCTTTCAGCTGCTTCGGGATGAGGTATTTCTGAGCGATCTTGACCTTTTCTTCCTCGGTATAGCCAGAAACTTCGATTACTTCCATTCTGTCGAGCAGCGGGCGCGGAATCGTCTCAACCGTGTTCGCCGTCGTGATGAACATTACCTTGGAAAGGTCGAACGGAATCTCTAGGAAGTGATCCGTGAATTCCTTGTTCTGCTCTGGGTCGAGGACTTCGAGCAGTGCGGATGCTGGGTCGCCCTTGAAATCCGCGCCGATTTTGTCAACTTCGTCGAACAGGAACACCGGGTTGTTCGAGCCGGCGTCCTTGATCGAGTTGATGATTCGGCCCGGGATTGCGCCGACGTATGTCCTTCTGTGGCCCCTGATTTCCGCCTCATCGCGGACGCCGCCCAGCGACATTCTCACGAAATCCCTGCCAGTCGCTCTTGCAATCGACTTTGCAATCGAAGTCTTGCCGACTCCTGGAGGACCTACGAGACAGATGATTGGGCCCTTGATTGCCTTGTTCAGGTGAACTACGGCGAGATATTCGAGGATTCTCTCCTTGACCTTCTCGAGTCCGTAATGGTCTTCGTTCAGAATCTTCTCCGCCTTCTTCAGGTCGGAGTTCGTCTTCTGCGATGTCTTCCACGGGAGCGCGAGTATCGTCTCCACGTAATTGCGGATTACGCCGCTGTCCGCAGAATTCGGGACCATCTTTGTGAATTTATTTATTTCTTTCTTGACTTTGTCTGTGATCTTCTCTGGGAGCTCGAGCTTCTCAAGTTCCTCAAGCCATCTTGCGGCCTCGCTTGCGGCTTCTTCGCCGTAGCCGAGCTCGTCCTGGATGACCTTCATCTGCTCGCGCAGAATGTATTCCTTCTGATTTTGCTTGACGCTCTCCTGGACCTTCTCGCTGATGTCCTTCTCGAGGCGCATAATCTGCGTTTCTTCGAGCAGTATGCGGTTCAGGACGGCGAGGCGCTTCTTGACATCCGCCTCTTCCAAGATTTCCTGCTTGAGCGAAAGCTTGATATCGAGCTGCATTGCAAGCGTGTCGCACAGGATATCTGGCTCCTTAATCGAGCAAATCAAATCGTAAACATCGTCCTTCACGTTCGGAAGAAGCGAAACGTATTCATCGAACGCGTTGAGAACCAGGCGCATCATCGCCTGAACCTCTGGCTCGGCTGGATCCGCTGGGATTACATCGACTTCTGATACTTCGCAAAGGAGATATGGGTCGTCCATTATTACATTTTCTAACTTCGCGCGGTATTTGCCCTCGACGAGCACGCGAACCGCGTCGCCGTGGACTTTCAGCATCTGCTTAACCCTTACGACCGTTCCGATTTCGTAGAAATCGTCTGGCGTCGGCAGCAGCACGTTGTCGTCCTTTTGCGAGGTTAAAAATAGCATTTTGTCTGTTGTCATGGCTGTTTCCAGTGCCTTGACGGATTTCTCTCTGCCTATGTCAAAGTGGAGAATCGTCCGTGGGAACACCGATAGTCCCCTGAGTGGGACGCATGGCATGGTTATATTCTGGGTCATAACTGTCCTCCATAGAAAACAGGCGACCGCAGCCGCCCATGATTTTCTAGATTTTTTATTAGGAAGCCGGGGCTTCTACCTCGGCATTGGCAGCGCCTGAGCCGTCCGTAAGGCTCACCCTGCCAGCGCCGTTCGCATCAGTGGTGATGAGCAGCGGCTCCGTGCCTTCCGTAATCGTATCCTTCGTGATGACGCACTTCTTGATATCGTCACGCGACGGAATCTCGTACATGATATTCGTCATCGCGCTCTCGAGAATGCTTCTGAGACCTCTTGCGCCAGTCTTGCGTTCGAGCGCCTTCTGGGCAATCGCACGGATCGCATCTTCCTTGATCTCGAGTTCAACGCCGTCGAACTTGAACAGCTTTCTGTACTGCTTGAGCAGCGCGTTCTTCGGCTCCGTAATGATTCTAACGAGCGCATCCTCTGAGAGTTCGTCGAGCGTTACGATTACAGGCAATCTTCCGATAAACTCTGGGATAAGACCGAACTTCAGCAAATCCTCAGGTCTAACCTGCGAGAGAAGCTTCGACTCGTCTGGCTTGTCCAAATTAATCTCGGAGTTGAAACCGATTACCTTCTCGCCCATTCTGCGCTGAATAATCTTGCTGAGCCCATCGAAAGCTCCGCCGCAGATGAACAGAACGTTCGTCGTGTCGAACTGGATGAATTCCTGATGCGGGTGCTTGCGTCCGCCCTGCGGTGGAACGTTCGCAACAGTGCCCTCGAGGATCTTCAGCAGCGCCTGCTGTACGCCTTCGCCGCTTACGTCTCTCGTGATGGACGGATTCTCTGAACGTCTGGAAATTTTGTCGATTTCGTCGACGTAGATGATTCCTCTCTGAGCTTTCTCGATATCCCAATCAGCCGCCTGAAGGAGCTTGAGAAGGATGTTCTCAACGTCCTCACCGACATAGCCAGCCTCCGTGAGCGCCGTAGCGTCCGCGATTGCAAATGGCACGTCGAGAATCTTCGCCAGCGTCTGCGCCAGCAAAGTCTTGCCTGAACCAGTCGGTCCAATCATAACGATATTGCTCTTCTGGATTTCGACATCGTCATCGTCCGTCGTCGCACTCGTGATTCTCTTATAATGGTTGTAAACTGCGACTGCAAGTGCCTTCTTCGCCTCATCCTGCTCGATTACGTAATCGGAGAGGATGTCAGTGATTTCCTTCGGCTTCGGAAGCTTGTATGCACCCGTTTCTGGTGCACCCGCATTCGCCTCTGGCTTTTGCTTGATGACATCTGCGCATATCTTGATGCATTCGTCGCATATATAGACGCCTGGTCCTGCAACCAGTCGCTTTACTTGGCTCTGCGGCTTCCCGCAAAACGAGCAGCGAAATTGCTCTTTATCTTCGTAGTTGTTCATAGTACCCCCTATCTCGACGTAATTACCTTGTCGATGAGGCCATATTCGCAAGCCTCTTCTGCCCCCATGAAATTATCTCTATCCGTATCGCGTTCAAGCGTTTCAATCGGCTTGCCCGTGTTCTGCGCGAGGATTCTGTTCAGCTTCTCGCGAGTCTTGAGGATCCACTCAGCGTGGATTTTGATGTCCTCGGCCTGGCCGTTCACCCCGCCAAGTGGCTGGTGAATCATGATTTCAGCGTTCGGCAGTGCGTAGCGCTTGCCCTTCGTGCCCGAAGAAAGCAGGAACGCGCCCATGCTCGCTGCCATTCCCACGCAAATCGTCGAAACGTCCGGCTTGATGTACTGCATAGTGTCGTAAATCGCCATGCCAGCCGTAACCGAGCCGCCCGGGCTGTTGATGTAGATGCAGATATCCTTCTCAGGATCCTCCGCCTCCAAGAACAAAAGCTGCGCAACCACAAGGCTTGCCACATGCTCGTCAATCTGCTCCCCGAGGAAAATAATTCTATCCTTCAGCAGTCTGGAGTAAATGTCGTACGACCTCTCTCCTCTGCTCGTCTGTTCAATTACATAAGGTACCAAAGCCATGTTTTTTGCCCCCTTTTCTAGTAAAATTCACACATAGCCCGCAGATTTTGCTCCGCGGGCACGCACTTTTCTTTAATAAATCTTTTCAGACAAAAATTCTTACTTAATCTTAGCGTTGTCGTAGATGAAGTCGATTGCCTTCTTGATCTGCAGATCCTTCTTGAGGTAAGTAAGGTTTCCAACGCCGATCATTTCCTTCATCTGATCAACAGTTGTCTGGTACTGAGCAGCCATGTTCTTCAGCTCTTCTTCCATTTCCTCTTCGGAAACGTCAATCTTCTCAGCGTCTACAACGCCCATGAGGATGATTCTCGTCTTAACAGCCTTCTCAGCTTCTGGCTTGATTTCTTCTCTGAACTCGCCAGTTGTCTTGCCTGTGAACTGCAGGTACTGGTCAACAGTAATGCCCTGATATCTGAGCTGCTGGTTGAGCTCGCCGATCATGCGGTCGATTTCGTCTTCGATCATGGAAGCAGGGATTTCAACCTCGTTAGCCTCGATAACCTTCTCAACTGCTGCGTCCTTCATCTGGTTCTCTGAGGAGAGCTTAGCGTACTTCTCGAGTCTCTCTCTGTTAGCCTTGTTCAGCTCATCCAATGTATCGTATTCGCTTACGTCCTTTGCAAACTCGTCGTCGAGTTCAGGAAGCTGCTCTTCCTTGATTTCGTGTACGAGGCAGTGGAAAACTGCTTCCTTGCCTGCAAGGTCTTCTGCGTGGTATTCTTCTGGGAATGTAACTACAACGTCCTTCTTCTCGCCTGGAGTTACGCCAATGAGCTGTTCCTCAAAGCCAGGGATGAACATGCCGGAGCCGAGCTGGAGCTGCTGTCTCTCAGCTGTGCCGCCTTCGAACTGCTCGTCACCGATGAATCCGGAGTAGTCGAACAGAAGTGTGTCGCCTTCCTGTGCTGGTCTCTCAACGAGAACCTGACGAGCGTTTCTCTTCTGAACTGCCTTGAGTTCGTTCTCAACGTCTTCGTCGCTAACTTCCTGCTCAATCTTGTCGATTTCAACGTCCTTGTAATCCTTAACTTCTACGATTGGGAAGCAGTCAACAGTGATTGTAACTGTGAATCCCTCGCCCTTAGCGATTTTGCTGAATTCAGCTGCTGGTGTGTCGATAACCTCGAGGTCAAGGTCATCGAGTGCTGTGCCGTATGACTGTCTAAACAGTGCGTCGATTGCGTCCTCGAAGAAAACGCCCTCGCCGTAGTGCTTTTCGATTATGCTACGAGGAGCCTTGCCCTTACGGAAGCCAGAGATCTCGATCTGGTCCTTCGCTTCCTGGTAAGCCTTAATCTGCGCCTGCTCGAATTCCTCAGCAGAGAATTCCATCGTAAACTTAACTGCGTTCTTATCTCTCGAAATAAATGTTGCTTTCATTAAAATATATCCTCCTAAAAGTATTAAAACCTATGATAATCCTTATCATTATAACTCTTCTTACCCTCAAAGTAAAGAAATTATCGAGTTTTTTGCGAAAAATTCCATCAAATTTCGCATTTTTGACCCGCAATTCGCAAGTTGTATCGAAATTTATGCGAGGAAAAAGAAAAATGGGCTCTATATCAAGCCCAAAATTTCCAATCCGCGCTGGTATTTGCTCTTATTGCCTTGCTTTAGATGGTATTTTCCCTCTAATTTGCGGCCGAGCGCCACCATATCCTCCTGGTCGCCCGTGTAGAGCTCAATCTCCAGCTCGAGAATCGGCGCGTTACCCTTCGCGGTCTTGATCTCGCCCTCGTCCACGGACAGAACGCTGATAGACTCGCCTGTGTCCACGCGAACTTCCCTGCGCATGAAGTCCATCTCCATGACATGGACGAGCTTCTCTGCGCCGATTGCGCTCTCGATTTCCTCGTAGACTTCGCTGCCCTTGAATACGTCGATAGTCGGGTTTTCAGCAAAATCGTTCTCCACCGAGACGTTCAGCTCGTTGCGAACATGCAGACCTTCCTCGGCGCTGCCGTTCCACTTGAGCGTCGCAACGCACTTACTGCCTTCGAATCTCGTGCGGAAAGCCATGCCGAGCTGCTTGAGCTTGCCGTCTGCCGTGTCCAAGTAAAGGGCGCGCATCGGAATCTCCTGCTCCGAGCCCTCGTCCATGAACTTCTTTATGTCCTCATCCTCGAAGATCGCGCCCTTTGCGGCCTCATCCTCGAAGAAATACTTCAGTTCGATTTCCATTTTCTTTTCTCCTTCTGCTTGCGTATCTTATATAATACCCAAAAATTCAGGTTATACACATTCGCGCTATTTGGCGGAGGTGCGCTTGGTGAGGTCCACGATGTCTTGGAAGCGGCTGCAGATGTAGTCGTAGTTGCTGCGCTTGTGCGGCACGAGGCAGTTTGAGCAATCCTTGAAGCCGTACTCAGTGATTTCGTAGTTGCCGCCGCAGTTTTCGCCGAGCGCATAGAGCGGGCAATAGCAGAACAGGCAGTTGAAGTTCTCCACGTCGCTCGTCGCATGGCACGGGAAAAACTCGCAGTCCTTGTGCTGGAAAAACTTAAAATTCTCAGTTTTCATTTCGAAACAATCAGCCATTTTCAATCTCCTTATATTTATCATCTATTTATCATCTGTAGATTCCGTATTTGATTTTGATGCGCTCTATTTTCTTGATCATCGGGTGGCCTATGAAGAACATGCACACCGATGCGAGCGCTGCGTGCGTCAGGTCATATGGAAGGCCTGAGATGTACAGCAGCCGCAGCGAATTCCAGCTCATGTCGTAGCCGACCGTGTAGAACATCGTCGCCATGTTCATGATGCCGCCGTACAAAATCACGGTCGTCACAAACGTGAAAATCGTAATCGTCACGCTGTTGACCGGCAGGCGTCTTCTCTGCAGAATCACACCTGCGAGCAGACCAGCCGCCCCGAACGCATATACTCTCCAGCCGAAGAACGTGTTATCGTCAGCTGGCACGAGCAAATACGATATGTAGGCCGCCACCAGAAAGCCTGCAAGGCAGAGCACTGGTGCTGCGAGCGCCGATAGCGTGCCGTCTGCGCTGATTTTCTCGCGCTTCTTGTCCTTGACGATTGTGAGACGCTCGGCTGTGACTTTGTTGAAGGCGAGTCCTGCGAGAAAGCCTAGCAATCCCCAGCAGAACATCTGCCAAGGCGTGTACGGCCCCTGCCCCTGGTAGAAGTTGCACACGAACCTTGCGAGCGCGCCTACGAGGAAGCCAGCCTCGGGTCCCATCGAAATCCCAGCAACGATTACGAGCGCCGTTCCAATCGGCACCGCCGCCAGGTGAAAAACTATATGTGCAAAGACCGTTATCGCCGTCATCACAGCGAGCAGGACGATTTCCCTCGCCTTTGGTCTTCTCTTCTCGTATATCATGAAGAACGGCAACATGGTGTACACGATGACCAAAAGGCTCGTGACCATGTATTTCGCGTTGCCGAGAAACTTGACGCTGGCCCAGAGCGTGAGCGGAATCAGCACGAATATCATGATGGCCGAGACCTGCGTCCGCTTCTTGTGGGCGGCTAATTGCGCGTCGTCGTAGCCCATTCTACCCATTCGGCCACCTCCTCCCAAGTTACCGCCTCAGGGAACCAATGTCTCGCGATTCGGTTCGCCGCCGTCGTGTAGAAGCTATTTCCCGCGAAGAAATCCGTCGGATTGCCCGTCGATACGATGTCTCCGTCGAATGCCATCGCGCATCTATCAGCATATTCCGCACAGAACTCGACATCGTGCGAAACCATGAATATCGTCACGCCCGCCTCCGTGAGCTTCTTGAATATGCCCGCGAGCGTAATCTTGAAGAACGGGTCGAGGCCCTTCGTTGGCTCATCCAGCAGCAAAATCTTCGGCTCGAGCAGCAGAATCTTACCGAGCGCGAGCCTCTGCTGCTCGCCGCCAGACAGGTCATAAGGATGAGCTTTGCGTAGATGCTCTATTTCCATCAGTTTCAGCATATTTTCTATTTTCTCAGCTTTGACCTCGTCTGGCATGTCGATGTAATACACCGCTTCGAGCAGTTCCTCTTCAACTGAGATCTCAGTGAAAAGCGCTTGTGGGTTCTGCGGGACCATCGCTAGGCGGCCGCCGAACAGCTCTTTCAAGTTGCTCTTTTTGACCTTGATTCCGTCCACAGTGATGGAGCCTGATTGCGGGGTGAGGCGGCCGCTGACTGCTTTCAGGGTCGTGCTCTTGCCCACGCCGTTTCCGCCCAGGAGGCAGAATAGCTCAGCCCTGCGAACTTCGAAGTTCATGCCGCGAAGAACATCGGGGAGGTTTTTGTCGTAGCGGAACCAGAGGTTCTTCGCCTCGATGATGGGCTGCGGGCCAGCAGCAGCCGCACTACCGAGCTTGCCGCGTGCGGCTGCGCGCCGAGTCGCGCCCTCAGCTTCTGTGCGCGACTCGGCGGTGCCAGCCGTGTGCGCCATCCGTTGCTGGCACGCTGGCCCGCCCTGCCCAGTTGACAGCTTGCCGTCAGGCAGGGCGCCCAGGATCTGCTCCAGCCACAGCCTGCCATCTCTAATCGTAAGCGGCGCGATCTCCTCGCCATTCTTCATCAGGCCCGGCACGCCGCTAGTCTTACATTTATAATATATCTTCATCACAGCAGGAAGCCCGTAGAACATCGGGTGTCTGTCCGCCTCGCTCTTGCCCGCGAGGAAATCGCCGACATTCCAAGGCGTATCCATCGTGATAATCTTTCCGCCATCCATAACCATGACGCGGTCAGCCATCGTAAACAGCTCCTCGAGCCTATGCTCCGAGATGATGACCGTCGTGCCGAGCTCGCGGTTAATCCTATAGATAACCTTCAGAAACTCGCTCGCCGCAATCGGGTCGAGCTGTGAAGTCGGCTCATCGAGGATGAGAACCTTCGGCTGCATGACCATGATCGAAGCGAGATTCAGAAGCTGCTTCTGCCCGCCCGAAAGCTCGCTGACGTTCTTCCGAAACCAAGTCTGGATATCGAAGAAGCTCGCCATCTCAGCAACCCTGCGCTTAATCGACTGGTTGTCAAGCCCCAGACTCTCCAGTCCGAACGCGAGCTCATGCCAGACTTTGTCCGTCACAATCTGGTTATCAGGATTCTGCTGAACAAAACCGATTTCCGATGCATTCATACGGTCGTCGAGCTCAGCAATGTCCGCGCCATTGTAGTATGCCGCACCTGATTTTTCTCCGTAGGGAATGAGATTTTTCTTCAGTTGACGGAGCAGCGTGCTCTTGCCGCAGCCCGACTTGCCGCACACAACGACAAACTCCGAAGGTTCAACCGCAAACGACACGTCGTCCAGCGCCTTCGCTTCCCCAGTCGGATATGTAAAACTTAAATTTCTAACTTCAATTGTTGCCATTTCTTTTCCCCCGCAATATCGAGTATGATCGGTGATGCCATGAGCACCGCAAAGCTGATGAGCGTCAGCACTCTGAGCGCATCCCATTCTGCGAACTTAATCACAGGATAGAAGTAAATGCTCGTCTTGCCGAGCACGCAGCCGACCGTTGCAATCACGCCGCTCACCAGAATAATCGCGAGCATCATGTAATCCGTCGGCGACATTTTGAACAGGTGGAAACTCGTCCTGCCGCGGAGCCCGTAGCCGCGCGCCTCCATGGAATCCGAAGTCTCAATCGAAGCCTCCAGCGACCACGAAATGAGAATCGAAACTTCCTTGCACAGCTGACGCGTCTTCGCAAACAGGCCTTTCTCGACATGGCGCCCCATGCACTCCTGCCCGTCCTTTATCTCTCGAAATCTATTTTTTAATAGTGGAATAAATCTGAAGATCATGGAAAGCGTCAGCCCCAGCACTGGAGCTGCCTTCCCGAAAAGATAGATGAGTTTGTCCGAGCTCATCACAACATTGAAGCTCACGAACCAAATGATTACGGCCGACAGAAGCAGCGCCGCCGCCGCGCCATACACAATCGCCTCGAGCGTAATCCTGCTGTCGTTTAGGAAAAACAGCACGGTCGCACCATTATGCGTAAACAGCCCATTCACAACCGTCATTATCAAAAGTATCGGAAGCGTGAATAAAAAATTCGCCTTGAGGGTCTTTCGCCCTTTCAGCAAAATAGAATACGCCCACGCAAAAATCGTCGTCACGCCCAGAAACACCGGGTCGAGCGAAAACATTGTTATGCCAATCGCGAAGGCGTAAAATATTATATTTACAACAGGGTGGCAGCTCGCAAACCGACTGCTCTCCCCAAGTCCATCCTTGAACATCTTCACTCCTAAAATCGAATACTTGCTTCTTAATTCTACCATCACCCGCCCACAAAATCAAGCAAAACACCGCGAAAACCCTTCACACCTGACATGACACTGTGGAAATGCGGGCGGGTCGTGCAAAACCGCAAATTTTTAATAAAAATCACGACCTTTTTGACATTAAATGTCAGAGAAGTCGTGATTTTTGACTGTTTTGAGCTATGAATCACGACTTTCGATACTTTTATTTCCAACAGTGTAAAGTTATCCGTTAAAAGTCGTGATTTTATGCTGATTTTTGCTGTTTTGCACGTCTTTTTGCCAAAAAGTCGTGATTTTTGCTTGATTTCGGCTCCGAATCCAGTCTTTTGGCGGGCGCGCGGGCGCGTGGGTTACCGGTGGCGGACGTAGGTGCCTTGGATTTGGGTGGTGTCGGCGGCTGTTACTTCGCTAGTTTCCGCGCCTTGGGCCGCCCCCCCGACAGAGGAATTTCCGCACAGGTCGTTCATCGCGCGCTCGAGGTTCGT